>NZ_AZUS01000027.1:0-113675 GCF_000527195.1 Streptomyces sp. CNH189
CTTGTGGATCTTCGTGGCGTGCGCCTCCCCCAGCGCACCGCCGAAGATCCGGAAGTCATGCGCGTAGACGAAGACCGTCCGCCCCTCCACCGTCCCCCAGCCGGTGATCACACCATCGGTGTACGGCTTCTTCTCCTCCAGACCGAAACCGGTCGCCCGGTGCCGCCGCAACTGCTCCACCTCACGGAACGAACCCGCGTCCAGCAGCAGTTCGATGCGCTCCCGCGCGGTCAGCTTGCCCTTGGCATGCTGCGCCCGGGTCGCCTTCTCGCTCGGGCCGGCCAGTGCCTGGGCACGGATCTCGTGCAGTTCGGCCACGCGTCCGCGCGCGTCGGTCGGCTCACCCGGCGCCTCATCCAAAACGGTCATGTAGTGACCTTACGAAGCACACCGCTCTTTGCGAGCCGTCGACTCCTCACAGTCTCCGGGTCGTTTTCCTGGTAGCACTGAACAGAACCTTCGGGTCGTGCAGGCGTTCCGACTGCTCAGAGGCCCTCGCGCTTGTGGGGGTCGTACAAAGCCGTCAGCTGAGAGCCGCCTCACATGTGGGCGTCGCACATGCCTCCCTCGGAGTGACGCGGGTGCCGCAACCGAGGTCCGGTGGCCAGGATTTCCACGGACTAGGGAGCCTTGCGCACCTCCCTCACCGGGTGATCCCAATCGACCTCCACCGGTTCGCCCGTTCGGGTCGGCTCGCTCACGCCGAGGGTGACAGTACGCCCTTGACGGCGCAGGAGCACACCGGCCGGGCGGGAGGCGGTGGTGCCGGGCAGGCGGTACGGGTCGACCGTGGGCCAGAACCAGTCCGTGTACTGGTCGCCGCGGCCCGCCGCCCACCAGGTCAGCATTCCGGCGCCGGTGTGCCGGCCGCGCGGGTTCTCGCCGTTGCCGCACTCGTGGTGGGCGATGCGGTCGCTCGCCTTGGCGATGCACGCGGTGAACCGGGGCCGGCGGTGTACGGCCCCGGTCCATCGCGGCGAACAGGGCGGTGCCCCACGGGCGCGGGCGCGGCGGACGCGGGCCAGGCGGCGATCGCGCGCAGCCCGGCCAGGTCGGCCACGTCGGGCCCGCGGGCGCTGAGCGGCGGCGAGGATGTCGGTGAGCAGCCGAGGGGTGCCGATCCGCCACTCCCACCAGTTGCCGTGGGGCGTGCTGCCCGGGTGGGAGGCGGTGGCCGTCAGGTGGTCGGGGCCGCGCGGGACGTCAACGTCCTCCGTCGTCGCGGGGTCGCCGGTGCCGTGCCGCACGCAGGCGAGGGTCGTGGTCCGCAGGCGCGCGCAGGTGCCGGTGATGCCGGAAGGCGGGTCGAAGGGGCAGCCGGGCCGGAGGGACCCGGGGGCTGGGTCCGTGGCCGCCCGGAGGGCGCGGGCGTGTGCCCCGGTGGCGGCGGGCCGGGAAGCGTACGGATCGGCGGCCGGGTCGTAGCCGGTGCCGAGCGTGAGATCCGTCCGGCGCCGCCGCAGCGTGTCGTACGGGTCGTCCCGGCCGGGTCCCGGCCGCCGTCCCCGTGTCACGTCGCCGCACTCCGCGCCGGGACGCGGGGCCCCTGCCCGGCCGGGCAGCCGGGGACACGCCCGCGGGCACCGGGCCGGGCCGTGGGCGGGGTCAGCCGAAGCGGTTGAGCAGTTTGCGGTAGAGGCCGGGGGTGAGGGCGCGGACCCGGGCGGGGAGGGTGAGCCAGGACGGGATGTAGGTGTCGTCGCGGGCCTCGCCGACCGCGTCCCACACGGCGGCCGCGACCCGGCCGGGCGAGGTGGGGCGTGGCCGGGAGCGGTGGTACGGCCGGCCCCGGCGGGCGAAGAAGCCGGTCTCGACGGGCCCGGGCACGATCAGCGTGACCCCCACGCCTGTGCCGCGCAGTTCCTGCCGGAGCGCCTCGGCGAAGGCGGCCAGTCCGGCCTTGGCGGCGGAGTACACCGCCTCCTCGCGCACGCCCACCGTGCCGGCCACCGACCCGACCAGCACCACCCGGCCGCCACCCGAGGCGACCATGGCGGGCAGCACCTCGCGGACCAGGTGGAGGGTGGCGTTGAGGTCGAGGAAGAGCACCCGGTCGATGTCGGTGTGCGGCATGGTCAGGAAGGGCCCCGCCCAGCCGATGCCCGCCCCGGCGATCAGCAGGTCGACGCGTCCCGCCTCCCGCAGGGCGGCCTCGGCCAGCATCTTCGCCCCGTCCGGGGCGGCGAGGTCGGCGGGCAGGAGGACGGCGGACGTGCCCGAGGCCGTCTCTTCCAGCCGTCTCCGGTCGCGCCCGCTGAGCAGCAGATGCCAGCCGCCTGCGGCGAAGCGCCGGGCGGTGGCCGCGCCGATGCCCGAGGACGCGCCGGTGACAAGGGCGACCCGCCGGTCCGTGGGGGGCGGGCCCTGTCCGGGGGCCGCCGCCCCGGTGGGGACGGCGGAGGCGGCGGGATCCGCCGGGGGGTCGTAGGTGGAATCGGAGCCGGTGGTGGTCACGAGTCGGTCTCCCATGCGCTGTCGCTGCGGGCCTCGCCATCCAGGACACCCCCGGTCCGGTGCGCCTGCCAGCGCAGCGGCCCGTTCGCGGCAGCCGCGGCGGCGCCCCGCCGGTGCGAGCGGCCGCCCGTGAGCCGGGCGGGACGCGGGCGGTCGCCGGTCCCGTGCGCCACGCCCCAGGACCACTCCTGCGGGCCGCCGGGTGCGGCCATGCGGGCGTACGGGCAGTACGCGCCGCGCCGTGCCGGGTTACGAAAGGGACGTCCAGCTCCGATCCAGGCTCCGTGGCGAGGTCCCTCTGATGCGTCTGCTGCTCGTCCACCCCAGCGCCCTGATGTACTCCGAGATCTTCCTCCGGCTCGAACCCCTGGGTCTGGAGCGGGTGGCCGGTGCCGCGCGCGAGGCGGGTCACGAGGTCCGGGTGGTCGATCTGCAGGTGCTGAGCGTGCGGCGGCTGCGCGACGAGGTGCGCGCGTTCCGTCCGGAGGCGCTCGGCATCTCGCTGAACTACCTGGCGAACATCCCGGAGGCGATCCGGCTGGCGGAGCGGGTGAAGGAGGAGGTGCCGGGCTGCTTCGTGTTCCTCGGCGGCCACAGCGTCTCCTTCGTCGCCGAGGAGGTCGTCGAGCAGGCGGGGGGAGCCGTCGACGCCGTGGTGCGCGGGGAGGGCGAGCCGGTCGTGGCACCGCTGCTGGAGGCGGTGCGGGACGGCGGGGTGGACGGGGTGCCGGGCGTCGTCACGGCGTCGGGGCGCGGCCCGGCCCCGCTGATGCTGCACGGCATCGACACCCCGCTCCCGGCCCGTGACCTGATGCGCGGCAGGCGCCGCTACTTCATCGGGGAGCTGGACCCGTGCGCCTCGATCGAGTTCACCCGCGGCTGTCCCTGGGACTGCTCGTTCTGCTCGGCGTGGACCTTCTACGGCCGCAGCTACCGCAAGGCGTCCCCCGAGGCGGCGGCGGAGGACCTGGCGCGGATCCGCGAGCCGAACGTGTTCATCGTCGACGACGTGGCGTTCATCCGGCCCGAGCACGGCAACGCGATCGCGGCCGAGGTGGAGCGGCGCGGCATCCGCAAGCAGTACTACCTGGAGACCCGCGCCGACGTGCTGCTGCGTCACCCCGAGGTGTTCGAGCGCTGGGCGCGGCTGGGGCTGCGGTACATGTTCCTCGGCATGGAGGCGATCGACGCCGAAGGGCTGGACCTGTACCGCAAGCGAATCAGCCCCGACGAGAACCTGAAGGCGCTGGAGGTGGCCCGCCGGATGGGCATCCGGGTCGCCATCAACCTGATCGTGGACCCGGCGTGGGACGAGGAGCGGTTCCGGGTGGTGCGGGAGTTCGCGCTGGCCGTGCCCGAGATCGTGCACTTCACGGTGATGACGCCGTACCCGGGGACGGAGATCTGGCACACCGAGTCGCGCCGCCTCACCACCCGCGACTACCGGCTGTTCGACATCCAGCACGCGGTGGTGCCGACCACGCTGCCGCTGGACCGCTTCTACGAGGAGCTGGTGCGCACCCAGGCGGTCATCAACCGCAAGCACCTGGGGCTGCGCACGGCGTTCGGGGCGGCGCGCGTGCTGACCCGCAACCTGGCGCACGGGCAGACGAACTTCGCCCGCATGCTGTGGAAGTTCAACCAGGTGTACAACCCGCGCCGGCAGCTCGCCGACCACGCGCGTCCGGTGCGTCACGAACTGCCGCTCCCCCAGCGGCTGGACGTGGGCGACCGGCGCAAGCTCTACGTCCACACACGGGGCGCGACGCAGGGCGCTCCGTCCCGCCGAACGCCGGACTAGGCGGGCCCGGCCGATCACTATCACTCGTTCGAGCGAGGGATCACGACACCTTCCCCAAAAGATGTTGAACTTTGAAGGGAATGGGTCTACGGTGGGCCGTGTTGAGTTAGTTGAACATTCAACGTGATCTCCTCAGGAGGAACACCATGGGTCTCTTCGGCCGCAAGGACAACGACAACCGCGCCACCGACTCCGCGGTGAGCCCTGACCTCGCCGCGCTGACCGGCGAGTACACGATCGACCCGGCGCACACCACGATCGGTTTCGTGGCGCGCCACGCGATGGTCACCAACGTGAAGGGCAGCTTCAAGGACTTCACCGGCACCCTGCAGCTCGACGGCTCGGACCCGAGCCGCTCCACCGCCACGCTCGACGTGGTGATGGACAGCATCGACACGGGCAACGCCGACCGTGACGGTCACCTGAAGAGCGCGGACTTCTTCAAGACGGACGAGTTCCCGACGATGACGTTCCGCTCCACCAAGGCCGAGGCCCTGGGCGGCGACGACTACCGGATCACCGGTGATCTGAGCATCCTCGGCACCACCCGGCCGATCACCATCGACCTGGAGTTCAACGGCGCCGCGAAGGACCCGTTCGGCAACGAGCGCGTCGGCTTCGAGGGCAGGACCGAGATCCTGCGCTCCGAGTGGGGCCTGACCTGGAACGCCGGCCTGGAGACGGGCGGCGTGCTGGTGTCGGACAAGATCAAGCTGAACTTCGACATCTCGGCGATCCGCAAGGCGTGACGCCCCCTCGCGGCGGTCGACAGCACCCCGCGCCCGAGCGCGCCCGCTCCCCGGCACCCTGTGCGGGAGGGCGGGCGCTCGCGTGTCCGGGCACCACCGGCGGGCTGTGTGTGGGCACCACGGGCGTGCTATGTGCGGGCACCACGGGCGGGCCGTGTGCGGGCACCACCTGCGGGCCGTGTGCGGACACCACCGGCGGGCCGTGTGCGGACACCACCGGCGGGCCGTGTGCGGGCACCACCTGCGGGCCGTGTGCGGGCACCACCGGCGGGCTGTGTGGGGGGCACACCACCGGCGGCACCGGTGAGCGGTCAGAACCCTCCGCCGCCGAAGTCGCCGCCGCCACCGAAGCCGCCGCCGCCGAAGTCTCCGCCTCCGCCGAACCCGCCCCCGAAGTCACCGGGGTCGAAGTCGGCGCCCGAGACGTCGCCGCCGCCGTAGCCGCCGCCGAAGTCCCCGTAGCCGGAGCCGTAGTCGGCCGCGTAGCCCGGGCCGGCCATCACGCCGCCGAGCAGGGTGCCGACGAGCAGGCCGGGCAGCAGGCCGCCGCCGAAGTAGCCGCCGGCCCAGGGGCCGTACGCGGGCCCGGCCTCCCAGTAGGGACGGCGGCCGTACTCGGTGTCGACCTCGCGGACGGCGGGGTCCCGGCCGTCGGCCAGGCGTGCCCGGTCGGCCGCGCACACCGGCACCTCGCGCTCGGTCCCGCCGGGCGGCGTCCACCGGGCGTCGGCGACGGAGGGTCCGTGGCGCGGGTCGAAGAAGCAGGGCGGGCGGCGCTCCGGCACCGGCCTGCCCTCACGGCGGGCGGCCAGCGAGGCGAGCGCGAACCGGCCGTCCTCGACGGCCTGGGTCACCGCCCGGACGTCCTCCGGTTTGCCGGCGGCCGCCATGTGCGACTTGGACTGCTCGTAGGCGTCCAGCGCGCGCTCGTAGTCCGCGCGCATCGCGTCGTCCGCGCCGGGTTCGCCCGGGTGGAAGTCGAGACGGTCGAGTTCCTCGCCGAACGCGGTGATGTCCTCGTCCACGACGACCCGCAGCTTCTCCAGCGCGGCCCGCTGCTCCTCCTCGTGGCGGAGCCTGCGGCGGCGGGACAGCGCGTACGCTCCCGCTCCGCCGGCCGCCACCAGCGCGCCGACGGTGATCAGACCGCCGACCGGGACCTCGCCGGATCCGTCGTTCCAGGAGTTGGGCGCGCCGCCGCCGATGTTGCGTACGGCGCTGTCGACGAAGTCGTTCAGCTGGGCCTTGGCGTCGCCGGCGCTCTGCACCGACCCGACCAGGTTGGACACGCCCTGCCGGCTCAGCACGCTGCCGTCGGCCCGGGCGTCGAACCGGTCGCCGAGCCGCACGCCGTACAACCCGGTGACGCCGGTCTCGGTGCGCAGCTCGCGGAAGAGGTTCTGGGTGGGGAAGTCCGCCGGGAGGACCGCGATGAAGATCGGCTTGTCGGCGTCCTCGATCTTGTCGGCGAGGGCCTCGGCGTCGGACGCCGACAGGATGTCGCGGGCGGCGGGGTCGACGTAGACGGGACTGTCGCGGAGCTTCTCGGCGACGACGGAGAGATCCGTGGCCGCCTGCGCCCCCGGCGCGCCGGCCATCAGGACCGCCAGGGCGGCGGCCACCGGCAGGATCAGCAGGCGGAGGAGGGTGCGCGTCGATGCGGCCTTCATACCTTCGAAGCTACCTGAATACGCCTGGAAACGGACATCCGGACCGGTGGGCATTCGAACCGCCCGCCGGTCCGGTGTGGTCGGGACGCGGCTCGGTGGCCTCTCTCGTGCGGAAGACGTCGGCCGCGCCGGGCCGGATCAGGCGGGTTCGACCCGGGCGCGCAGCAGTCCGTAGGTGTAGGCGTCCTCCAGGGCCTGCCAGGAGGCGGCGATGACGTTCTCCGCGACGCCCACCGTCGACCACTCGCCCTCCCCGTCGGAGGTGGAGATCAGCACCCGGGTCGTGGACTGGGTGCCGTGCTTGCCCTCCAGGATGCGCACCTTGTAGTCGACCAGCTCCAGCTTGGCGAGCTGGGGGTAGATCTTCTCCAGGGCGACGCGCAGGGCGCGGTCGAGGGCGTTGACCGGGCCGTTGCCCTCGGCGGTGGCGACGATGCGCTCGCTCTTCGCCCACAGTTTCACGGTGGCCTCGTTGGCGTGGGTGCCGTCGGGACGGTCCTCGACGATCGCCCGCCACGACTCGACCTCGAAGTACCTCAGCGGCCTGCCCTCGGCCTCGGCGCGCAGCAGCAGTTCGAAGGAGGCGTCGGCGGCCTCGTAGGTGTAGCCCTTGAGCTCGCGCTCCTTGACCCGCTCCACGACCCGGCCGACGAGTTCGCGGTCGCCCCCGAGGTCGATGCCGAGTTCCTTGCCCTTGAGCTCGATGGAGGCGCGGCCGGCCATGTCGGAGACCAGCATCCTCATGGTGTTGCCGACCTGCTCGGGGTCGATGTGCTGGTACAGGTCGGGGTCGACCTTGATCGCGGAGGCGTGCAGTCCGGCCTTGTGGGCGAAGGCCGAGACGCCGACGTAGGGCTGGTGGGTGGAGGGGGTGAGGTTGACGACCTCGGCGATGGCGTGGGAGATGCGGGTCATCTCGCGCAGCCGGCCGTCGGGGAGGACCTTCTTGCCGTACTTCAGCTCCAGGGCCGCGACGACCGGGAACAGGTTGGCGTTGCCGACCCGCTCGCCGTATCCGTTGGCGGTGCACTGCACGTGCGTGGCGCCCGCGTCGACGGCGGCGAGGGTGTTGGCGACCGCGCAGCCGGTGTCGTCCTGGGCGTGGATGCCGAGCCGGGCGCCGGTGTCGGCGAGGACGGTGGCGACGACGGCCTGGATCTGCGCCGGGAGCATGCCGCCGTTGGTGTCGCACAGGACGACGACGTCGGCCCCGGCCTCGGCAGCGGCGCGGACGACGGCCTTGGCGTACTCGGGGTTGGCGCGGTAGCCGTCGAAGAAGTGCTCGCAGTCGACGAAGACGCGGCGGCCCCGCGCCTTGAGGTGGGAGACCGTGTCGCGGACCATCGCGAGGTTCTCGTCGAGGGTGGTCCGCAGCGCGAGCTCGACATGGCGGTCGTGGGACTTCGCGACGAGCGTGATCACCGGCGCGCCGGAGTCGAGCAGCGCCTTCACCTGCGGGTCCTGGTCGGCGGTGGTGCCGGCGCGGCGGGTGGCGCCGAAGGCGACCAGCTGGGCGTGGCGGAACTCGATCTCCTGCCGGGCGCGGGCGAAGAACTCGGTGTCGCGGGGGTTGGCGCCGGGCCAGCCGCCCTCGATGAAGCCCACGCCGAACTCGTCCAGGTGCCGTGCGATGGCCAGCTTGTCGGCGACCGTGAGGTTGATGCCCTCACGCTGGGCGCCGTCGCGCAGGGTGGTGTCGAAGACGTGGAACGAGTCGTCGAGCTCGCTGGGTGCGGTCATGGTCTGAAGGCTCCTGTATTGGATCTCGGTCTACCGGAATGACCGGTTCCACCGTTCCCCCATGGTCCCTCGCGCCCGGTTCCCGGCTGTGGGTGGGCCAGGAAACAGAAAAACCTCTCGCGGGTGCGAGAGGTCTGCGCGCGGGTCGAGGACGACGGTGTCCGCCCGTACGGTGTCGTACGTGCGGTCACTGCGGACCGGCGCGCCTGCTGCCAATAATCGTGGCGAACGAGAGCACGGGGGGATTTTGGCACACACCGCCCGCCCGTTCACCGTCCGTCTCAGGATGCGGGCGGAGCACCCGCTGCGGTGAGACGCCGAACCGGGTGCGCCGCCCGTCCTCAGCTCTGCGCGAGCAGCGTCTCGTCGGAGAACTCCCGTACGTGCTCCAGGACCTGGGGCCGGTCGGTGCCGCGCGGACCGATCGCCACGTGGATGGACAGACCGTCGAGCAGCGCGCGCAGCCGGGCGGCGTGGCGGTCGGCGTCGACCGCGCGGAACTCGCCCCGGGAGACGCCCTCGGCGAGCAGCGCCACCAGGTCCCGGTGCCGGGCGCCCTCGATCGCGGCCTGCCGGTCGCGCGCCTCGGCCTGCGCGTTCTGGGAGCGGTTCCACACCTCCAGCCACAGCGTCCGGTGCGGGTCGCGGTGTCCGTCGGGCACGTACAGTTCCACGTACGCGTCCAGGCGGGCGGTGCCGGTGCGGGCGAGCAGCCGGGCCCGTTCGGCGCCCAGGCGTCCCTCGCTCCACTCCAGGGTGCGCAGCAGCAGCTCTCCCCCTGGAGCCGAAGCAGTGGAGCAGGTGCCCGCTGCTCATCCCGGCCTCGCGGCCGAGCGCCGCCATGGTGAGCCGTTCCGGACCGCGCTCGGCGATCATCGCCATGGCGGCGGCGAGCACGTCCTCACGCGGCGGCGCGGGCGTACGAACGACGGGCGGCGGTCACGGAGCGGCCTCCACCCGTACGGAGTCCGGGACCAGCCTGGTCCCCCTGACGGGCGGAGTGGACACGAGCTTCCTGTTGTCGGGCGCGGTGGGCGGAGCGGCGTACGTGCCGGCGACGCGCCGCACTCCGAACCCCACGGCGCCCGCGACGCCCGTACGCGCGCCGGCGGACGAGCGGGTCTGGCAGCGCCGTACGGGCAGGAGGGGTCCGGAGCCGCAGCCCCGGACCCCTCACCCGTCACGCCAGCTTGTGCATCCAGCCGTGCTTGTCCTCCACCGTGCCGCGCTGGATGTCGAGGAGGGCCTGGCGGAGGCGGACGGTGACCTCGCCGGGCTCGCCGCCGCCCTGCTGCCACTCCCCGCTCGCGCGCTTCACCGTGCCGACCGGCGTGATGACGGCGGCCGTACCGCAGGCGAACACCTCGGTGAGGCTGCCGTTCTCGGAGTCGCGCTGCCACTGCTCGACGGAGACGCGACCCTCGACTGCCTCGTAGCCGAGGTCGCGGGCGACGCCCAGCAGGGAGTCACGGGTGACGCCCTCCAGGATCGACCCGGTGAGGGCCGGCGTGACGATCTTGTTCCCGTACACGAAGTACAGGTTCATGCCGCCCAGTTCCTCGACCCACTGGTGCTCGACCGCGTCGAGGTAGCAGACCTGGTCGCAGCCCTTGGCCGCCGCCTCGGCCTGCGCCAGCAGGGAGGCCGCGTAGTTGCCGCCGGTCTTGGCGTCACCCATGCCGCCGGGGACGGCGCGGACGCGGTCCTCGGAGACCCAGATGGACACCGGCTTCACCCCGCCCGGGAAGTAGGCGCCGGCCGGGGAGGCGATCACCAGGAACAGGTACTCGTTGGCGGGCTTCACGCCCAGCCCGACCTCGGTGGCGATCATGAAGGGCCGCAGGTACAGCGACTCCTCGCCGCCGTGCGCCGGGACCCACGCCTGGTCCTGGGCGACCAGCGCGTCGCACGCCTCGATGAAGGTCTCGACCGGCAGCTCCGGCATGGCCAGGCGCGCGGCGGAGCGCTGGAAGCGCTCGGCGTTCTTCTCGGGGCGGAAGGTGGCGACGGAGCCGTCGGGCTGCCGGTAGGCCTTGAGGCCCTCGAAGATCTCCTGCGCGTAGTGCAGCACGGTGGTCGCCGGGTCGAGGGAGATCGGCGCGTACGGGACGAGCTGGCCGTCGTGCCAGCCGCGGCCCTCGGTCCACTTGATCGTCACCATGTGGTCGGTGAAGTGGCGGCCGAAGCCGGGGTTGGCCAGGATCGCCTCGCGCTCCGCGTCGGAGAGCGGGTGGGCCGAGGGCTTGAGCTCGATCGTGGGCGTCGTCATGAGTGCTTGTCCTTCACCGATTGTAGTGACGGGCCGCGCACACGCCCGTACGGCCTGTGGCCAGTACCAGGACGTCCGAGCATTCCCTCAGTCCGCGGCTCCGCGTTCGATTATCGCCCGGCGGAGGTGGCGGAAGAAACAGGGTGATTGCGGCCCGGTGGTCGTCTACGTCACCCGGCGGTGAACAGACGAAACCGCCGGGTGCGGATGCGACCCGGCGGCTTCGAGTGGTGTCGAGGTGGCGCCGGGTCAGCCGGCTACTCGTGCGGCGAGCGCGTCGCCGATCTGAGAGGTGCTGCGGGCGGGCAGGCCACCGCGCTCCGCGAGGTCGGCGGAGACGGCGTCCTCGATGCGGGCGGCCTCGGCGTCGTGGCCGAGGTGACGCAGCAGGAGCGCGACGGACAGGACCGTGGCGGTGGGGTCCGCCTTGCCCTGCCCCGCGATGTCCGGGGCCGAGCCGTGCACGGGCTCGAACATGGACGGGAACTCGCGGCTCGGGTTGATGTTGCCGGAGGCCGCGACGCCGATGCCGCCGGAGACGGCCGCGGCGAGGTCGGTGATGATGTCGCCGAAGAGGTTGTCGGTGACGATGACGTCGAACCGGGCCGGGTCGGTGACCAGGTAGATGGTGGCGGCGTCGACGTGGATGTAGTCGGTGGTGACGTCCGGGTACTCCTCGGCCACCTTGTTGAAGACGTTCGTCCACAGGTGGCCGGCGAAGGTCAGCACGTTGTTCTTGTGGACCAGCGTCAGCTTCTTGCGCGGGCGGGCCTGGGCGCGGGCGAAGGCGTCGCGGACCACGCGCTCGACACCGAAGGCCGTGTTGACGGAGACCTCGGTGGCGACCTCGTGCGCGGTGCCCTTGCGGATGGTGCCGCCGTTGCCCGTGTAGGGACCCTCGGTGCCCTCACGGACGACCACGAAGTCGATCTCGGGCTGTCCGGCGAGCGGCGTGGCGACGCCCGGGAGGAGCTTCGACGGCCGCAGGTTGACGTGGTGGTCGAAGGCGAAGCGGAGCTTGAGCAGGAAGCCCCGCTCGAGAACCCCGGAGGGGACGCTCGGGTCGCCGATGGCGCCGAGCAGGATCGCGTCGTGCCGCTTGAGCGCGTCGAGGTCGGCGTCGGTGAGGGTCTCACCGGTGGCGTGGTAGCGCCGGGCGCCGAAGTCGAACTCCTTGGTCTCCAGCTTCACATCCTGCGGAAGGACGGCGGAGAGGACCTTCAGGCCTTCGGCCACGACCTCCTGGCCGATGCCGTCACCGGGGATCACTGCGAGATCGATGCTGCGAGACATGCGGGAACCCTACTCCTCGTCCCACGGGATGACATGCCGCGTCCGGCATACGGACACTCGGGCGTGTCAGCGCCGTGCCGGGCAGGCCGGCGGCCGGTCGAGCCGCCGGTCAGTGACCCGTCGAGCCGCCGTTGTCCCGGCGGTCGAGGGCACGCTGCAGGGCGGCGGCGGCGTTCTTGCGGTCGTTCTCGGCGCTGCGGACGGAACGGCGGACGCGGCGGCGGGCGGTCGTCTCGGGCATGGCTGATCGACTCCTTCGGAAGCGCGCGGAGAGATGCGGGTGCGCGGAGGGTGACGAGACGCCGGAAGGGGCGGGGAGCCACGGCCACAGGGGTCGCCTGCGTGGGGCCGGCTCACGACCGCCGTTCGCTGGATCGAGCGATGCGTTCGGCTCCTACAAAAGTAAGGGCGCCGGAAGCATCTGTCTGCACAATTACTTGGGCTTCCTACTATCTGAGACGGTGGAGTGGGTCACACCGTCCTGACCTGGGGCTTTCCCGGATGCGGACAGACGAACGGGCCAGGTCGGGGGGTGACCTGGCCCGTTCGCGATCGGGGTGGGCGTCAGCCCATGTGCGGGTACGTGTAGTCGGTCGGCGGGACCAGCGTCTCCTTGATGGCGCGGGTCAGCGTCCAGCGCATCAGGTTCTGCGGGGCGCCGGCCTTGTCGTTGGTGCCGGAGGCCCGGCCGCCGCCGAAGGGCTGCTGGCCGACCACGGCACCGGTCGACTTGTCGTTGATGTAGAAGTTGCCGGCCGCGTAGCGCAGCTTCTCCATCGTGTACGCCGCCGCCGCGCGGTCGTTCGCGACGACCGAGCCGGTGAGGGCGTAGTCCGACACCGACTCCATCTGGGTCAGCATCTCGTCGTACTTGTCGTCCTCGTAGACGTGGACGGCGAGGATCGGGCCGAAGTACTCGGTGCGGAACACCTCGTTCTCCGGGTCGGTGCACTCGATGACGGTCGGGCGCACGAAGTACCCCACCGAGTCGTCGTAGGAGCCGCCCGCGACGATCGTGCAGGCCGGGTCCTCCTGGGCGCGGTCGATGGCGGCCTTGTTCTTGGCGAAGGACCGCTCGTCGATGACGGCGCCGACGAAGTTGGACAGGTCGGTGACGTCACCCATCGCGATGCCGTCCACCTCGGCCGCGAACTCCTCCTTGAAGCCGGAGTTCCAGATCGAGGCCGGGATGTAGGCGCGCGAGGTGGCCGAGCACTTCTGGCCCTGGTACTCGAAGGCGCCGCGGGTCAGCGCGGTCTTGAGGATCGCGGGGTCGGCGCTCGGGTGGGCGACGACGAAGTCCTTGCCGCCGGTCTCGCCGACCAGACGCGGGTAGGTGCGGTACTTCTCGATGTTCTGGCCGACCGTCTTCCACAGGTGCTGGAAGGTCTTGGTCGAGCCGGTGAAGTGGATGCCCGCCAGGTCGCGGTGGGCGAGGGCCACCTCGGACACGGCGAGGCCGTCGCCGGTGACGAGGTTGATGACGCCCTTGGGCAGTCCGGCCTCCTCCAGCAGCCGCATCAGCAGCACGGCGGCGTGGGTCTGCGTCGGGGACGGCTTCCACACCACGACGTTGCCCATCAGCGCGGGCGCGGTGGGCAGGTTGGCCGCGATGGCGCTGAAGTTGAAGGGCGTGATCGCGTAGACGAAGCCCTCCAGCGGCCGGTGGTCGAGACGGTTCCACACGCCCGGGGAGTTGGCCGGGGGCTGCTCGGCGAGGATGCCGCGCGCGTAGTGGACGTTGAAGCGCCAGAAGTCGACCAGCTCGCAGGGGCTGTCGATCTCGGCCTGCTGGGCGGTCTTGGACTGGCCCAGCATGGTGGAGGCGGCGATGGTCTCGCGCCAGGGGCCGGCCAGCAGCTCGGCGGCGCGCAGGATGATGGCCGCGCGGTCGTCGAAGGACATCGCGCGCCAGGCGGGGGCGGCGGCGAGGGCCGCGTCGATGGCGTCCTGGGCGTCCTGCCGGGTGGCGTTGGCGTAGGTGCCGAGGCGGGCCTTGTGGTTGTGCGGCTGCACGACGTCGAAGCGCTCGCCGCCGCCCATCCGCTTCTCACCGCCGATGGTGCAGGGCAGGTCGACCGGATTGTCGGCCAGCTCCTTGAGCTTGGCCTCCAGCCGGGCCCGCTCGGGGGTGCCGGGGGCGTAGCCGTGCACCGGCTCGTTGACGGGGGTGGGGACCTGGGTCACAGCGTCCATGGGTTCCGTAACTCCTTGTGTGAGCGGTGTGGTGTCAGCCCTTGGTGATCATGCTGCGGGCGAAGAACCGGAGGTTGGCCGGCTTCTCCGCCAGACGCCGCATGAAGTAGCCGTACCAGTCGGTGCCGTAGGCGGTGTAGACGCGCATGCGGTGGCCCTCGGCGGCGAGCCGCAGGTGCTCGTCCCCGCGGATGCCGTAGAGCATCTGGAACTCGTACTCGTCGAGCTTGCGTCCGGCGGTGCGGGCCAGTTCCTGCGCGATGGAGATCAGGCGCGGGTCGTGCGACCCGATCATCGGGTAGCCCTCGCCCTCCATCAGCGTCCGCAGGATGCGCACGTACGCCTTGTCGATCTCGTGCTTCTGCTGGTAGGCGACCTCGGCGGGCTCCTTGTAGGCGCCCTTCACCAACCGTACGCGACTGCCGGCCGCGGCAAGGCGGCGCGCGTCCTCCTCGGTGCGGAAGAGGTAGGCCTGGATGACGCAGCCGGTCTGCGGGAAGTCCTTCCGCAGCTCCTCGTGGATGGCGAACATCGAGTCGAGGGTGGTGTGGTCCTCGGCGTCGAGGGTGACCGTGGTGCCGATCTCGGCGGCGGCCTCGACGACCGGGCGGACGTTGGCGAGGGCCAGTTCGTGGCCGTCGGACAGCGCCTGGCCGAACATCGACAGCTTCACCGACATCTCGGCGCGCGGGCCGAGCTCCAGCGACTTCAGCCGGCCGATCAGCTCCAGGTACGCGTCACGGGCGGCGGCGGCCTGCGCGGGCGTGGTGATGTCCTCGCCGACGACGTCCATGGTCAGCTCGAGCCCGTTGCCGGTGAGCTCCTGGACGATGGGCAGGATCTCGTCGACGGTCTCACCGGGGATGAAGCGGTCGACGACCTGCTTGGTCACCGGGGCCGCCGAGATCAGGCGTCGCATCCGGTCGCTGCGCGACGCGGCGAGAATCACGGGACCCAGCACGGGGCACCTCCACAAGCTGCATGAGGCCGCCACCCGACGTTTCGGGGACGGCACGGAGAACCACCGTGAAACCTAAGGATGGTCCCGATCCTGGGCCATCGACAGACGTCACGCATCCCTGAACCAGATCTCAGACAGATGTATGAAGGGCGCCGGTTTTTGCGGCAGAATGCCCGGGTGACGTCGGAATACAGGGACGACTACCAGGAGCTGGTGGACGAGATCTCGGAGCTCCTCGGCGCTCCGGCGACCCTGGAGAACCGCGACTTCGAGCTGATCGCCTTCGGCGCGTACGACAGCGAGGGCGACCTCGACCCGTCCGCCCTGGATCCGGTGCGCGCCCGCTCGATCCTGACCCGGCGTTCCACGGCGGCGGTCCGCGCCTGGTTCGAGGGCTTCGGCATCACCCGCGCGACCGGCCCGGTCCACATCCCGCGCACCCCGGAGGCGGGCGTGCACCGGGGGCGAGTCTGCCTGCCGGTGCGCCATCGCGGGGTCGCCCTCGGATACGTCTGGCTCCTGGAGGACGACCCGGGGCCGACACCGGAGCAGCTGGACGCGGCCATGCGGGTGACGGCGCGGATCGGCGCGCTGCTCGCGGACGAGGCCCAGCACGGCGCGGACCTCACACGTGAGCTGCGCGCGGTACTGACCGCGGAGCGGGACTGGCAGCGGGACATGGCGGTCGCCGAGCTGCGCACCGCCCTCGGCCCCCGCGCCGAGGGCCTGCACACGGTGGTGTGCGTCGCCCCCTGGCCGTCCGCCGATCCCGACGACGCGCCCTCGGTCCGTACGGTGCCGGGGGCGACGGCGCTGTGCACCCTGCCGTGGGGCGCCACCTCGGTGTCGCTGGCACTGCTGCTGCGGCTGCGCTCGACCGACGTGCTGTCACCGGCGACGACGGCGGCCGGCCGGCTGCTGGAACGGGCCCGCGCCAGCCGTCCGGCGGGCCGGCCCGGGCCTCCTCCGGTGGCCGCCGGCATCGCCGCGCCCCGCACCGGCCTGGCCGATCTGGGAACCGCCTGGGACGAGGCGTCCGCGTCGGCGCGGGCGGCGCTGGCCGAACCCCGCCTCGGACCGGTGGCCCGCTGGGCGTCGATCGGCCCGTACCGTCTGCTGACCGCGCTGTCCCCGGGCGCCGCCCACGACCCGGCGGTCAGCCCGCTGCTCTCCCCCGCGCACACGGAGCTGGCCCGCACCGCCGAGGCGTACCTCGACTGCGCGGGCCAGGCCGGGCGCACGGCGGCGGAGCTGGGCATCCACCGTCAGACGCTGTACTACCGGCTGTCGCGGATCGAGCAGCTCACGGGCCTGGACCTGGACGACGGCGAGGACCGCCTGCTGCTGCACATGGCGCTCAAGGCGCACCGTCTGTAGACATTCCGCTCGTGGCCGCCTCCACCACCTGGCGCAGGCCGTCGGTGAGCCGCTCGGCGTCGGGCGCGCTGTCCGGGTCGAAGGTCCACTGGGCGATGAGGCCCGTCATCAGCGTCACGTAGAAGGAGCCCACGGTGTCGGCGGTCGCGTCGGACACGTCCTCCTCCCGGCCGCCCATGAGAAGGGGCACCAGTCCGCGCCCCGCCTCGCGCTGGGCCGCCGCGAGGTGCGCGCGCACCTCGGGCATCCGGTCGCCCATGGCGAGCACCTCCATGCTGAGCCGCCACATCGAGCCGGGGTCCTTCATGGTGGCGATGATGTTCGCCCACACCCGCTCGAACCGCTCCAGCGATCCGGGCACGGCCTCGTCCACCGTGCCGTCGCCGTCGAAGGCGTCGCCCATGCCCTCCACGAGGGAGACGTAGGCCTGGGCGAGCAGCGCGTCCTTGGAGCCGTAGTGGTAGCCGATGGACGCGAGGTTGGTGCCCGACTCCTTGACGATGTCGCGCGCCGTCGTGCGCACGAACCCCTTGGCCAGCAGGCAGCGCTTGGCGCCCTCGAGCAGATCCTCACGGTGTCCCATGACGGCAGCCTACCCCGCGGTCCATACGCACGTCTTACACAGACGTCCTAGACGCGCGTATAAGACGTGCGTACAGTCACCGGCATGACACCTGACACCCACCCGCCCCGGGCCGGCCGCCGTGAGTGGACCGCGCTCTGCGTGCTGATGCTGCCGCTGCTGCTGGTCTCGATGGACGTCTCCGTCCTCTACTTCGCGATCCCGCAGATCAGCGCCGATCTGGAGCCGACCGGCACCCAGCAGCTGTGGATCTTCGACATCTACGGCTTCGTACTGGCCGGACTGCTGATGACCATGGGCGCGCTCGGCGACCGCATCGGCCGCCGCAGGCTGCTGCTCGTCGGCGCGGCCGCCTTCGGCGCCGCCTCCCTGCTCGCCGCCTACGCGCACAGCGCGGAGACCCTGATCGTGGCGCGCGCGATCCTCGGCATCGGCGGCGCCACCCTGATGCCGTCGACGATGGCGCTGGTCCGCACGATGTTCACCGACTCCGGCCAGCGGGCGAAGGCCATCGGGCTGTGGTCCGGGGTGATGACGGGCGGCATCGCGCTCGGCTCGGTGATGAGCGGGCTGCTGGTCGGGCACTTCTGGTGGGGCTCGGTCTTCCTGGTCAACCTGCCCGCGATGGTCCTGCTGCTGGTGCTCGGTCCGGTGCTGCTCCCCGAGTCGCGCAACCCCTCCCCCGGCCGCTTCGACCTGCTGAGCGTCCCGCTGTCGATGGCCGCGGTGCTGTCCTTCGTCTACGGCCTGAAGGAGCTGCCCTCCGAGGGCTGGAACGTCCGGTACGTCGTCTCGATCACCGTCGGCCTGCTGTTCGGCGCGCTGTTCGTGCACCGGCAGCGCACCGCGAAGTCACCGATGATCCCGCCCGCGCTGTTCCGCGGGCACGGCTTCAGTCCCGCGCTCGTCCTCAACACCCTGTCGGCGCTCGGGATGATGGGCTCCGCGATCTTCACCACCCAGTACCTGCAGTCGGTGCTCGACAAGAGCGCGCTGGAGGCCGCGCTGTGGAGTCTGCTGCCGTCGGTGCTCATCGGCGTCGCCGCCCCGGTCGCGGCGACGCTGGTGCAGCGCGGGGCGGAGCGCGCGCACGTCGTCACCGCCGGGTTCGTGATCTCCGCCTGCGGCTACGGACTGCTCGCCCTGGCCGGGACGGACTCCCTGTGGCTGGTGCTGGCGGCGTGCGGGGTGATGGCCGCCGGCATCGTCGTCGTGATGTCCCTGCTCACCGACCTGGCGCTGAGCTCCGCCCCCGTGGACCGGGCGGGCGCCGCGTCCTCCCTGCTGGAGACCGGCACCGAGTTCGGCGGCGCCCTGGGCATGGCCGCCCTCGGGTCGATCGGCGCGGCCGTCTACCGGCACGCGATGCCGGACGCCGCGCCCGAGCCGGCGCGGGAGACCCTCGGCGGGGCGCTCGCCGTCGCCGCCGAGATGCCGGGGCGCGCGGGGGACGCTCTGGCCACGGCGGCACGAGAGGCGTTCACCGAGGGAATGCGGGGCGCGGCGATCGCCGGGGCGCTGCTGCTCCTGATCGCGGCGGGGATCGCGGTGGCGGGCCTGCGGCACATCCGGGTACGTCCGGACACGGAAAACGCCGGACAGGCCGAGGAACTCAGCCCGTCCGGCGTGTGAGCCCTGACGAAGGGTGCGGTCAGACCAGGTTCACGGAACGGGCCGAGGTCGCCCCGATCTCCGCGGCCAGCTCACCCAGCACCGTGGTCGTCACGGTGTCGTCGACCGTCAGCACGGCGAGCGCCTCGCCGCCGACCGTCGCCCGGGCGACCTGCATGCCGGCGATGTTGATGCCCGCCTCGCCGAGGATGCGGCCCACGGTGCCGACGACACCCGGGCGGTCCTCGTAGCGCAGGACGACCATGTGGTCGGCGAGCGCGAGCTCGACGTCGTACTCGCCGACCGCGACGATCTTCTGGACGTGCTTGGGACCGGCCAGCGTGCCGGAGACCGAGATCTCCTCGCCGTCCGCGAGGGTGCCGCGCACGGTGACCACGTTGCGGTGCTCGGCCGACTCCGAGCTGGTGGTCAGCCGGACCTCGACGCCGCGCTCCTGGGCGAACAGCGGGGCGTTGACGTAGGACACGGTCTCGTCGACGACGTCCTCGAAGACACCCTTGAGCGCGGAGAGTTCGAGCACCTTCACGTCGTGCTGGGTGATCTCGCCGTACACCTCGACGTCGAGGCGGACCGCGACCTCGCCCGCCAGCGCTGTGAAGATCCGGCCGAGGCGCTCGGCCAGCGGCAGGCCGGGCTTGACGTCCTCGGCGATGACACCGCCCTGCACGTTCACCGCGTCGGGGACCAGCTCACCGGCGAGCGCCAGGCGCACCGAACGGGCGACCGCGATACCGGCCTTCTCCTGGGCCTCGTCGGTGGAGGCGCCGAGGTGCGGGGTGCAGACGACCTGGTCGAACTCGAAGAGCGGGGAGTCGGTGCAGGGCTCCTTGGCGTACACGTCGAGGCCGGCGCCGGCGACGCGGCCCTCCTTGAGCGCCGAGTACAGCGCCTCCTCGTCGACGATGCCGCCGCGCGCGGCGTTGATGACGCGCACGCTCGGCTTGACCTTGCGCAGCGCCTCGTCGCCGATCAGCCCGAGGGTCTCGGGGGTCTTCGGCAGGTGCACGGTGATGAAGTCGGAGACCTCGAGCAGCTCGTCGAGGGACAGCACCTTCACGCCCATCTGCGCGGCGCGCGCCGGCTGGACGTAGGGGTCGTAGGCGACGACCTTCATGCCGAAGGCCGACATGCGCTGCGCGACGAGGGCGCCGATGCGGCCCAGACCCACGACACCGAGGGTCTTCTCAGCGAGCTCGACGCCCGTGTACTTGCTGCGCTTCCACTCGCCGTTCTTCAGCGCGGCGTTGGCCTGCGGGATGTTGCGCGCGGTGGCGACGATCAGACCGCAGGCGAGCTCGGCGGCGGTGACGATGTTGGAGGTGGGGGCGTTGACGACCATCACGCCGGCCTTGGTGGCGGCGGAGACGTCGACGTTGTCGAGGCCGACGCCGGCTCGCGCGACGACCTTCAGCTTGTTCGCCGCGGCGATCGCCTCGGCGTCCACCTTGGTGGCGGAGCGGATCAGGATGGCGTCGACGTCGGCGATGGCGGGGAGCAGTTCGGCTCGGTCCGCGCCGTTGCAGTGCCGGATCTCGAAGTCCGGGCCGAGTGCGTCGACTGTGGCGGGCGACAGCTCTTCAGCGATGAGTACGACGGGTTTCGAGCTCACGTGAGTCCTCACAAGTCCCATTGCGGACGGCCGTCCCGACGGCCGCAGGCGGTGAAGAAGTGCTAGCCGCGTGGAAGACGCACGACGCTGTGGGCCTGACGCGTATGTAGTGCAGCAGTGTAGTGGCGCCGAGGGCGTCGTCTTACGCCGCTTCGGAAGGATCACCCGTCCGTGGTGGGACGGGACGGACAACGCGGTACCACCGACGTTACCCCTGGTTCGCCCGAAGGGCCGGAGCGTGCCGCTCCGGCCCTTCCGACGGATCGGCTCAGGCCTCCTCGTCGACCCAGCTCATCAGCTTGCGCAGCTGCTTGCCGGTGGTCTCCAGGAGGTGCTCGGAGTCCTGCTTCTTGTACTCGTCGTACTTCTTCAGGCCGCCGTGGTACTCGTCCATCCAGGTCTGGGCGAAGGTGCCGTCCTGGATCTCGGCGAGGACCTTCTTCATCTCGGCCTTGGTGGCGTCGGTGATGATCCGCGGGCCGGTGACGTAGTCGCCCCACTCGGCGGTCTCGGAGATCGACCAGCGCATCTTCTCCAGGCCGCCCTCGTACATGAGGTCCACGATCAGCTTCAGCTCGTGCAGGCACTCGAAGTAGGCGATCTCCGGCTGGTAGCCGGCCTCGGTCAGGGTCTCGAAGCCCGCCTTCACCAGCGCGGCGGTGCCACCGCAGAGGACGGCCTGCTCACCGAACAGGTCGGTCTCGGTCTCCTCGGTGAAGGTCGTCTTGATGACGCCCGCGCGGGTGCCGCCGATGCCCTTGGCGTACGACAGGGCCAGCGCGAAGCCGTTGCCCGTGGCGTCCTGCTCGACGGCCGCGATGCAGGGGACGCCGCGGCCTTCCTCGTACTGGCGGCGCACCAGGTGGCCCGGGCCCTTGGGGGCGACCATGCAGACGTCGACGCCGGCCGGGGGCTTGATGAAGCCGAAGCGGATGTTGAAGCCGTGGCCGAAGAACAGCGCGTCGCCGTCCTTCAGGTTCGGGGCGATGGACTCCTCGTAGACCTGGCCCTGGATCGGGTCCGGGACGAGGATCATGATGACGTCGGCCTCGGCGGCGGCCTCGGACGGGGTCACCACGCGCAGGCCCTGCTCCTCGGCCTTGGCCTTGGACTTGGAGCCCTCGTGCAGACCGACGCGCACGTCGACGCCGGAGTCGCGCAGCGACAGGGCGTGGGCGTGGCCCTGGCTGCCGTACCCGATGACCGCGACCTTGCGGCCCTGGATGATGGACAGGTCGGCGTCGGCGTCGTAGAACAGCTCGGCCACTGGGTTCTCTCCTTGTGTGCGGGTGTTGCGTCCCACCGTATGACGGTGAGGGAGGGGGAAGGTTGGGGGTCTCGCGATGCGGGCGGCCGGCCGTGTCCCGGCCGCCCGTCACTGGTCCTACGCCGACCGGTCCAGAGCGCGCAGCGACCGGTCCGTGATCGAACGGGCACCGCGTCCGATCGCGATCGTGCCGGACTGGACCAGCTCCTTGATGCCGAACGGCTCCAGCATCTTGAGCATGGCGGACAGCTTGTCGCTGCTGCCGGTGGCCTCGATGGTCACGGCCTCCGGGGAGACGTCCACCGTCTTGGCGCGGAAGAGCTGGACGATCTCGACGATCTGGGAGCGCGTCTCGTTGTCGGCGCGCACCTTCACCAGAACGAGTTCGCGCTGGACGGCGTGCCCGGGTTCGAGCTCGACGATCTTCAGCACGTTGACGAGCTTGTTGAGCTGCTTGGTGACCTGCTCCAGCGGGAACTCGTCGACGCTCACCACGATGGTGATGCGGGAGATGTCGGGGTGCTCGGTGACACCCACGGCGAGCGAGTCGATGTTGAAGCCGCGACGGGAGAACAGGGCGGCGATCCGGGCCAGGATGCCGGGGGTGTTCTCCACCAGGACGGAGAGCGTGTGCTTGGACATGATCTCTTCGGTCTCTCTCGCTCAGTCGTCTTCGTTGTCGCCGAAGTCGGGGCGCACGTCCCGGGCGGCCATGATCTCGTCGTTGGAGGTGCCGGCGGCGACCATCGGCCAGACCATCGCGTCCTCGTGGACGATGAAGTCCACCAGGACCGGGCGGTCGTTGATCGAGTTGGCCTCCTCGATGACCTTGTCGAGGTCGGCGGGGTCCTCGCAGCGGATGGCGTAGCAGCCCATGGCCTCGGCCAGCTTCACGAAGTCGGGGACGCGGGTGCCCCTCGCCTCCGGGTTGACGTCGTCGGGGCCGGAGTGCAGAACCGTGTTGGAGTACCGCTGGTTGTAGAAGAGGGTCTGCCACTGGCGGACCATCCCGAGGGCGCCGTTGTTGATGACGGCGACCTTGATCGGGATGTTGTTCAGGGCGCAGGTGGTGAGCTCCTGATTGGTCATCTGGAAGCAGCCGTCGCCGTCGATCGCCCACACCGTGCGGTCGGGCACGCCCGCCTTGGCGCCCATGGCGGCGGGGACCGCGTAGCCCATGGTTCCGGCGCCGCCGGAGTTCAGCCAGGTGGCGGGCTTGTCGTACTGGATGAAGTGGGCGGCCCACATCTGGTGCTGGCCGACACCCGCCGCGAAGACGGTGCCCTCGGGGGCCAGCTGTCCGATGCGCTCGATGACCTGCTGCGGGGAGAGGGAGCCGTCCGCGGGCTGGTCGTAGCCCAGCGGGTAGGTGTCGCGCCAGCGGTTCAGGTCGTTCCACCAGGCCGAGTAGTCGCCGCGGTGGCCCTCGGCGTGCTCCTTCTGGACGGCCTGGATGAGGTCGGCGAGGACCTCGCGGGCGTCACCGACGATCGGCACGTCGGCGGCGCGGTTCTTGCCGATCTCGGCCGGGTCGATGTCGGCGTGGACGATCTTGGCGTGCGGGGCGAAGCTGTCCAGCTTGCCGGTGACGCGGTCGTCGAAGCGGGCTCCGAGGGCGACGATCAGGTCGGCCTTCTGCAGCGCGGTGACGGCGGTGACCGAACCGTGCATGCCCGGCATTCCCACGTGCAGCGGGTGGCCGTCGGGGAATGCGCCGAGCGCCATCAGGGTGGTGGTGACGGGCGCTCCGGTGAGCTCCG
Source organism: Streptomyces sp. CNH189 (assembly GCF_000527195.1). Taxonomy (NCBI): domain Bacteria; kingdom Bacillati; phylum Actinomycetota; class Actinomycetes; order Kitasatosporales; family Streptomycetaceae; genus Streptomyces; species Streptomyces sp. CNH189. The sequence continues at coordinate 23,362 of NZ_AZUS01000027.1, forward strand.
CGAGCATCTTCAGCTCGGCGGTGGCGCCTGCCTTGATGACGCCGCCGCCGACGTAGAGGACGGGCCGCCTGGCGGCCGTGATCAGCTTGGCGGCCTCGCGGATCTGCTTGGCGTGCGGCTTGGTGACGGGCCGGTAGCCGGGCAGATCCATGACGGGCGGCCAGGAGAAGGTGGTCTTCGCCTGGAGGATGTCCTTGGGGATGTCCACCAGCACCGGGCCGGGGCGGCCGGTGGAGGCGATGTGGAAGGCCTGCGCGATCGCCTGGGGGATGTCCTCCGCCTTGGTGACCAGGAAGCTGTGCTTGGTGATCGGCATGGTGATGCCGACGATGTCCGCCTCCTGGAAGGCGTCGGTGCCGATCGCCTTGGAGACGACCTGACCGGTGATGGCCACCAGCGGGACGGAGTCCATGTGCGCGTCGGCGATGGGCGTGACCAGGTTGGTGGCGCCCGGGCCCGAGGTCGCCATGCAGACGCCCACCTTGCCGGTGGCCTGCGCGTAACCCGTGGCCGCGTGACCGGCACCCTGCTCATGGCGGACCAGGACGTGGCGCACCCGGGTCGAGTCCATCAGCGGGTCGTAGGCGGGCAGGATCGTGCCGCCGGGGATACCGAATACCGTGTCGGCGCCGACCTCCTCGAGGGAGCGGATGAGGGACTGCGCGCCCGTGACGTGCTCGACGGGGGCGGACTGCTGTCCTCCGGAACGGGGCCGCGGCTGCGGGTGATGGGCCCCGGTGGCCTGCTCGGTCATCGGCATTCTCTTCTCGATGCTGAGGGTTTTTGCGAAGTTCGTGCGGGTTACGCGTGCTGCTCGACAGGTGCCTGTGCAACAAAAAACCCCTCGTGCCGTAAGGCAAGCGAGGGGAGCGCGCCGGGTGGTGGATCGCTGAGCGTTCGTCGCTCAGCGTCAGCCGACGCGCTGTCCAAGTACGAGAATTCGGGTGCGCATGGCACTGACCCTCCCCCCGGCGCACACCCACTGTCAAGTAGGTGGGACGGGAGTCTCATTATGTGAACGGAGTGCCGTACCGCTCTTGAGCACCGCGGTCACCCCGGAGGAGTAGACCGCGGAACCCCCGCCGGCGAGCACCGGTTCGGCCGCACCGTGCGGCACCGGGTAGTGGCCGGCTGCCAGCGCCCGGCGCAGCCGGTACTCGTCCAGCGGCCCGGAGAAGGCCAGACCCTGCCCGTGGGTGCAGCCCATCGCCCGCAGGGCCTCGGCCTGTTCGGGCAGGTCCACGCCGTCGGCCACGGACTGCAGCCCGAGGTCGGAGGCGATCCGCAGCAGCCCGTGAGTGATCTTGTACAGCCGCGCGGACTCCGCCACTCCGTCGACCAGGCTGCGGTCCAGCTTCAGCATGTCGACGGGCAGCCGCCGCAGGGCCGTGATCGCCGCGGGTCCGCTGCCGAAGCCGTCCAGGGCGATCCGCACGCCGAGCCGCTTGAGCACGGTCAGCCGGCGCTCCAGCTCGTCGAGGGAGACCCGGGGGTCGATGTCGGCCAGCTCCACGATCAGCGAGCCGGACGGGAGTCCGTGCCGGGTGAGCAGGGCCTCGATCGAGCCGAGGGGCAGCGACCGGTCCAGCAGCCGGCGGGCACTCAGCCGGACGGCCACCGGTACGGGCAGCCCGGTGGCGTGCCGTTCGGCGGCCTGCTCCACGGCCTCGTCCAGCAGCCAGCGGCCCAGCTCGGCGGTCTTCTCGCTGTCCTCGGCCACGCGCAGGAACTCCGCGGGGGTGAACAGCACGCCCTGCGAGGAACGCCAGCGCGCCTGGGCGCACACCGAGGTGATCCTGCCGTCCGCCAGGCACACCACCGGCTGGTGCAGCAGGGCGAACTCGCCGTGGTGCAGCGCCGCGCGCAGCCGCGTGGCCAGCTCCGCCTTGCGTACGACGTCCTGCTGCATGTGCGGCTCGTACAGCTCCACCCGGCCCTTGCCGGCCGCCTTCGCCCGGTACATCGCGAGGTCGGCGTTGCGCAGCAGCTCGCCCGCGCCGAGTCCCGGCTCGGCGAAGGCGACACCGATGGAGGCGTTGACGCGGACATCGTTGCCGTCGATGAGGTAGGGCTGGGAGAGGGTGACTCTGAGCCGGTCGGCGAGTTCGAGGATGTGCCGCTCGCGGGCGTCCCGGTCACGGACGCCGTCGCCGACGATGAGGGCCGCGAACTCGTCGCCGCCCAGCCGGGACGCGGTGTCACCCTTGCGGACGGCGTCCTGGAGTCTGCGGGCGGCCTGGACGAGCAGTTCGTCGCCCGCCTGGTGTCCGATGGTGTCGTTGACGCCCTTGAAGCCGTCGAGGTCGATGAACAGCACCGCCGTGCCGCGCAGGGCGGCTCCGCGGTCCGAGGCGCGGCGGCCGGAGAGGGCCTGCTGGACGCGGCGGGTGAACAGGGCGCGGTTGGGCAGGTCGGTCAGCGGGTCGTGCTCGGCGTTGTGCTGGAGCTGCGCCTGGAGGCGCACCCGCTCGGTGACGTCACGGCTGTTGAAGATGAGGCCGCCGTGGTGCCGGTTGACCGTCGACTCCACGTTCAGCCAGCCTGCCCCGCCGCCCGAGCGGAAGCGGCACTCGATGCGCGTGGTGGGCTCCTCGACCGGGTCGGCGGCGAGGAACCGGCGCACCTCGTGCACCACGCGGCCCAGGTCCTCGGGATGGATGAGCGCGGCCAGTTCGGTGCCGACCAGGTCCTCCGCCGGGCGGCCGTACACACCGGCGGCGGCCGGGGAGACGTACCGCAGGATGCCGCTGGGCGCCGCGATCATGATGACGTCGCTCGACCCCTGCACCAGGGAGCGGAAGTGGTTCTCCTTCTGCGCCAGTTCCTGGGTGAGGGTGATGTTGTCGAGGAGCATGATGCCCTGGCGCGCGACGAGCGCCAGCGCGACGGTGCCGCCGGTGAGCAGCACGACGCGGTCGACGCTGCGCCCGTTGAGGACGTTGTAGAGGATCCCGAGGGTGCACACGGCCGCCGCCAGGTACGGCGTGAGTGCGGCGAGGGATCCCGCGATGGGCCGCGAGAGCTGGTACCGGCCGGGGTCCTGGCCTGGTGGCGGGGCGTGCTGGTGGTCAGGGGCGCCGCGCCGCCCGGGCAGGTGCTCGCGGACCACGCGCGTGTGCCCCTCGCGCTCCGGTCCACCGCGGCGGGGGGCCGTCCAGGGGGCGTAGGCCAGAAGCAGCGAGCCGGCGAACCAGCCCGCGTCGAGCAGCTGCCCGGAGCGGTAGTCGGCGTGCAGCAGCGGGGAGGTGAACAGGGCGTCGCACATCACGGTGAGCGCGAGCGCCCCGATCGCGGTGTTCACCGCGGAGCGGTTGATCGCCGAGCGCCGGAAGTGCAGTGCCAGCACCATGCTGACGAGGGCGATGTCGAGCAGCGGGTACGCGAGCGACAGCGCCGTGTGCGCGACGCCCGGACCCTCGGCCTGGGCGGCCTGGGCGAGGGCGAGGCTCCACGCCAGGGTCAGCAGCGAGCCGCCGATCAGCCAGGCGTCGAGGCCGAGGCAGACCCATCCGGCCTTGGTCACGGGCCGTTTGGCGAGCACCAGCAGGCCGACGATGGCGGGCGGCGCGAAGCAGAGGAAGAACAGGTCGGCGTAACTGGGGTTCGGCACCTCGCGGTTCAGCACGACCTCGTACCAGCCCCAGACCAGGTTGCCCAGGGAGGCCATGGCCGAGGAGAGGCCGAACAGCAGCCAGGCGGGCCGGTAGCGGGTGCGGCGGCTGCGGGCGTAGACGACGCAGGAGACGGCGGCGGCAGCGGCGGCGGCACTGAGCCCGAAGTCGCCCATGATCAGGGCGAGTCGCTCGGAGCCCCAGCCGCACGCGGCTCCGACGGCGTAGGCGGCGCAGACCAGGGCCAGGACCAGTTGCGCCGCCGGACCGGGCCGGCGGCCGGCGGCGGACACACCGGGCAGCAGCGCCCGCGGGGCGGACGCGGGACGCAGCGCTCCGTCCAGGGTGGAGGACGAGGGCGGCGCGCTCACCGGTCCCTCCCGGTCCGCGCCATGGCCGCGCCCCACGGTCCCCGGTGCGTCCGGGGCCTGGACCGCCGGCCGGTCCACCGGTCGTCGCCGGGGTCGTGGTGAGGCCGGGTGCCGTCGGTCCGGTCGCCGCGCCGGATGTGGTGGCCGCGCCTGTGCGTGTCCGTGCGCCGGTGTCGCCGCCGACGCGTCCGCCGCGTCGGATCGCTCGTCCAGTGGCCGTGCATCGCCCGTCGCCCCCCTCACAGTCTTCGTGTCGCTCCCCCGCGCCGTTGGTCGACGGCGCAGCCCCTGTCGGGACGATACACCAGTATCGTCACTCAGGGACATAGGTCCTCTACGCTCCGTGACGATCAACGGACCGTCGAGTACCCACCGCTCTCGGGGAGTCGCGGACGGTACTCGAAGCGGACTACACGTCTTCCCTTCCCGTCACCAGGATCACGTTGCCGAGCTCCTCGTGGTTCACGTATCGGCGCAACTGGTCGCGGAGCAGACGCTTCGCGCGGGGGAGGAAGGCGGACGTGGGTCCGCCGACGTGCGGGCTGACGAGAACGCCGGGGGCCCGCCACAACGGGTGGTCGGCGGGCAGCGGTTCGGGGTCGGTGACGTCGAGGGCCGCGGTGAGACGGCCGCTCTCCAGCTCGGTGAGCAGGGCCTTGGTGTCGACGACGGGTCCGCGGGCGACGTTGACGAGCAGGGCGCCGTCCTTCATCCGGGCCAGGAATCCGGCGTCGACGAGGTGCCGGGTGCTGTCGGTCAGCGGGGTGGAGAGGACGACGACATCCGCGTCCGGCAGCAAGGAGGGCAGTTCGGTGAGTGGATGCACCGGCCCGCGCTCCGTGGTGCGCGCGGAGCGCGCGACGCGCGCCACCCGCGCGAGTTCGAACGGAACGAGCCGGTCCTCGATGGCCGCGCCGATCGAGCCGTACCCGACGATCAGCACGTTCCGGTCGGCGAGCGCCGGGCGGAAGCCGCCCCGCCACTCCCCCCGGTCCTGGGCCCGCACGAAGTCGGGGATGCCGCGCAGGGAGGCGAGGATCAGGGTGAGCGCGAGCTCCGCGGTGCTGGCCTCGTGCACCCCGCGGGCGTTGCAGAGCGGCACACCCGCCGGCAGGTCCTTCAGTCCCGGCCGCACGTGGTCGATGCCGGCCGACAGGGTCTGCACCGCACGCACGGAACGCATCCGCGGCAGCGGACGCAGGCACACCTCGGCGGACCTCATGTACGGCACGACGTAGAAGGCGCAGTCCGCCGGGTCGGCCGGGAACGCGTCACCGCCGTCCCAGAAGCGGTACCGCGGCCCCTCGGGGAGCCCTTCGATCTCGTCCGGCGGGATGGGGAGCCACACGTCAGCAGTCATGCTCCGGAGGCTAGTTCAGGCGTTCGCGGACGCAGAGGTTAGGTTGGGGGGCCGGAGAGGGAGGGTCACGAGCAGGTGGAGCGCAGGACGATCGGCGCGGCGGCGCTCGCGGTGGGTGCCGTAGGACTCGGGTGCATGCCGATGAGCTGGGCCTACAGCACGTCCAGGCAGCGCGGCGAGGAGTCGCTGAAAGCGGTGCACCGGGCGCTGGACGCGGGCTCGTCCCTCCTCGACACCGCCGACATGTACGGGCCGTTCACCAACGAGCTGCTGCTCGGGCGGGTGCTGAGGGAGCGGCGCGCCGACGCCTTCGTGTCGACCAAGGTCGGACTGCTGGTGGGCGACCAGCACATCGTGGCCAACGGCCGCCCGGGGTACGTCCGACGGGCCTGCGACGCGTCGCTGCGCCGGCTGCAGACCGACGTGATCGACCTCTACCAGCTGCACCGCGCCGACCCGGAGGTGCCGGTCGAGGAGACCTGGGGCGCGATGGCGGAGCTGGTGCGGGCGGGGAAGGTACGGGCGCTGGGGCTGTGCGCGGTCGGGGCGCGTTCGTCGCGGCGGCCGGGGGCGCGGCTGCACGACGCGACGATCCGGCAGCTGGAGCGGGTGCAGCAGGTCTTCCCGGTCAGCGCGGTGGAGGCGGAGCTCTCGGTCTGGTCGCCGGAGGCGCTGGAGCACCTGTTGCCGTGGTGCGCGTCGCGGGGCGTCGGCTTCCTGGCGGCGATGCCGCTGGGCAACGGCTTCCTGACCGGCACGCTGACCCCCGGCGTGGGGTTCGAGGCGGACGACCTGCGCGCCCGGCACCCCCGCTTCACGGCCGAGATGATGGCCGCGAACCAGCCGATCGTGGTGGGTCTGCGCCGGATCGCGCGCCGGCACGGGGAGCACGTCACCCCGGCGCAGGTGGCGCTGGCCTGGGTGCTGAGCCGGGGCCGCCAGGTGATCCCGGTGCCGGGTACGAAGCGGGAGCGGTGGGTCACGGAGAACGCGGCCGCGGCGGACCTGCGCCTGACGGAACGGGACCTCGCGGAGATCGCGGCCCTTCCGGCGGCGCTTGGGTCCTGGGACTGAGCGGGCACGCGTCACCGGCCGGGGGGCGAACCGTCGTGACCGGTGGCCGACGGTGGCCAGGTGGCGGGCGGGGCCGGATGCCCGGCGGGGCGCCCCGGGTGCCGGCCCGGGGTTCGGCCCGGGCGAAGCGGGAACCTGAGAGGCGCGAGCGGTGTATGACAGACAGAACCCGCCGCGTCGAAGGGACGAGATCGTGCAACGACGAGCCGTGACGGCCGTGCTGGCCGCCGCCGCGCTCCTGCTGACGGCCGGCTGCTCCTCCGAGGAGGGAGCACCGCCGGACCGGGACGGCACCGCCTCCACCGCCGCGGCGGCCCCCTCCTCGCCTTCCGGGAAGGCCGAGGAGACTCCGCCCGCGAAGGGCTCGGTGACCGTCGTCCGCACGGTGGCGACGGGACTGAGCACGCCCTGGGGCCTGGCACCGCTGCCGGACGGCGACCTCCTGGTGTCCTCCCGGGACGACGCCACGATCACCCGGGTCGACGGGAAGACCGGGAGGAAGACCGAGCTGGGCGAGGTGCCCGGGGTCTCGCCCGAGGGCGAGGGCGGTCTGCTGGGCATCGCCCTGTCGCCCGAGTTCGCCTCGGACCACATGATCTACGCCTACTTCACCTCCGCCTCCGACAACCGCGTCGTGCGCATGCTGTACACCGAGCGGAAGCCGGCCGGCGAGCAGCTGGGGGCTCCCGACACGGTCTTCCGGGGCATCCCCAAGGGATTCGTGCACAACGGCGGACGGATCGCCTTCGGCCCGGACCGCATGCTCTACGCGGGCACGGGCGAGAGCGGCGACACGGGCCTGTCCCAGGACAAGGAGTCCCTGGGCGGCAAGATCCTGCGGATGACCCCGGACGGCGAACCGGCCCCGGGCAACCCGTTCCCCGACTCCCCCGTGTACTCCTACGGCCACCGCAATGTGCAGGGCCTGGCCTGGGACCGTGAACAGCGGCTGTTCGCCTCGGAGTTCGGCCAGGAGACCTGGGACGAGCTGAACGCCGTCGCGCCGGGCGACAACTACGGCTGGCCGGAGGCGGAGGGCCACTCCGACGAGGGCGGTTTCCACAACCCGATCGCCCAGTGGAGCACCGACGAGGCGTCCCCCAGCGGCATCGCGTACGCCGAGGGCTCCGTCTGGATGGCGGGCCTGGGCGGAGACCGGCTGTGGCGCGTACCGCTCAAGGGGACGGAGGCCTCCGCGGACCCGCAGGCCTTCCTGGAGGACGAGTACGGCCGGCTGCGGACCGTGGTCGCCGCGGGCGGCGACCGGCTGTGGCTGGTGACCAGCAACACGGACGGCCGGGGCGACCCGAAGGACGACGACGACCGCATCCTGGAGCTCCGGGTGAGCTAGCTTCCGGGTCGCTCCTCCTCGGAGGCGTCCTCGGCGTCCTCGGCGTCCTCCGCCGAGGGCGCCGGCCGGCGGACGGTGACCTTCCCGGACGCGAGGTCCACCGGCCCGCGTCCGGGGTCGGCGTCACCGACGTCCTCCCGGCTCAGCTCCAGGCGCTTGCGTTCGTCGTCGCCGTGCTTGCGTCCGGGGGCGAACAGCTCCTCGAAGGCGTTGAACATCGCTCCCCTTCCCAGGGCCACGGGTGCCGGGCCGCTCGCGTCCTACACCGATTGTCGCGCGGTCTCCCGCTGTCCGGCTCCGGCCGGTACCAGGCCTACCCGGTGGGCCACCGCCGCCGCCTCGCCGCGGCCGGAGACGCCCAGCTTGGCGAGGATGTTCGAGACGTGGACGCTGGCCGTCTTCGGCGAGATGAAGAGTTCCTCGGCGATACGGCGGTTGGTGTGTCCGGCGGCCACCAGGCGCAGGACGTCCCGCTCCCGGCTGGTCAGCCCGAGCGCCTCGGCCGGGTCGGCCGGAGCCGGGGGCGTCTCCTCGCGCGGGGCGGGCGTCAGCGTCAGGCGCCCGCGCCGGGCCAGCAGCGCGGCCTCGCGTGCCAGCGGCGCCGCGCCGAGGTGACCGGCGACGGCGTCCACCAGCCGCAGCAGTTCGGTGGCGCGGGCCCGCTCGTCCTCGCCCGCGCCGGCGGCCAGCAGCGCCTCGGCGAGACGCAGGCGGACACAGGCGAGGTCGTAGGGCCGCCCCAGCGGTTCCGTCGCGGCCACCGCCTCGGACCACGCGTCGGGCTCGGTCCTGCCGTCGGCGCGCAGCAGTTCGGCGCGCAGCCACAGGTCGTGGGCCGTCCACAGGGGGACTCCGGTGGCCAGGCGTTTCGCCGCGCCGCGGATGCGGTCGAGGACCTGCGCGCGGCCGGCCTCGGTCTCCGGGTCGCCGTACCGGTCGGCCTCGGCGGTGGCGGCGGCGAGCAGCAGGGGCCAGCCGTAGCGCTGGGTGCCGGGCGGGAAGCCGGTGCTCAGGGCGTCGAACAGCTGGGCGCGGGCCTCGTCGACGCGGCCTTCGGCGGCGGCGATGCGGAGGGCCACCCATGTCATCGGCAGGGCGTACTGCGGCATCGGGTCGTGGGTGCCGAACCGGGCGCGGGCCTCGGCGAGGCGGCGGACCGCCCCGGCGGTGTCCCCCCGGACGTGGGCCAGGTGCGCCAGGCGGATCGAACCGCCGGCGCGTGGCTTGGCGCCCTGCCCGGGTCGCTGCGCGTGGGTCGCGGCCTGCTCGGCCTCGTCCCAGCGGCCCACGGAGATGAGGGACTCGGCGAGGTTGCCGTACATCCAGCCCTCGGGGTCCACCAGTCCGAGCCGCCGGGTGACCCGGACGCCCTCCTCGAGCAGCCGCACGGCCTCCTCGGACCGGCCGACGCCCTCGAGCACGGAGGGCAGGTTGACGAAGGCGCGCGCCACCACCGTGTCGACGCCGAGTTCGGTGGCCCGTTCCTTGACCTCGTACAGCTCGGCCAGTCCGGCGTCGATGTCACCGGCGTCGACCATGAGGCCGCCGAGGGTCAGCCGGGCGTTGAGCTCGATGTCGTGGGCGCCGACCATGCGGGCGTACTCGACGGCGCGTTCCGCGGCGGTCATGGCGTCCGCGCCGGGTTCGTGCAGCATCGACCAGCCGGCCGCGGAGGCCAGCACCTCGGCGTGCACCTCGGAGGGCGGCAGTCCGCGCACCAGTTCCCGCGCGGTGCCGAGCTCGTCCCAGCCGTCGCCGCGGGAGAGCGCCTGGGTGAGCCGGGAGCGCTGCACCCAGAACCACGCGGCGCGCAGCGGGTCGGGGTCCTCGTCGAGGAGACGCAGCGCCCGCTTGGTGATCTTCAGGGCGCGTTCGCGTTCCCCGCACAGGCGGCCGGCGACGGCGGCCTCCGCCATGAGGTCGAGATAGCGCAGCGGCCTGCCCCCGGCGTCGTGGCCGTCGGACGCCCCGTCGTGTCCTGCCGGCACCGGGCAGGGGTAGGTCTCGGCGTGGTCGAGCGGGCGCAGTGCGGCGCGCACGGCGTCGGGGACGCCGTCCCACAGCTCCATCGCCCGCTCCAGCAGCCGCAGTTGTTCGGCGTAGGCGTGCCGTCTGCGAGCCTCGACGGAGGCGTCGAGGACGGCGGGCAGGGCCTTGGCGGCGTCGTGGGCGTGGTACCAGTAGCTGGCCAGCCGGGTCGCCCGCTCGTCGGCGGGGACGAGGGCGGGGTCGGCCTCCAGGGCCTCGGCGAAGCGGCGGTTGAGGCGGGAGCGCTCGCCGGGCAGCAGGTCGTCGCTGACGGCCTCACGGACCAGGGAGTGCCGGAAGCGGTAGCCGTCGCGCTCGGGGGCGGGGGTGAGGATGCTGGCGTTGACGCCCGCGCGCAGGGCCTCGATGAGCTCGTCCTCGTCGAGTCCGGCGACGGCGGCGAGCAGCCGGTCCTCGACGGCGGAGCCGCCCTCGGCGACGATCCGGGCCACCCGCTGGGCGTTCTCCGGGAGTGTCTCGACCCGGACCAGGAGCAGGTCGCGCAGGGAGTCGGTGAGGCCGGTGCGGCAGCCCTCGTGGGCGGCGACGGCGAGTTCCTCGACGAAGAAGGCGTTGCCGTCGGAGCGTTCGAAGATGTCGTCGACGTGGTGCGGCTCGGGTTCGCGGGCGAGGATGCCGGCGATCTGCCGGTGCACCTCCGCGCGGTTGAAGCGGCGCAGTTCGACGCGGAGCACGGTGCGCAGCCGGTCGAGCTCGGCGAGCAGGGGGCGCAGCGGGTGGCGGCGGTGGATGTCGTCGGAGCGGTAGGTGGCGAGGACGACGAGGCGGCCGGTGCGCAGGGTGCGGAACAGGTAGGCGAGCAGGTGGCGGGTGGAGGCGTCGGCCCAGTGCAGGTCCTCCAGGACGAGGACGACGGTGTGCTCGGCGGCGACCCGTTCCAGCAGGCGGGCGGTGAGCTCGAAGAGGCGGGCCATACCCTGTTCGTCGCGGCGGGCCTGGCGGGCGGCGGCGGTGCCGAGTTCGGGCAGCAGGCGGGCCAGTTCCTCCTCCTGGCCCGAGGCGGCGGCCGCGAGCTGCTCGGGGAGCTCCCGGCGCAGCTGGCGCAGGGCGGTGGAGAACGGGGCGAAGGGCAGCCCGTCGGCGCCGATCTCCACGCAGCCGCCGACGGCGACGACCGCGCCCCGGTCACGGGCCGCGGCGGCGAACTCCTCCACGAGGCGGGTCTTGCCCACCCCGGCCTCGCCGCCGATCAGGAGCGCCTGCGGTTCGCCGGCGCCGGCGCGGGTGAACACGTCGTACAGAGTGGCGAGTTCGACGGAGCGGCCGACGAACACGGGACTGACGGACTTGGTCTCCACGCCCCTGAGCATCGCACGCGCGTCCGGCGTCGGCGCAGCGGTTTTCCCGTCCCGGCGCACCGGCACGACATCGCCTCCTCGAAACCATGTGGTCACGGCGGCCGAAAGGGGCGGCGGCCGCATTCGGCGCGGCCGCCGCCCCGGTACGTGTGTCACGCGGCCCGGGCGAACCAGGACCGTCGCCGGGTATGGCTCTCGGGCTCGGCGCCGCGTGCCGCGCTTCCGCGGCGGGCGGCGCGGCGGCCCCGCACGGCCTCACGGGCGCGGCGCTCGGTCGCGGCCCTGCGGACGAGGTCGTCGTGGCGGAGCCGGTACAGCTCGTGTTCCCACATGGTGTTCCCCCTGGGAGTCGGTGTCGACGTCGCTTTCTGCGATGCCTCCACCTTCGTCCCCGAGGCGGGTCCGCCACATCGGGAGAGTTCCATATCTTGGGGCGGGCGCGATGCCTTAGATGGTGTGCCTCAGGCGGGCCGGGGGCCTTAGGCACCTCCTCAGCCGGTCGCGGGGAGCCCCAGAAGGACGTCGGTGTACTTGAGGACCGCCAGCAGCAGTCCTACGACACCGAGGGCGACGCCGGCCCAGGCGACCGACTTGATCCAGGGTGCCTGCGCGGTGCGGCCGGGCGTGCCGAACGCGGGCCGCACGAGCACCACCGCGCCCACGATCAGCGCGGTGAGGGCGAAGAGGCCGCCCCACAGGGCGCTGGTGTGCCAGGCGTCGCCGTAGATCTCCTTGACCTGGGTGGCGACGCCCGCGTCGGCGGCGGTCCGCAGCTGGCCGGTCAGGGTCTCGCGTGCGGCGGCCACCGTGCCCAGCCAGCTGCCGGTGAGCGAGACGACGCCGAGCGCCGCGGAGACGACCGCGGCGGCGCCCTGTCCGACCCCGGACGGGCCCTCGGCCGGTTCGACGCGGTCCTCGGCGGCGGGTTCCCCGGGCTGTTCCGTCACCTGCCCGTCAGGCCCGGCCGTGGTCGCGGTCGTGATTCCGGTTTCGGTCTCGTCCTCTGTTTTCGTTCCCATGTCCCGCACCGTACGGACGGCGTCTGAGATTCCGCTTAACGCGGGTCCGGGTGCTCCTCACGGGCGCGCCACTCGGGGGCGAGGACGGACCAGACCTCCAGGTCGTGCCGTACGCCGTGGTGCAGGTGGGCCGAGCGGCGGACGCCGTCCCGGGTCATGCCGAGCCGGCGGGCGACGGCGATGCTGGCCGTGTTGCCGGACGCGGCGACCCATTCGACCCGGTGGATCCCACGCTGCTCGACGGCCCAGTCGATGAGCACGCGCATCGCGCGGGTGACCAGTCCCCGTCCGGTGGCGGCGGGCTCCAGCCAGCAGCCGACCTCGCAGGTGCCGTTCGCGGCGTCGAAGTTCAGCGTGAGCACCCCGCCGACCAGCGTGCCGTCCAGCCACAGCCCGTGCACCGAGGCGGTGTCGGCGGCGCGCATGTCGGCGTACCGCTGGAGCGCCTCACGGGCCGTGGTGACGTCCGTGGCCCGGGAGCCGAAGGGGATGTACCGGTTGACGAAGTCCCGGCCCCGCTCCAGGTGGGCGAGGAACTCCTCGGCGTGCCACGGCTCCAGCGGGCGCAGTTCGGCGCCGTCGTCACCCAGTCGTATCGCGTACATCCCGCTGCCGCTCCTCCTCCGCCAGCACGTCCGCCACCCCGGCGTCCGTGACGGCGGCCAGCCTCTCATGGGCGGCGCGGCACTCGGGCGGCTCGATGCTGATCCGGGGCAGGAACCGGTCCAGCCACTTGGGCAGCCACCAGTTGGCGCCGCCGAGGAGATGCATCAGGGCGGGCACGAGCAGGGTGCGCAGGATGAAGGCGTCCAGGGCGACGGCCGCGGCGAGGGCGATGCCGAACATGGCGATCACGCGGTCACCGCTCAGCACGAAGGCGAGGAACACCGAGATCATGATGACGGCGGCGGAGTTGATCACGCGGCTGGTCTCGGCGAGGCCGACGCGGACGGCACGGCGGTTGTCGCCGGTCTCCAGCCACTCCTCGTACATCCGGCTCACCAGGAACACCTGGTAGTCCATGGACAGCCCGAAGAGCACGGACACCATGATCACGGGCAGGAAGGGTTCGATGGGGCCCGCGCGGCCGAGGCCGAGCAGTTCGCTCCCCCAGCCCCATTGGAAGATCATCACGACCACGCCGAAGGCGCCGGCGACGGCGGCCACGTTCATCGCGGCGGCCTTGAGCGGTATGCCGATGGACCGGAAGGCGAGCAGCAGGAGCAGACAGCCCAGGCTGATCACGACGCCGACGAACAGCGGCAGCTTGCCGACGATGACGGAGGCGAAGTCGTCGTAGCCGGCCGTCACGCCCCCGACCTGCAGGTCGAGCGAGGTGCCCGACTCGGCCCGGGGCAGCACGTCCTCCCGCAGCCGGTCGACCAGGTCGCTGGTCTGCTTGGACTGCGGGGACGACTCGGGTACGACGGTGAGGAAGGCGGTGTCGCCGCCCTGGTTGTACGTCACCGGTGACGCCGAGGCGACCCCCTCGGTGGTGCGCAGGGTGGCGTCGAGGTTGTCCAGGGCGAGCCGGTCGGGGGCGCCGTCGACCTTGGTGACCAGGGTGAGCGGTCCGTTCACGCCCGGGCCGAAGCCGTCGGCGAGCAGGTCGTAGGCCTGGCGGGTGGTGGAGGTCTTGGGGTCGTTGCCCTGGTCGGAGGTGCCCAGGTGCAGCGAGAAGGTGGGCAGCGCGAGGACGGCCATCGCGACGACGGCGATCGCGCCGAGCAGCTTGGGGTGGCGCTCCACGAACGCCGACCAGCGGGCGGCGAACCCGGTGGGTATCTCCGGCTCGGGGCCGTGCTCGGCCAGCCGGCGCCGCTCGCGGCGGCTGAGCGCCCGGGTGCCGATCAGCGACAGCAGGGCGGGCAGCAGGGTGACGGAGGCGCCGACGGTGAGCACCACGGTGAGCGAGGCGGCCACGGCCACGCCGTTGAGGAAGTTCAGGCGCAGGATCAGCATGCCCAGCAGGGCGATGCACACGGTCGCACCCGCGAACACCACGGCCCGGCCGGTGGTGGCGACGGCGTTGGTGGCGGCCTCGGTGACGCTCAGGCCGCGCTTCAGTCCGCGCCGGTGCCGGGTGACGATGAACAGCGCGTAGTCGATGCCCACGCCGAGCCCGATCAGCAGCCCGAGCATGGGTGCGAAGTCCGCGACGGTCATCAGGTGGCCGAGCAGGACGATGCCCGCGTAGGCGGTGCCGACGCTGACCAGCGCGGTGGCGATCGGCAGCAGCGAGGCGGCGAGCGAGCCGAAGGCGAGGAAGAGCACCACGGCCGCGACGGCCACGCCGACGATCTCGGCCATGTGCCCGCCGGACGGCTCGCTCAGCTCGACGGCGCTGCCGCCCAGATCGACGCTCAGGCCGTCGGTCTCGGCGGCCTTGGCCTCCTTGACCACGGCACCGGCCTGACCTGGGGACATGTCCTTGGTCTGCTGCTCGAAGGCCACCGTGGCGTAGGCGGTGCGGCCGTCCTGGCTGATCTGTCCGGCGCCCCCGTCGGCGTACGGGGTGCTGACGGAGGCGATGCCGGGCAGGTCCGCGATGCGGTCGAGGGTGCGGGTCATGGTCTGCTCGACGTCGCTGTCCCGGACCGTGCCGGACGAGGTGTGCCAGACCACGCTGTCGCTGTCGCCCCCGAGGCCCGGGAAGCCTTCCTTCAGCAGCTCGGTGGCGCGCCCCGACTCGGTGCCGGGCACCTTGTAGTCGTTCGAGTAGGCGGAGCCGGCGACGAAGGCGCCCGCCGCGATTCCGACCAGGGCGAGGAGCCACAGCAGAACGGTGAACAAACGGCGTTGAACGCACCAACGTGCTAGGGCTGCCACAGGCGTGCTCCCGGTATGGCTCGGGGTGGATCTTTGACCGGGTACAGCCGACGAACGATCGAACAGCCCGCAAAGAACGCATGAGCAATGCCCTGCCACTGTTGCAGGTGGAAATGATCGTTTGTCCCTTTCGTGGACTAACTCACATTTCCCGTCAGGCTCACGAAATCAGTCGAACTGGTCCCCCAGCGCCATGATCATGACGCCCGCGATCGTCGTCCACAGCGCCCTGCGGGTCCGTCCGCGCGCGCCCAGGACAGCCGCCAGGGCGCAGACCGCCGCTCCACCGGCGTAGGCCGTCGCGACAAGGGCCGGCGCCGCGTCGGCGGCCCGCAGCAGGGCGGCGGCGACACCCGCGAGAGCGAGCACGATCCCGGCGCCGGCCACGGCCCACCGGGCCCGCCGCGCCCGATCGACGAGGAGACCGCCGCCGTCCGCCTCTTCGAAGGCCTCGGCGGATTCAGGCGACCCGGTACGCTCGGCATCCTCGCCGTTCTCCGCCACTGCGGACTTTCCGCTTATTTCGGATATTCCGGAATGCCTGGCGTCGGTGTTGTCCGCCGATTGTGCTTCTCCGGCTTTCCCGTCCTTTTCGCCGGTCCGAGTGTCCGGGGGTATGTCGGAATCAGGGCGTCCACTCATGGCGCCGGAGCGTAGCGGCCCGGCCCCGGAAACCTGGATGCGGGGGCACCCGTGCGGCTGTTAGCGTCCGTCGGTCCGACTCCCCCGCGGCAGTCCGCCGCCGGCCGAAGCAGGTGCTTTGATGCTTGTCCGTCCGCTCTCCGACGCGACCCTTCCCCTCCTCACGGCCTCAAGGAGCCCGTTCACCGATGTCGGACCGCACACCGAACACCCCGCACGACGACCTCGCTAACCGCCTGAGCCTGCCCCGCTACCCGCGCAGCAGCGCCTACGACCCGCAGTGGACCGTCGACAACCAGATGGGCCCCCACGCGCTGTGGCTGCTGGAGTGGCTCGCGCCCGCCCTCGGCCTGGACACCCTGCCTCCTGGCGCCCGGGTGCTCGACCTGGGCTGCGGACGCGCCATGACCTCGGTCTTCCTGGCCCGGGAGTACGACGTCCAGGTCACCGCCGCCGACCTGTGGATCAGGCCGGACGAGAACGCCGGCCGGATCGCCGAGGCGGGCGTCGCCGACCGCGTCCTGCCCGTCCACGCGGAGGCGCACGACCTGCCCTTCGGGGAGGAGAGCTTCGACGCGATCGTCTCGGTCGACGCGTACCAGTACTTCGGCACCGACGACCTCTACCTGCCGACGCTGAGCCGGCTGCTGAAGCCGGGCGGACGCATCGGGGTGGTCGTGCCGTCGCTCACCGAGGAGATCGACGGCACCGAGCCGCCGGACCACCTGAAGCCCTTCTGGGAGCCCGCGTTCTGGTGCTTCCACAGCCCCGCCTGGTGGCGTCGCCACTGGACCCGCGGCGGGGCCGTGGAGGTCGAGACGGCCGACTGGCTGGAGGACGGCTGGCGGGAGTGGCTGCTCTGGTCCGACGTGGTCGCCGAACACCACACGGACGAGTTCCACCGGCGGATGGGCCGGGAGAACGCGCGGCTGGTGCGCGCCGACCAGGGCCGCACGCTGGGCTTCACCCGCGTGGTGGGCCGCCGCCGCTGACCCACGGACGCCCGTGACACGCGAAGGGGACGCACCCGGCGGGTGCGTCCCCTTCCTCACGTCGTACGGGTCTCAGCCCTCGACGCCCAGCTTCTGCAGGATCAGTTCCTTCACCCGGGCCGCGTCCGCCTGGCCGCGCGTGGCCTTCATGACCGCGCCGACCAGCGCGCCGGCCGCCGCGACCTTGCCGCCGCGGATCTTGTCCGCGACGCCCGGGTTGCCGGCGATCGCCTCGTCGACGGCGGCGGTGAGCGCGCCCTCGTCGGAGACGACCTTCAGGCCGCGCTTCTCCACGACCTCGTCCGGCGTGCCCTCACCGGCGAGGACACCCTCGATGACCTGGCGGGCCAGCTTGTCGTTCAGCTCGCCCTTGGTCACCAGCTCGGTGACCCGGGCCACCTGCGCCGGGGTGATCGCCAGCTCGTCCAGCGGCTTCTGCGACTCGTTGGCACTGCGGGCCAGCTCGCCCATCCACCACTTGCGGGCGGAGGCCGCGTCGGCACCGGCGTCGATCGTCGCGACGATCAGGTCCAGCGCACCGGCGTTCAGGATGGCCTGCATGTCGGTGCCGGAGACGCCCCACTCCTCGCGAAGCCGGTTGCGCCGCACCAGCGGCAGCTCGGGCAGCTGGGCGCGGATCTCCTCGACCCACTCCCGGGACGGCGCCACGGGCACCAGGTCCGGCTCCGGGAAGTACCGGTAGTCCTCGGCCTCCTCCTTCACGCGGCCCGAGGTCGTGGACCCCGTGTCCTCGTGGAAGTGCCGGGTCTCCTGGACGATCGTCCCGCCGGAGGACAGCACCGCCGCGTGCCGCTGGATCTCGAAGCGGGCGGCGCGCTCGACGGAACGCAGCGAGTTGACGTTCTTCGTCTCCGAGCGCGTACCGAACTTCTCGGTGCCGTGCGGGCGCAGCGACAGGTTCACGTCGCAGCGCATCTGGCCCATCTCCATGCGGGCCTCGGACACGCCGAGCGCCCGGATGAGTTCGCGCAGCTCACGGACGTAGGCCCGGGCCACCTCGGGGGCGCGCTCGCCCGCTCCCTCGATCGGCTTGGTGACGATCTCGATGAGCGGGATGCCGGCGCGGTTGTAGTCGAGGAGGGAGTGCGAGGCGCCGTGGATACGGCCGGTGGCGCCGCCGACGTGCAGCGACTTGCCGGTGTCCTCCTCCATGTGGGCGCGCTCGATCTCCACACGGAAGGTCTCGCCGTCCTCCAGCTGCACGTCGAGGTAGCCGTTGAAGGCGATCGGCTCGTCGTACTGGGAGGTCTGGAAGTTCTTCGGCATGTCCGGATAGAAGTAGTTCTTCCGGGCGAAGCGGCACCACTCGGCGATCTCGCAGTTGAGCGCGAGTCCGATCTTGACGGCGGACTCGACGCCGGTCGCGTTGACGGCCGGGAGCGCGCCGGGCAGGCCGAGGCAGACCGGGCAGGTCTGGGTGTTGGGGTCGGCACCGAGCGCGGTGGAGCAGCCGCAGAACATCTTGGTGGCGGTGCCGAGTTCGACATGGACCTCGAGGCCCATGACGGGGTCGTACGACGCGAGTGCGTCCTCGTACGACACCAGGTCGGTCGTGGTGGTCACGGTGAAAACTTCCCTCTCAGCCCAGCAGGACGTCGTCGTCGCCCAGCCGCTTCAGCTCGCGGTAGAGGATGGCGAGGCCGGTGACGATGGCGGCGGCGGACACGGTCGCGTCGATCAGGACCAGGGTGTCCTTCTCGGCGCGCGCCGACTTCAGCCGCTTGGCGACGCCGAACGCGCCGAACGCGGTGGCGGCCATGGACAGGTACGTACCGGACCGGGACTTCTTGAATCCCTTGGCCTTGGTCAGTGCACTCACAGCGACGGAGCCTCCTCGAGCAGCGGGTGGCCCCACTTTTCCACGAAGGCGGCCTCGACGGCGGCACCCACCTTGTAGAGGCGGTCGTCCTTCATGACCGGGGCGATGATCTGCAGGCCGACCGGCAGGTTGTCCTCCGGCGCGAGGCCGCAGGGCAGCGACATGGCGGCGTTGCCCGCCAGGTTGGTCGGGATGGTGCACAGGTCCGCGAGGTACATCGCCATCGGGTCGTCGGCGCGCTCGCCGATCGGGAAGGCGGTGGTCGGGGTCGTCGGGGAGACGATCACGTCGACCTGCTCGAAGGCCTTGTCGAAGTCCTGCTTGATCAGCGTGCGGACCTTCTGGGCGCTGCCGTAGTACGCGTCGTAGTAGCCGGAGCTGAGCGCGTACGTGCCGAGCATGATGCGGCGCTTGACCTCGTCGCCGAAGCCGGCCTCGCGGGTCAGCGAGGTGACCTCCTCGGCGGAGTGCGAGCCGTCGTCGCCGACGCGCGCGCCGTAGCGCAGGCCGTCGAAGCGGGCGAGGTTGGAGGAGCACTCGGACGGCGCGATCAGGTAGTACGCGGACAGCGCCAGGTCGAAGGACGGGCAGTCCAGCTCGACGATCTCGGCGCCGAGCTCCTTGAGCATCTGCACCGACTCGTCGAACCGCTGCACGACGCCGGCCTGGTAGCCCTCGCCGCGGAACTGCTTGACGACACCG
This sequence comes from Streptomyces sp. CNH189, assembly GCF_000527195.1. Lineage (NCBI taxonomy): Bacteria > Bacillati > Actinomycetota > Actinomycetes > Kitasatosporales > Streptomycetaceae > Streptomyces > Streptomyces sp. CNH189. The sequence goes on from NZ_AZUS01000027.1 coordinate 42,500, forward strand.
ACGCGCATGCCGGCCACCGAGCCGTTGCGCGCGGCCTCGACGACCGGCGGGACCGGCTCGTCGATGGAGGTCGAGTCCATCGGGTCGTGCCCGGCGATCACCTCGTGCAGCAGGGCCGCGTCCAGGACCGTGCGGGCGCAGGGGCCGCCCTGGTCGAGGGAGGAGGAGAACGCCACCATGCCGTAACGGGACACCGCGCCGTACGTCGGCTTCACGCCGACCGTGCCGGTGACGGCGGCCGGCTGGCGGATGGAGCCGCCGGTGTCGGTGCCGATGGCGAGCGGGGCCATGTGCGCGGCCAGCGCGGCGGAGGAACCGCCGCCGGATCCGCCGGGGATCCGGGTGAGGTCCCAGGGGTTGCCGGTGGGGCCGTAGGCGCTGTTCTCGGTGGAGGACCCCATGGCGAACTCGTCCATGTTGGTCTTGCCGAGGATGACGACGTCGGCGTCCCTGAGGCGCCTGGTGAGCGTCGCGTCGTACGGCGGGATCCAGCCCTCGAGGATCTTGGAGCCGACCGTGGTCGGGATGCCCTCGGTGGTGAAGATGTCCTTCAGCGCGAGAGGCACGCCGGCCAGCGGGCCGAGCTTCTCGCCGCGCTCGCGCTTGGCGTCGACGGCGCGGGCCTGGGCGAGGGCGCCCTCCCGGTCGACGTGCAGGAAGGCGTGCACCTTCTCGTCCACGGCTTCGATCCGGGCCAGGTGGGCCTCGGTGACCTCGACCGCGGTGAGCTCGCCGGAGGCGATCTTCGCGGCGGTCTCGGCCGCGGTGAGCTTGATGATGTGATCGCTCATGGCGGTTTACTCCTCCCCCAGGATCTGCGGCACCTTGAAACGCTGCTGCTCCTGGGCCGGGGCGCCGGAGAGCGCCTGCTCGGGGGTGAGCGAGGGACGGACCTCGTCGGCCCGCATGACGTTCGTCAGCGGGAGCGGGTGCGAGGTCGGCGGGACGTCTTGGTCGGCGACCTCGCTGACGCGGGCGACCGCGCCGATGATGTCGTCGAGCTGGCCTGCGAAGTGGTCGAGCTCTTCGGGCTTCAGCTCCAGACGCGCCAGCCGGGCGAGGTGGGCGACCTCCTCGCGCGTGATGCCAGGCATGCAGCGATCCTCTGGGGTGAGTGTGTGTGGTTTGGGACCAATCCTATGGGGCGGGCACCCATGCCCGTGAAACCCTCCACCCGGCGCCCCCCGAAGGGCACCGAAAGGGGCGCGGGGAACTGCGCGACCAGCCACATCAGACCCGCGGCCGCAGCACGGCCACCCCACGGAGCGGCCACGTCGTCGCGGGGCGCCCCCCGAAGGGCACCGAAAGGGGCGCGGGGAACTGCGCGACCAGCCACATCAGACCCACGGTCGCACCACGGCCTCTCCGCGGGGGCGGCCAGGTCCTCGCGGGGCGGCGCAGCGCGGGCTCCGGGACGCGGCTCCGGCGGAGGGCTAGTCCTCCACCGGCCCCGTCGCCGCCGGCAGCGCCGCCGCCGGCCGCTGCCACCCCCGCGACCCCCGGGCGAGCAGCCAGGCCGTCGTCTCGTCCGGCGGCATCGCCGCCGCGACCAGCCACCCCTGCACCGCGTCGCACCGCAGATCCCGCAGCCGCTCCCAGGTCTCGTCGTCCTCGACGCCCTCCGCGACCACCAGCAGGCCCAGCGAGTGGGCCAGGTCGATCGTGCAACGGACGATCTCCGCGTCCTCCGTGTCGATCGCCAGCCGGGCCACGAACGACCGGTCGATCTTCAGCTCGCTCACCGGCAGCCGCCGCAGGTGCACCAGCGAGGAGTAGCCGGTGCCGAAGTCGTCGAGCGACATCTTCACGCCGTGCCCGGTCAGCGCGTTGAGGGTGTCGGCGGCACGCGTCGGGTCCTCCAGCAGCACATGCTCGGTGATCTCCAGCTGGAGCGCTCCCGCGGGCACCCCGTGCCGGGCCAGCCGGGCCGCGACGGAGCCCGCGAAGCCGGGGCTGTGGACGTCGCGCGGCGAGACGTTGACGGCCACCGGCACGAACAGGCCCTGCGCGCGCCACCGGGCGACCTGCCCGAGCGCGGTCTCCAGCACGTACTCGGTGAGCTGCGGCATCAGCCCGGACGACTCGGCTATCGCTATGAACTCGTCCGGGGGGACCCGCCCGCGCTCCGGGTGCACCCACCGCACCAGCGCCTCGAGGCCGGAGACCTGGCCGTCGAAGCGGACCTTCGGCTGGTAGTGCAACTCCACCTCGTGCGCGTCGAGGGCGCGGCGCAGATCGCCCAGCAGGCCCAGCCGGTCAGGGGTGTTGGAGTCCCGCTTGGACTCGTACGCCTCAACGCCCGTACGGTCCCGCTTGGCCTGGTACATCGCCACGTCCGCCCGCCGCAGCAGCCCCTCGGCGTCGGCCGCGTGGTCCGGGAACACGGCGACTCCCGCACTCGCCTCCAGGACGAGGGTGAGCCCGTCGAGGTCGAGCGGGGAGCTGAGGGCGGCGACCAGGCCGCGGGCGGCGCGGGTCGCGGACGTCGTGGAGTCGGCCACGGGCAGTAACACGGCGAACTCGTCACCGCCGAGCCGCGCGGCCTCCGCCCCGCGCGGCAGGGCCAGTCTCAGCCGGTCGGCGATCTGCAGCAGCAGCCGGTCGCCGGCGAGATGGCCCAGGGTGTCGTTGACCGACCGGAAGCGGTCGAGGTCGATGAGCATGAGCGCGGCCCGGGAGCCGACCCGCTCCGCGTCGTCCAGCGCGGTCCAGATGCGCTCCTGCAGCCACTGCCGGTTGGGCAGCCCGGTGAGCGGGTCGCGCAGTTGCTCCTCGGCCCGCGCCCTGGCTATCCACAGGGTGGAGTCGAGGGCGATCAGCGGGATGGAGAACAGCGGCAGCAGGACGGGCTTGGCGTCGGCGACCACGCAGATCAGCGGCGCTATGCCGAGCAGGGCGACCGCGACGAGCCCCTGGCGGACCAGGGCGGTGCGGGCGACCGTGGGCAGGCCCGAGCGGGGGGTGTGCAGATACCACACCAGGCTGCGGGTGACCGCGAGATAGGCGGCGGCGACCAGCACCACCCCGGGGCCGGTGTAGAGGGTCCAGGTGTCGGGGGTGGACGGCGACTCGACGGACGGGACGGTGCCGAACGCGGCCAGGACCAACGCTCCGGCGCCGATGCCGAGCAGGTCGGCCGCGCCGTGCAGCACGCCCTGCCGCCAGCGGCCCCGCCGGGCTATGCCGACCAGCACGACGACGGTGAGGCTGACCATGCCGGCCGGGACCCAGCCGTAGAGCAGCAGCACGGCGAGGGTGAGGGCGGCGCCGGAGCCGGTGCCGCCCCACCAGCGGGAGCGGCCCAGCATCACCAGGTGGCCGACGACGATCCCGGTGAGCACCGCGAGCGACCAGCCGACGGTGCCGGACGGGAAGAGGGCGTGCCCTCCGGTGAAGGCGCGCAGGAAGCCGGCGCCGAGGACGAAGGCGGCCGCGGCGACGACGGCCGTGGGCAACGCGGGCCAGGACGGGTGGCGTTCGGTCTCCGTCCCGTCCGGCCCGACGCCGGTCCCGCCGGCCGGGCGCCCGGCGTCGCGCGCGTCCGCGGTGCCCGCACCGGTGCGCCCCCGCGCGTCCGGACGCCCCGCGGGCCGAGCGTCCTCGCGGCCGCGCCGCCAGACGACCGCCATGCGGCGCAGGCGCAGCCGTGAGCCCGGGGCGGCGCTCTCGGTCGGTTCCATTCCCGTCCCTCTCACAGCCGGCGGTGCCCACGCCACGCGGCCCGATGCCCGACAACCCTCAGCGGCTCCGCGGTGGAAAGCCCTTCCCCGGACCCCTCACGGGTACGGGGGTTGCCCCGACCGCGACTGAGCACGGCAGGCGCACATCTCAACAGTAGGCCGCAGAAGGCTTCCACGGGCACCGGTCGCCGACGGTTGCCCGAATGCGCCCCAGCCACCCGTATGCATCTGGTATGCGCCGATCGGGTGGCCTTCAACCGCTACTCCTCGGCCGAAAGGGCGGCGCCGGCCGCGGCCTCGGGGCCCTGCTCCAGAAGGACGTTGAAACCGTCCTCGTTCAGAACCGGCACCTTCAGCTGCATCGCTTTGTCATATTTCGACCCGGGATTGTCACCCACGACGACGAACGACGTCTTCTTGGACACGGATCCGGTCACCTTGGCGCCCTGGTTCTGCAGGGCCTCTTTCGCGCCATCGCGGGTGAAATTCTCCAGCGTTCCGGTCACGACGACGGTGAGTCCTTCGAGAGGGCGCGGGCCCTCGTCCTCGCCGGACCGCTCGTCCTCCATGCGGACGCCGGCCGCCTTCCACTTGCGGATGATCTCGCGGTGCCAGTCGGTGGCGAACCATTCCTTGAGCGAGGCGGCGATGGTCGGGCCCACGCCCTCGGTGCCGGCCAGCTCCTCCTCGGTGGCCTGTTCGATGCGCTCGATCGACCGGAACTCGCGGGCCAGCGCCTCCGCGGCCACCGGGCCGACGTGACGGATCGACAGGCTGGTGAGCACACGGGCCAGCGGGCGCTCCTTGGCCGCCGCGATGTTGGCGAGCATCGCGATCGCGTTCTTCTTCGGCTCGCCCTCCTGGTTGGCGAAGACCGTGGCGATCTTCTCCTCGCCGGTCTTCGGGTCCCGCTTGGGCAGCCCGCTGTCCTGGTCGAGGACGTACGCCTTGATGGGCAGCAGCTGCTCGACCGTGAGGTCGAACAGGTCGCCCTCGTCCTTCAGGGGCGGCTCCTGCGGCTCCAGCGGGCTGGTGAGGGCCGCGGCGGCGACATAGCCGAAGTGCTCGATGTCCAGCGCCTTGCGTCCGGCGAGATAGAACAGCCGCTCGCGCAACTGGGCCGGGCAGGCACGGGCGTTGGGGCAGCGCAGGTCGACGTCGCCCTCCTTCATCGGCCGCAGCGGCGTACCGCACTCGGGGCATTCGGAAGGCATGACGAACTCGCGCTCGCTGCCGTCCCGCAGGTCGGCCACCGGCCCGAGGATCTCGGGGATGACGTCACCGGCCTTGCGCAGCACCACCGTGTCGCCGATGAGCACGCCCTTGGCCTTGACCACGTCCTGGTTGTGCAGGGTGGCGAACTCGACCTCCGAGCCGGCCACCGTCACCGGCTCGACCTGCGCGTACGGCGTGACCCGGCCGGTGCGGCCGACGCCCACCCGGATGTTGACCAGCTTGGTGTTGACCTCCTCCGGCGCGTACTTGTAGGCGATGGCCCAGCGCGGGGCGCGGGAGGTGGTGCCGAGGCGCCCCTGGAGCGGGATCTCGTCGAGCTTGACCACGACGCCGTCGATCTCGTGGGCCACGGAGTGGCGGTTCTCGCCGTAGTAGGCGATGAACTCCCGCACACCCTCCATGCCGTCGACGACCCGGTTGTGCGGGGAGGTCGGCAGGCCCCACTCCTTCAGCAGGCCGTAGCCCTGGGAGAGCCGGGTCATGCCCTTGTAGCCCTCGAGCACGCCGATGCCGTGCACCACCATGTGCAGCGGCCGGGTGGCGGTGACCCGCGGGTCCTTCTGGCGCAGCGAACCGGCCGCCGCGTTGCGCGGGTTGGCGAAGGGCTTGTCACCGGCCTCCACCAGACGGGCGTTGAGCTCCTGGAACTTCTCCATCGGGAAGTAGACCTCGCCGCGGATCTCCACGACGTCGGGCACCTGGTCGCCCTTGAGGCGGTCCGGGATCTCGGCGATGGTGCGGACGTTGGGGGTGATGTCCTCACCGGTGCGGCCGTCGCCGCGGGTCGCCGCGCGGACCAGCCGGCCGCGCTCGTAGGTGAGGTTGACCGCGAGGCCGTCGACCTTCAGCTCGCACAGGAAGTGGAACGTCTGCGTACCCAGTTCCTTGTGGATGCGCTCGGCCCAGGCGGCGAGGTCCTCGTCGTTGAACGTGTTGTCCAGGGACAGCATGCGGGAGCGGTGCTGGACGGAGGTGAACTCCGTCTCGTAGGCCCCGGCGACCTTCTGGGTCGGCGACTCCGGCGTGCGCAGCTCCGGATACCGCTCCTCCAGTGTCTCCAGCTCACGCAGGAGGCGGTCGAACTCCGCGTCGCTCACGACGGGTGCGTCGTTCACGTAGTAACGGAAACGGTGCTCCTCGATCTGCTCGGCGAGCGTGGCGTGCTGCTCCCGCGCTTGTGCGGGCACGCTCGTCGTCTCCGCTTGCTTGTCGCCGGCCACCGTGTGTCCTCCCGTTACTCAGGGTTGTCCGCGAGGGATCTCGCCGCCCGGACGCAGTGTGCGTAGGCCGCGCGCGCGTACGCGGGAGAGGCCCCCGCGAGTCCGCACGCCGGAGTGAGCGTGACCGCCTCCGGGAGAAGTCCCGGCCGCAGCCCCAGCCTGCGCCAGAGCGTCCTGACACCCATGACGCTACCGGCAGGGTCTGACAATGGAGCGTCCGTGCCGGGGACGACACCGGCGAACAGGCGGGTGCCGCCCTCGACCGCCTCGCCGATCGCCTCGTCGTCACGCTCGGTGAGGAGGGAGAAATCGAACGAGATGCCCGCCACGCCCGCCCGGCGCAGCAGGGCGAACGGGACGTCCGGGGCGCAGGAGTGGACCACGACCGGCCCTCCCTCGTGCACGCCGACGACGTCGCGCAGCGTGCCCTCCACGATCTGGCGGTCCACCGCGCGGTGCGTGCGGTAGCCGCTGGCGGTCCTGACCTGGCCGCGCAGGACGGCGGTGAGGGACGGTTCGTCGAGCTGGAGGACGAGGGTGGCGCCGGGGACGCGGCGGCGCACCTCGTCGAGGTGGAGCCGCAGTCCCTCGGCGAGGGAGGCCGCGAGGTCGCGGGCGGCGCCGGGGTCGGAGAGGGCGGCCTCGCCGTTCTTCAGCTCCAGGGACGCGGCGAGGGTCCAGGGGCCGACGGCCTGGACCTTCATCAGCCCTTCGTAGCCCTGGGTGTACTCCTCGAGCGCGTCGAGGTCCTGGCCGAGCCAGGAGCGTGCGCGGCGGGTGTCCCGGCCGGGGCGGTCGCCGATCCGCCAGCCGCTTGGCTCCACGCGGGCGTAGAGCTCGACGAGCATGCCGGCGGTGCGGCCGATCATGTCGGCGCCGGGGCCGCGGGCGGGGAGCTCGGGGAGGTGGGGGAAGTCCTCGAAGCTGCCGGTGGCGGTCTTGGCAGCCTCTCCGGCGTCGCCGCCGGGGAGGGAGCCGACGCCGGTGGCGAGGGCGGGGGCGAAGCGAAGGGTGTCGTTCACAAGGGGAAGCGTACGCAGTGGGCGGCAGGGGGTTTTCGCCCCCGCCGCCCCTTCCCTCGCCCACTCCCGGCTCCGCTCGAGCGGGGGGACCCCCGTCGTCCCCAAGGGCTTCGCCCCCGGACCCCCCGTCGGCCCTTCGGGCCTCGTCTTCAAACGCCGGACGGGCTGGAGGGTACCGGTCAGGCTGGAGTGTTCAGCGTCCCGGGCGGACCGTCAGGTCGTTGACCTCGGCGTCCCTCGGGAGGTCGAGGGCCATGACGATCGTCGTGGCGACCGACTCGGGGTCGATCCACTTCTCGGGGTCGTACTCCTTGCCCTCCTGCTGGTGGACCTTGGCCTGCATGGGGCTGGCGGTGCGGCCGGGGTAGACCGAGGTGACGCGGACGCCGTTCGCGTGCTCCTCGTGGCGCAGGGAGTCGGCGAGGGCCCTCAGGCCGTGCTTGGAGGCGGCGTAGGCGGACCAGTCCGCGTGCGCGTTCAGGCCGGCGCCGGAGTTGACGAAGAGCACGTGGCCCCGGCTCGCGCGGAGCTGGGGCAGGAAGTGACGGGTCAGCTCGGCGGGGGCGACCAGGTTGACGTTCAGCTGGTGGCGCCAGCTCTTGGGGGTGAGCTCGCCGACCGGGCCGAGATCGACGACACCCGCGATGTGCAGCAGCGAGTCCACCCGGTCGGGCAGCGACTGGTGCGAGAAGGCCCAGCTGAGCCGGTCGGGGTCGGCGAGGTCGCCGACCAGGGTGCGGGCACCGGGGAACTCGGCGGCCAGCTCCTTCGCGCGGCCCGCGTCGCGCGCGTGCAGCACGAGGTCGTCCCCGCGCGCGTGCAGACGGCGGGCGACGGCCCCGCCGATGCCGGAACCGGCTCCGGTGATCACATGTGTAGCCATGACCGCCATGCTCGCACCCGCGCCGGTCAGGCGACGCCCCGGCTCTCCTCCAGGTAGGCCAGCGCGCCCACCGGCTCCTCGGCGAAGAAGACCAGCTCGCTCAGCGGGCGGGGCAGGAAGCCCTCCGCCTCCATGCGGTGGAACTGCTCCTTGAGCCCGTCGTAGAACCCGGCGGTGTTGAGCAGCACCACCGGCATGTCGGTGTGCCCGTGCTTCTTCAGCTCCAGGATCTCCGTCGCCTCGTCGAGGGTGCCGGTGCCGCCCACCATGATCACGACCGCGTCGGCCTTCTCCAGCAGCAGCCGCTTGCGCTCGGCGAGGTCCTTGGCGACGACCATCTCGTCGACGCCCTGGCGGGCCGTCGCGGAGAGGAACTCCACCGAGACGCCGAGGAGCCGGCCGCCGGCCTCCTCCACCCCGTCGGCGACGACCTTCATCAGACCGACGTCGGAGCCGCCCCAGACCAGGGTGTGCCCGCCCTTGCCGATCAGGCGCGCGAACTCGCGCGCGGGAGTGGTGTAGCGGTCGGCGAGGTCGGCGGCGGAGAGGAAGACGCAGATGTTCACGGAGGCAGCCTACGCTCGGGAAGAAGGCTGCCCCGGGGCGCGCTGTACCCGTCGGACCGACCATCGAGGAGGACGCCGTGACCACAGGCCATCGCATCACCGTCGAGCCCAGCGACCGGCACGTGCGCGTGGTGCGCGACGGGCAGGTGCTGGCGGAGAGCGACCGCGCGCTGGTGCTGCACGAGACGGGCTGCCCCGCGCGCTACTACATCCCGCCGCAGGACGTGCGGCTGGACCTGCTGACGCCGTCCGCGACGCACACGCACTGCCCGTTCAAGGGGGCCGCGTCGTACTGGTCGCTGCCGGACGCGGCGGACCTGGTGTGGGCGTACCCCGAGCCGAAGCCGGGCGTGGCCGCGATCAAGGACCACCTGTGCTTCTACGAGGTGGAGCTGGACTGACCGGCCGGCAGCCGGCCGGTCGCTGCGAGGGTTGCGATCGGCTGACGCGCCGCCCGCCTCACCGACGAACACCGCGCGGTGCGGCAGTCTGGTGAGACATGGACAAGAACATCTCCTCGCGCGACGGCACCTCCCTGGCGTACGAGAGCGCCGGACGCGGCGCCACGATCGTCCTCGTCAGCGGCGCCATGTCGACGGGCGCCACGGTGGCGCCGCTGGCCGCCCCGCTCTCCGAGCGGTTCCGGGTGGTCGTCTACGACCGCCGCGGCCGGGGCGCGAGCGGCGACACGCCTCCCTACGCGGTGGAGCGCGAGGTGGAGGACCTGGCGGCGCTGATCGAGGCGGTGGGCGGCGAGGCGGCGCTGTACGGCGTCTCCTCGGGGGGCGCGCTGGCGCTGCGGGCGGCGGCGAGCGGGCTGCCGGTGCGCCAGGTCGCGGTGTACGAGACGCCGTACGCCATGTCGGAGGACGACCTCGCCGAGCGCGCCCGGTACACCGAGCGGCTGAGGGCGGCGCTGGAGGAGGGGCGGCGGGGCGACGCGGTCGAGCTCTTCCTGCGGCTGACCGGGCTGGGCGACGGGGTGATCGGGAGCGCGCGGCAGTCGCCGATGTGGAGGAGCATGGAGTCGATGGCGCCGAGCCTCGCGTACGACGACGCCGTGATGGGCGGCGGGGGCGTGCCGCGGGAGCTGCTGGCGTCGATCCCGGTACCGGTGCTGTCGATCGCGGGCGACGCGAGCCCGGCGTGGATGCGTCAGGCGGCGCGGGCGATCGCCGAGTCGGTCCCCCGGGGCGCGTACCGCACGCTGGGGGGCCAGACCCACATGGCCGAACCGGACGTGCTGGCGCCGGTGCTGGCGGAGTTCTTCGCGCGGTGAAGCGCGGCGCGGTCTCGCGGACGGTGACCGCCGCGTGGCCCTCGCACGGTGACCGCCGCGTGGGCGGGCCGTGTCAGGCCACGTCCGCCGTCGCCCGCTCCGTCGAGGCGATGGTCGCCGAACCCACCACGCGCGTGCCGTCGTACAGCACGACCGCCTGGCCGGGGGCGACGCCGCGCACGGGCTCGGTGAAGCGCACGCGCAGCTCCTCGCCGACGAGTTCGGCCGTCACCCCGGTCTCGCCGCCGTGGGCGCGCAGCTGGGCGGTGTAGGTGCCGGGGCCGGCCGGGGCGCTGCCGCACCAGCGGGGGCGGATCGCGGTGAGCGCGGTGACGTCCAGGGAGGCCGCCGGGCCGACGGTGACGGTGTTGTCCACCGGGGAGATGTCCAGGACGTAGCGGGGCTTGCCGTCGGGGGCGGGGGTACCGATCCGCAGGCCCTTGCGCTGGCCGATGGTGAAGCCGTACGCGCCGTCGTGGCTGCCGATCCTGCTGCCGGACTCGTCGACGATGTCGCCCTCGGCCTTGCCGAGCCGCTTGGCGAGGAAGCCCTGGGTGTCGCCGTCGGCGATGAAGCAGATGTCGTGCGAGTCGGGCTTCTTGGCCACGGCCAGGCCCCGGCGCTCGGCCTCGGCGCGGATCTCCTCCTTGGTGGTGACCGTGTCGCCGAGCGGGAACAGGGCGTGGGCGAGCTGGCGGTCGTCGAGCACGCCGAGGACGTAGCTCTGGTCCTTGGCCATGTCGGACGCGCGGTGCAGTTCGCGGGTGCCGTCCTCACGCAGGATCACCTTGGCGTAGTGGCCGGTGCAGACGGCGTCGAAACCGAGCGCGAGCGCCTTGTCGAGCAGCGCGGCGAACTTGATCTTCTCGTTGCAGCGCAGGCACGGGTTGGGGGTGCGGCCGGCCTCGTACTCGGCGACGAAGTCCTCGACGACGTCCTCGCGGAAGCGGTCGGCGAGGTCCCACACGTAGAACGGGATGCCGATGACGTCGGCGGCCCGGCGGGCGTCACGGGAGTCCTCGATGGTGCAGCAGCCCCGGGCGCCGGTGCGGAACGACTGCGGGTTCGCGGAGAGGGCGAGGTGGACGCCGGTCACGTCGTGGCCCGCTTCGGCGGCGCGGGCGGCGGCGACGGCGGAGTCGACGCCTCCGGACATGGCGGCCAGGACGCGGAGGGGGCGGGTGCGCTGCGGGGTGTCAGTCATAGCCCCTCCAGGGTAAGGGGGCGCGGGAACCACGGTCGCCGGATATCCGTTCACGATCACATGGGGGCCAAAGGAGCGGGCGAGGACGGCGACCGGCGCATAGGCCGGCGCGCACTGATCGTGGGCGGGCTGGCGGCCGCGGCGGGCACGGCGGCGCTGGCGCGGGACGAGCTGGGGCGGCTGTGGTGGCGGCTGCCCGGCGTCGACAAGCCGCGCACCCCCGGCGCGGTCGACTTCGCGGGCGCCCGCTGGGTCGCGGCCTCGGACGCCAACTGGCGCGGCGCGGACCGGCCGGACGACTTCGGCGTCGACATGGTGGTCGTGCATGTCACCCAGGGGAGCCTGGACAGCGCGGTGAAGGCGTTCCAGAACCCGGGGCACAAGGCGGCGGCCCACTACATCGTCGGCAAGGACGGCCGGATCACGCAGATGATCCGCGAGCTGGACGTGGCGTACCACGCGGGCAACCGCGACTACAACGAACGCAGCGTCGGCATCGAGCACGAGGGCTTCGTGGACCGCCCGGAGGACTTCACCGACGCGATGTACGCGGCCTCGGCCCGCCTGACGGCCCGGATATGCGCGCGGTACGACATCCCGGTCGACCGCGAGCACATCATCGGGCACGTCGAGGTGCCCGGCACCGACCACACCGACCCGGGCCCGCACTGGGACTGGGACCGCTACCTGAAACTGGTCCGCCGCGCCGGCACCGCCCAGGCGGGCCAGGGCCGCACGGCCACCACGGCCGACGGCACGGGCGGCTAGGGTCTTTCGTTCGGACCAGGCCGGATCAGGGAGCGGGGTCTGGTGCCGTGCATCGCAAGGCGGAGGAGGGCGGCAGGGCGGAGCCCTGACAACCGACGACAACGCGGCGAGGCGCGGTGCCAGGGCCCGCGAGCCCGGCCTGATCCGAACGACAGGCCCCAGGTCACCGGGCGCGCCGGCGGCCGCCTCAGCTGAGCCCCGCCGCCCGGGCGCGGGCCACCGCGGGGCCGATGGCCTTGGCCAGGGCTGACACGTCGGCGTCCGTCGAGGTGTGGCCGAGGGAGAAGCGCAGGGTGCCGCGGGCCAGGTCGGGGTCGGTGCCGGTGGCGAGGAGGACGTGGCTGGGCTGGGCCACGCCCGCGGTGCAGGCCGAGCCGGTGGAGCACTCGATGCCCTGCGCGTCCAGGAGCAGCAGCAGGGAGTCGCCCTCGCAGCCGGGGAAGGTGAAGTGCGCGTTGGCCGGGAGTCGGCCGCCGGGGGCGGGGTCACCGCCCAGGATCGCGTCGGGGACGGCCTCCAGCACCGCGGCGACCAGGTCGTCGCGCAGCCGTCCGATCTCGCGGGCGAACCACTCGCGCTGCTCGGCGGCGAGCCGCCCGGCGACGGCGAAGGAGGCGACGGCGGGCACGTCGAGGGTGCCGGAGCGGACGTGGCGTTCCTGTCCGCCGCCGTGCAGCACGGGCACGGGGGTGTGCTCGCGGCCGAGGACCAGGGCACCGATGCCGTACGGCCCTCCGATCTTGTGGCCGGAGACGGTCATCGCGGCGAGCCCGGACGCACCGAAGTCGACCGGCACCTGCCCGAAGGCCTGGACCGCGTCGGAGTGCAGCGGGACGCCGAACTCGGCGGCGACCGCGGCGAGTTCGGTGACCGGCAGCAGGGTCCCGATCTCGTTGTTGGCCCACATGACGGTGGCGAGGGCGACGTCGTCGGGGTTGCGGGCGATGGCCTCGCGCAGGGCGTCGGGGTGGACCCGGCCGTGCGGGTCGACGGGGAGGTACTCGACGGTGGCGCCCTCGTGCTCGCCGAGCCAGTGGACGGCGTCCAGGACGGCGTGGTGCTCGACGGGGCTGGCGAGGACCCGGGTGCGGGCCGGGTCCGCGTCGCGGCGGGACCAGTACAGACCCTTCACGGCGAGGTTGTCGGCCTCCGTGCCGCCGGAGGTGAACACGATCTCGCTGGGGCGGGCGCCGAGGGCTTCGGCGAGGGTCTCGCGGGCCTCCTCGACGGTGCGTCGGGCGCGGCGGCCGGCCGCGTGCAGGGAGGAGGCGTTGCCGGTGACGCCCAGGTGCGCGGTGAGCGCCTCGACTGCCTCGGGAAGCATCGGGGTGGTCGCGGCGTGGTCGAGGTAAGCCATGGTGCGGCCGATTCTACGGGGCCCGGTGCACCGCACACGTATCACGGTGGGCCGGGGTGCGGCGCCGGCGGCGGCCGTGGCGGGATGCCTGGTCAGAAGCTCCAGGAGATCGTGCCGTCGGCCTGCATGAACGCGACGAGGACGACGAGGTCGGCGACGCCGAGTCCGAGGCCGAGCAGGGCACGGCCTCGGCGGGCGGTGCCGCGCCACAGGGCCACCGAGGCCAGCACGATGGCGCTCGGGCCGAGGAAGACGTTGAGGACGAGCAGGCCGAGCAGACCGAGGACGAAGGACGCGACGGCCATGCCGTCGGTGTCCCGGATCCCGGTGCGGCGGCCGGCCTCTGCGGTGAGCTGCATGGTGTTCGGCTCCTTCGGTCGAAAGGGGCGGGTGGCGGGGCGTGGCGGGACGCCCGGGGTGCGGGCGCGGGTCAGCGCGCCGAGGTGCCGCGGTGGCGGCCCTGGTGCTCGCGCAGGGCGAAGACACCGAGCCAGACGGCGATGACCGCGCCGACGGCGACGGAGAAGGTCAGCGGTGCGTGCGCGACGGCGCCCAGGACGAGGCCGAGCAGCAGCAGTGCGGCGACGAGGAACAGCATGAGTCGGATCCCCCAAGTTGGGTGAACGGTTGTAGAAACACTTGTTCACTGACTTCCCAGTCTAGCGCGCCTCATCACTTTTCAATTTGGGAGAACAGTTGTTAACTGCATGGCATGAGTCACACGTCCGGCATCCGGCAGGCCCAGAAGCAGAAGACCCGGCAGGCACTCCTCGACGCGGCGCTCGAGCTGCTGGAGGGACAGAGCCTGAGCAGCCTGGGCCTGCGTGAGGTCACGCGTGCCGTCGGCATCGCCCCGACCGCCTTCTACCGGCACTTCCGCTCGATCGAGGATCTGGGCGTGGCCCTGGTCGAGCAGGCACTGGGCAGCTTGCACCCGATGATCCGGACGACGGTGACCCCGACCGGCGACGGACCGGAACGCATCGCACGCGCCATCGAGTTGATCGCCGGTCATGTGGACGCGTACCCCGCCCACGTCCGGTTCATCGCGCGGGAACGGCACGGCGGGGTGCGCCCGGTCCGCGAGGCGATACAGCAGCAGCTCGCCCGGTTCACGGCGGAGGTCGGGGAGGCGCTGGCCGGGGACGCCGAGTCGGCGGGCTGGGGCGAGGAGGACCTGCTGATGCTGGCGCAGCTCTACGTGGACCAGATGCTGATCACCGCGTCACTCTTCCTGGAGGCACCGGTGAGGGCGCCGGCGGCACGGGAGCGGGTGTCGCAGGTCGCTGCGCGGCAGCTGCGGCTCATCCACGTCGGACGGCGGCACTGGCTCGACGAGCCGGACGCGGCCGGGGGCCGGTGACCGACCCGCACGACACCCAACGGCACGACGGCACGACGGCACGACGGCACGACGGCACGACGAAGGGCGGCGGGGTGGGGGACCACCTCCGCCGCCCTTCGTCGTCGGATCAGCTCAGCCGGACCCGTGCCAGCTGGCGGGACTGCGCGACGAGGCGGTCGGCGCTGTCCCAGACCTCGGCGTCCTCCTCCAGGAAGCCGCCCGCGAGGTTGCGGGTGGTGATCGAGACGCGGAGCGGACCCGGGGCCGGGCGGCAGCGCACGTGGACGGTCAGCTCCACCGTGGGCACCCAGCCGGTCAGCCCCATCTCGAAGGCGGTCGGCGGCAGCGCGTCCACCGCGAGCAGCAGCGCCAGCGGGTCGGGGTCGCGGCCGTCGGCCAGACCGAACCAGGCCCGCATCTCCCCCTTGCCGGAGGGCTTGCCGAGCGCCCAGCCGAGGGTCGACGGGTCCAGCTTCAGCATCAGCCGGCCGGTGATGGCGGAGCTTCCGTCGACGGGGGCGGGGCCGTCCTCGGGACCGAAGCACTGGTCCATGGGCGGCAGCGCGGGCGGCCGGGCCGTCGTACGGACGTCGTCGGGGAGGGAGTCGAGGTCGCCGTAGGAGGCGAGGACGCGGATGCGCTCCACCTCGTTGCCCTGCTCGTCGAGCTGGAACAGGGAGGCCTGGCCGGTGGACAGCGTCCGCCCGGTGCGCACGGTCTCGGTGCGGACGACCGCCGGACCCGGCTGGGAGGCCGTCAGATAGTGCGCGGAGACGGTGAACGGGTCGGAGTGCGGCAGCGTGTCCGCGAGCGCGCGGCCCAGGACGGCCAGCAGGTAACCGCCGTTGACGGCGTTGATGATCGTCCAGCCGGCGGAGAGGTCGATGTCGTAAACGCCGGGCGCCCGCGCGGTGAGCGCGGTGTCGCGGTCGAACTCACTGGCACCGATGACGGCCCGGGTGGCCTGGGCGGAGGCTGCTTCTGGCATGGGTGAACAGTACAAGAAGATAATACTAAGCGGTAGCTTTGTTCCGGTCTCCGGTCTCCGGTCTCCGGACTCAGACGGGCGGCTGTTCCTCGCTGACCGTCGACCGGCGGTGCCAGGCGCGGGGCGCACGCCAGTGGTAGTGCATGGCGAGCAGCCGCAGTATGAAGGCGGTGACGGCGGCCGTGGTGCTGGTCGCCGCGTTGAGGACGTCGAAGCGCAGGCACAGCGCGACCATGGTGGCGCCGACGATGGCGGGGACGGCGTACAGGTCACGGTCCCAGCGCAGCAGCGAGGGCACCTCGTTGGCGAGGACGTCGCGCAGCACACCGCCGCCGACCGCCGTGGCCAGACCCAGGCATGCGGAGGCGGTCAGGCCCAGCCCGTAGTCGTACGCCTTGGTGGTGCCGACGACGCAGAAGAGGCCGAGGCCGGCCGCGTCGAAGACGTTGACGGCGGCCTGGATGCGCTCCACGTGCGGGTGCAGGAAGAACACCAGGGTGCTGGCCAGCAGCGGGGTGACGAAGTACCCCAGGTCCGTGAAGGCGGCGGGCGGCACCGCGCCGATGACCAGGTCGCGGAAGAGGCCGCCGCCCAGGGCGGTGACCTCGGCGACCACGGCGATCCCGAACACGTCGAAGTTCTTCCGGACGGCCAGCAGGGCGCCGGAGATGGCGAACACGAAGATGCCGACGAGGTCGAGCACGTGCAGGACGGACGGGCTGAACAGTTGCTGGAGCACCCACACATTCTCACCCATGCGAAAGCCCCTGCCTTGCAAAGCAAGGCAGGGGCTTCGGCTGGCTTACTTGTCCGAGGACTGCTCGCCGGAGGTCTCCCCCTCGGCGGACCCGTCCGTGGCGGATCCCTCCGCCTCGGCGGCCTCCTCCGACGCGGACGCATCCGCCTCGGCCGGCGCGGCGGCGGACTTCTCCACCTTGGCGGGCTTCGCCGTCTCGGACTTCTCCACCTTGGCGGGCTCGTCCTTCGCGGACTTCTCCGCCTTGGCGGCCTCAGTCGGCTCGGGCTTCTCCGCCTCGGCCGGCTCGTCCGACGCGGGCGTCGCCGCCTCGGCCGGTGCGGCGGCGGACTTCTCCGCCTTCGCCGGCTCGGGGGCCGAGGACTCCGCGGCGACCGCCGCCGAGGTCTCCGCCGACTCCTCCAGGGCGGCGGCCCCCACCAGCTCCGTGGCCTCCTTGGCGGCCGTCAGCAGGACGGTGTCCTGCGGCGCCTGGTCCTCGAAGTTCTCGGGGTGGTGGCAGGCCACGCGCTGGCCCGGACGCAGCTCCAGCAGCGGCGGCTCCGTGGTCCGGCAGATCTCCGTCGCCTTCCAGCACCGCGTGTGGAAGCGGCAGCCGCTCGGCGGGGAGATCGGCGAGGGCACGTCGCCCTTGAGCAGGATGCGCTCGCTCTTGGCGCCCCTGCGCCTGGGGTCCGGGATCGGCACGGCCGACATCAGCGCCTTGGTGTACGGGTGCATCGGCGCCTTGTACAGCAGGTCGCGGTCGGCCAGCTCGACGATCTTGCCGAGGTACATCACCGCGATGCGGTCCGAGACGTGCCGGACGACGGACAGGTCGTGGGCGATGATGACGTACGTCAGGCCCAGCTCCTGCTGGAGGTCGTCCAGCAGGTTGACGACCTGCGCCTGGATGGACACGTCCAGGGCGGACACCGGCTCGTCGGCCACCACCAGCTTCGGCTTGAGCGCGAGCGCGCGGGCGATGCCGATGCGCTGGCGCTGACCGCCGGAGAACTCGTGCGGGTAGCGGTTGTAGTGCTCGGGGTTGAGACCCACGACCGACAGCAGCCGCTGCACCTCCTTCTTCACACCGCCCTCGGGCTCGACGCCCTGGAGCTTGAAGGGGGCGCTGACGATGGTGCCGATGGTGTGGCGCGGGTTCAGCGACGAGTACGGGTCCTGGAAGATCATCTGCACGTCACGGCGCATCGGACGCATGTCCGACACACCCAGGTGCGAGATGTCCTTGCCCTCGAACTCGATACGACCGCCGGTCGGTTCGAGCAGCCGGGTGATGAGCCGGCCCATCGTCGACTTGCCGCAGCCCGACTCGCCCACCACACCGAGGGTCTCGCCGGAGCGGACCTCGAAGTCCAGCCCGTCGACCGCGTGCACCGCGCCGACCTGACGCTGGAGCAGGCCCTTCTTGATGGGGAAGTGCTTCTGGAGCCCTTCCACCTTCAGCAGGACCTCACCGGAGCCCTTGGCGGGTGCGGCGCCGTCACTCTGGGCGGGAATCGTCACGGCTGCGTCCTTGGAGTTCTCGCTCACAGCTTCGGCGCAATCTCTTCGGTCCAGATTCGCTCCCGCTGCTCCTGGGACATGTGGCAGGCGGCCCAGTGGCTGCTGCCGACCTCGGAGAGCTCGGGGCGGACGGTGCGGGTGACGTTGTCCTTGGGGACGTCGGCGTACGGGCAGCGCGGGTTGAAGGCGCAGCCCGACGGGATGTTGATCAGCGAGGGCGGGGAGCCCTTGACCGGGATCAGCCGGTCCTGCTGCTCGCGGTCCAGACGCGGCATCGAACCGAGCAGGCCCCAGGTGTAGGGGTGGCGGGGCTCGTAGAACACCTTCTCCGTCGGGCCGCGCTCCACGCAGCGGCCGCCGTACATCACCAGGATGTCGTCGGCGAGTTCGGCGACGACGCCCAGGTCGTGGGTGATGACGATGACCGCGGAGCCGAACTCCTTCTGCAGGTCCCGGATCAGGTCCAGGATCTGCGCCTGGACCGTCACGTCGAGCGCGGTGGTCGGCTCGTCGGCGATGAGCAGCTCGGGGTTGTTCACCAGCGACATCGCGATCATCGCGCGCTGGCGCATACCGCCCGAGAACTCGTGCGGGTAGCTGTCCACGCGCTTGTCGGGCTGCGGGATGCCGACGCGGTCGAGCATCTCCACGGCACGGCGCTTGGCGGTCTTCTTGTCCACGTCGTGGTGGATGCGGTACGCCTCCACGATCTGCTGCCCGATCGTGTAGTACGGGTGCAGCGCGGACAGCGGGTCCTGGAAGATCATCGCCATCTCACGCCCGCGCAGCCGGCGGACGTGGTCCGGGTCGGCGGACAGCAGCTCGGTGCCGTCCAGCCAGATCTCGCCCGATATCTGCGCCTTGCGCTTGCCGTACTGGCCGGCGGTGTGCAGCCCCATGATGCCGAGGCTGGTCACCGACTTGCCGGAGCCGGACTCGCCCACGATGCCGAGGGTCTTGCCCTTCTCCAGCGTGAAGTTCAGTCCGTCGACGGACTTCACCAGGCCGTCGTCGGTCGGGAAGTGCACCTTGAGGTCGCGGACCTCCAGGAAGGACGTGGGGGCCGGCGAGCCCTTGGTGGGCTCGCCCACCGCCGCGCCGGTCTTGCTCAGGTCGGTCATGCGAGCCTCACTCGGGGGTCGATCACGGCGTACAGGACGTCCACCACGAGGTTGGCGATGAGCACCGCGAGAGAAGTGATCAGGACGACGCCCAGGATGAAGGGCAGGTCCTGGTTGCGGATCGCTTCCAGCACCTTCTGGCCGAGGCCGGGAAGGCTGAACGTGGTCTCGGTCAGGATCGCCCCGCCCATCAGGGCGCCGATGTCCATGCCGAGCATGGTGAGGATCGGCGTCATCGTCGAGCGCATCGCGTGCTTGCGGATGACGACCTGCTCCTTGAGGCCCTTGGCGCGCGCGGTGCGGATGTAGTCCTCGCCGAGGATCTCCAGCATGGTGGCGCGGGTGATCCGGGCGTACATCGCGGCGTACAGGAAGGCCAGGGTGATCCAGGGCAGGATCATGCCGCCGAGCCAGCCGGTGAAGCTGTCCTCCATCGGCACGAACTGGGCGTCGAGCCAGCCGAGTCCGTGGGAGATCACCGCGAGGCTGATCAGACCGGTGAAGTAGATGGGGAGGGAGACGCCCGCCAGCGCGACGACCATCGCGCCGCGGTCCCACAGGGTCCCGCGCTTGAGCGCGGAGAGCACACCCGCCGCCAGGCCGAAGATCAGCCACAGCACGGCCGCACCGAGGGCCAGGGCCAGGGTGACCGGGAAACGCTCGGTCAGCACCGGCCAGACGGCCTGCTCACTGCGGAAGGAGTAGCCGAAGCACGGCGCGGCGCAGTGGGTGACGTCTCCGCCGCCGGAGTAGGTGCGACCGGCGAAGATGCCCTTGAAGAACTCCCAGGCCTGGATGAAGATCGGTTCGTCGAGACCCAGCTTCTGCCGCACGCCCTCGACGGCCGCGGGGTCGGCCTGCTTGCCCACGAAGCTCGTGGCGATGTCGACCCCCGCCCACTTCGGGACGAGGAAGAAGATGCCGAAGACCACCAGGATGATGACCACGAGCATCACTGCGGCGGCGAACAGCCGCCTGATGAGGTAAGCGAGCACAGCTTACGGCCCGCTGCGGACCGCGGGCCGCCGGTGGGGTCCCCCCACGCCTTGTGGGCGATGGGGAGACGTCCGGCGGCCCACGGTCACGCCGCGCCGGCCTTCACCTGCCTTTCGTGCCGTACGGCGGGTGTACCGGTTACTTCGCGTCCGTCAGACCGAGGTTGACGAAGTCGTACATTCCGCTGTAGCCGTCGGAGGTGTACACGTTCGCCAGTCGGCTGGAGCGCCAGTTGATGAACTTCTCGAAGACGAAGGGCAGGTAGTAGCCGCCCTCCATGACCTTGTGGTTGATCTCCGTGGCGATCTTGGTCTTGCCGGCGTCGTCCAGCGTGTTGACGTACTGGTCGAACAGGCCGTCGATCGCCTTGTCCTTGATGAGGGCGTAGTTGTTGTTGCCGCTCTCGAGGATGTAGTCGCTGTGCCACAGCGGCAGACCGTAGCCCTGGACGGACGGGAAGTCCGGGCCCCAGCCCATGATGATGATGCCGTAGTTCTTCTTGATGACGTTGGCCGGGCTGCCGATGATGCCGGCGGTCTGCGAGCCGTCGTACTGGTCGATCTCGGCGGTGATGCCGACCTTCTTCAGCGACGCCTGGAGCGACTCGGCGGTGGCCACCTCGACCGGCTTGTTGTTACGCACCGCGATGGTGGTCTTGAAGCCGTTGGGCTGGCCGCAGAGCTTCAGCTCCTCCTTGGCCTTGGCGACGTTGCCACCCTTGTTGGCACCGGCCATCTCGTACGGGTCGTACTTCTGGCCCTCGGCGCCCGGGACGGACGGCGGCAGCATGTTGGTGCCGATGTCGCCACCCGCGACCGGGCCACCACGCGCGTTCTGCAGCGAGACGTGGTCGGCCCCGTAGAGGACCGCCTTACGGCAGTGGATGTTGTCGAACGGCTTCACGCTCTGCGGGAAGACCGCGTAACGGACGTAACCGGAGACCGGGTTGTCCAGGTTGCCCTTGTGCTCCTGCAGGGCGGTGGTGCGGCCCTGCGGCGACATGCCGGTCTGGTTGATGTCCAGGTCGTAGTCACCGGCGATGAGGCGGGCGTCCAGCTCGTTGGCGTTCGTGAAGAACTTGACCGTGATCTTGTCCGGGTACGCCTTGCGGACCGGGTCCGACTCCTGCTTCCACTCGGTGTTGCGGACCAGGGTCAGGTCCTTGCCGGGGCTGTAGGACTCGAACTTGTACGGGCCCGAGGAGAACGGGTGCAGGCCGTACTTGGACTTGGTGTCCTTGTCCTGGCGGACCGGGGAGGCGGAGGTGAGCGCCAGCATCTCCTCGAAGTCCGAGTTGGCCTTCGGGAGCTTGAAGACGATGGTCTTGTCGTCCGGCGTCTCGATGGCCTTCAGGCCCAGCTTGTCCTTGGACTTGTCCTTGTACGGGCCGGCGTACTCACCCTTGGGGTCGAGCACCTCCTTGAGGTACGTCGGACCGCCGGACAGCACGTCCTGCGCCCAGACGCGCTCGATGCCGTACTTGATGTCCTTCGACGTGATCGGCTTGCCGTCCTCCCACGTGACACCGTCGCGCAGGGTGTACGTGTAGGTCTTGCCGTCGTCGGTGACCTTGGCGGTGGAGGTGGCCAGGTCCGGAACCACACCGGCGCCGGCCTCGCCCGGCTCCGTGGCGTTCGTGACCAGCTGGCGGGCGTAGTAGCGGGAGAAGTTCCACATGAAGCCGTAGTAGCCGCGCGTGGTGTCCCACGAGTCGGCGTCCTGGGCACCGGCGAACTTCAGGGTGCCGCCCTTCTTGACCGCTTCGGCCTGGGCGACCTTGTTGTTCGCGGCGTCGAAGCCGGCCGCGCCGTTCTTCGATCCCCCGCCGTCGCTGTCACCGCCGCCGCCGCACGCCGCTGTGGTCAGCAGCGCGGCGACCACTGCGGCAGCGGCCATGGCCTGCTTGCGCCGCCCTGAGGTGCGTTGGGTAGTCACGATCTCGGATCCTCCGGATTAGATGAGAGACCCCGTGGTGCCACGGGAAGTGGTGCGGTACGGCAGTTCAGCGGGAGCCCTTCGGGTCGAGCGCGTCACGCACGCCGTCGCCGAAGAGGTTGAAGGCGAGCACGGTGACGAAGATCGCCACACCCGGGATGACCATGTACATCGGGTCCGACTTGTAGTAGTCGATCGCGCTCGAGAGCATCTGCCCCCAGGAGGCCGTGGGCGGCTTGACGCCCACGCCCAGGAAGCTGAGTGCCGCCTCGGTGAGGATGTTGGTGGGGATCATCATCGTCGTGTACACGATGATCGGCGCGACCAGGTTGGGCAGGAGCTCCTTGAACAGGATGTAGAACCGCCCGGCACCGAGGGAGCGTGCCGCCTCGACGTACTCCCGTTCGCGCATGGAGAGGGTCTGACCGCGGACCACGCGGCCGATGTAGGGCCAGCCGAAGAACCCGATGACGAGGATCATCACGAACAGGCGGACGCCGGTGCCGGACAGGCCCAGCATGTTGTTCGGCATGACCGAGACCAGGGCGATGATGAACAGCAGCTGCGGGAAGGCCAGCAGACCGTCCATGACCCGGCTGATGAGGGAGTCGACCCAGCCGCCGAAGAAGCCGGCGAGCGTGCCCAGGATGGTGCCGAGGACGACGGCGACCACGGCCGACAGGAAGCCGACGAGCAGCGAGATGCGGGCGCCGTAGACGATGCGGGCGAAGATGTCGCGGCCGTTCACCGGCTCGATGCCGAGGAGGTGGTCGCCGCTGATGCCGCCGAGGCTGCCGACCGGGGTGCCGAAGAGCGGGTCGATCAGGTTCTCGTGGTGCGTCTCGGGGTCCTGCCCGACGAGCGAGGTGATCAGGGGCGCGAACACCGCGATCAGGATGAGCAGCACGACGATGGCGCCACCCGTCAGGGCCAGCTTGTCCCGCTTCAGACGCTCCCAGGCGATCCGGCCCAGGGAACGCCCCTGCACCGCCTTGCTCCGGTCGCCGGCAACCGCCGCTTCCTCGGCCGCGCTCGGGGCCGCTTCGGCGGTCGGCTCGTGCAATGGTGCCGTCATCTGGCAGGGACCCCTCTCAACCGGCGGTGACCGGCCCTGACTTGCCGCTGTAGCGGCATCATCACTCTGTCGTACAAAAGGGCGAACGCCCCTGGTGCGGGAGTCTTCAACGCTTCGACGTCGGCTTGCCAGACTTGACGATGAATGGATGCGTAAACGTGATGCTGTCTGGGGGATTCCGTTATGCGGACGCGGGGTAACGGGGGTCGGACAGGGGCAAGTTCGGACATCGGAGACTTATGCGGACCTTCAGGCCCGTTCTACGCGCGGAGAACTCCCCCCGCCGTCGCGGTTTCCGCAGTGCGTCTCAGAAACGGGCGGGCGGCGCCTGCGGGTAGCCGTACCCCGCCGCGGGGGCCGTCGCGGGAGCCGGGGCGTGCGCCTCGCGGTCGTAGAAGGGGCGCGCGTTGACGCGCAGCCACATCGCCACCGGGTCGTGCTCGTCGGACACGGCGACGGTGGACACCGGCAGCCCGTCGGGCACGGCGGCGAGCGACTGCCGCATCATCGCCCGCACCGACTCCACGGCCGACGGGGAGGTGTCGTAGACCTCCAGGCCGATGGCGAGGTAGGGCGCGCCGAGCGCGGGCTGCACCCAGGCGCGGCGCAACGCCCGTACGGCCGGGGTGCGGTGGGCCGTCTGTGCGAGGAGGGCGTAGAACTGCGGGATCTCGATGGCCGGTTCGGACAGCCGCAGCGGTCCGGCGGGCCGGCTGTCCAGCCCGCCGGCGATCCGGCGCAGGTCCAGCCAGGGGATGCCCACACCGCCGCCGGGCGCGTGCGGGTTGAGCCAGAGCCCGTAGCGGTCCGGGTACAGCGCGCGGGCCACCTCCAGGCCGTCGACGACCTCGTACGAACGGTTCCAGCCGCTGGCGGACAGCTCCTGGGCGGAGGTCACGCAGGGCGCGTAGCCGAGGCCGTCGACCTCCATGGTCCCGTACTGGGCGTCGGGCGAACCGGCCTGGCCGTGCCAGAGCAGCATCCAGATCCGGCCGGACGACGGGGTCGCCAGGGCGCGCAGCAACGCCTCGTAGGCGTCGTAACGCCCGGGCGTCACCTGGCGCAGCATGTGCTCGACCTGTCCGGCCGCCGCGGTGCCAGCGCTCACTTGTATCGCCCCTCCGTACAACACCCTGCCGGCCAATACGTCTAGCTTAAGCCGACGGCCTCCGGCGGTCTGCGGTCAGTGCGCGCAAGGATGCGGCGCGGACCCGCCCGGGTCGCTCACGCGCGCTGGTAGAAGGGGCGGACCTTGGCGCGCAGCCAGTCGGCCACCGGGTCCTGGGCCACGTCCAGGACGACGAGGCTGACCGGCCAGCGGGCGGGGCTGCGGCCCAGCGCCCGGCCGAGGGCGTCGAGCGGCAGCGCCCGGGGGTCGCCCTCCCAGTGCAGCAGCTCCACCCCGACGAACAGCACCGGGTCGGCCGTCTCGACGGCGGCCAGGCAGCGCCGGGCGGTGGTCACCACGCCGATCGTGTCGAACTCCTGGGAGGCCGCGGCGAGGAAGTCCACCGGGTCGTCCTGCCAGTCCGGTTCGAACAGCCGGACCCGGCCGCCGCCCGACCGGCCGTCCAGCGGGGTGTGCCCCGCCCGGCACAGCTCGGCCACCGCCGGCGGGGGCAGCGGTACGGCGACCACGCCGCCGGGGTTGACCATGATCCCGGCCTGCGGCGGCAGGCCGCGGGCGAACTCCACGGCGGGCGCGACGGTGAAGCCCATGTGGGGGCCCACGGCCTGGCGGAACTGCTCCTCGGAGCTGAAGACGGGCACGTAGGCCTGGCCGTGCAGTTCCATGGTGGGCAGGTCCAGCGGGCCGCTGTGCGGACCGCCGCCGTTCGGCAGCGGCACCCACAGGAAGCTGCGGCCGAGCACCTCGACGATCCGCCCCGCTGCCGAGGGCACGCCTAGGGAGGCGGAGAGCGCCTCCTCGAGTTCGTTGCCGGGCCACCCGCCGTGCGGGTGGGAGTGCGTCCGGTCCGGGAAGTCCGCCGGGAAGTCCATCTGTCGCCTACCGCCTGCCTGGTACCACTGCTGTGGCTGGAAAGGCTAGCCGGTCGGCCGCGCACCCGGTCCGGTCAGCCGGTGAACCCGATCCGGCGCAGGGCCTCCGCCGCGTCCCGGTCGACCAGCACCGCCGACGCGCAGCCCGCCGGCAGCAGGCCGCTCTCGACCGCGTCCAACAGCCGCCCGCAGGCCGTGCGGTGGCGGCTGAAGGCGTAGCGCGACACGCCTCGCCCGCGCTCGCGCTGCCCGGCGAGGGCCTGCTGGGGGGTGACGTCCAGTAACAACAGATGCAGGCCCGCGCCCCGGCGCCTGGCCTCGCGGGCCAGCCAGCGCCGCACCCAGGCCTGCGTGCCGCAGTCGTGCACGACGACCGGTTCCCCGGAGCGCAGGGCCCGCCGCAGCCCCGCGTAGTGGGCGAGGCGGACCAGCGGGCGGTACACGGCGTAGGGCAGCGGGCGCGGCATGCGGCCGTCCCAGCGGTCGCGGGTGTCCTGGGAGTCGACGCGGGTGCCGGGCACCGTGCGCCGCATCAGGGTGGACTTGCCGCTGCCGGGCAGTCCGGTGACCACGACCAGGTCGCGGGGGCCGAAGCGGAGGGCGCGCGGGCTGCGGCCGCCGCGGTCGCGCAGATCGCGCACGACGGGCGCGGGCGCCGTGCCCTCGGCCCGGTCCGCGTGCTGTCGCGGCAGTGCGACGCCTGGGGTGCCGGCGTACGCCGTGGGCCTGTTCACCGTGGTCGTCCTCCCCTGGGGCCGGATATGGGTCCGATCCCCGCCGCGTGTAAAGAGAAGGTAATGCCAGGTCGCTCTGTTTCCGTGCCTTTACCGCTACAGCCCTGTCACAGCTCACCGTGACCGGACCCGTACGACCTGTGCACCCCCTGATAAGGGTCCCCCTGCCACGCCCCGGCGATGCGTGCAATGATGAGCGCGCCAACTGCATACCGGCCGTTTGAATCCGCGCGGGAGAGTCCCCGGCACCCTGTGCCGCCGGGGCGCCGAAGGAGCAAGTCCCTCCCTTGAATCTCTCAGGCACCGTTACCGCGCGGGCGAGGCACATCTGAAAAGCGGGCCGCCGCGGCAGTGCTCCGGTGGCCCCACCCAAGGTGCAAGTCCTGACCGCCGTCCGGCGGTGGTCATGGCGAACCTCTCAGGTTCCGATGACAGATGGGGAGGAACGACCTCGCTTCCCCCGTTGCCCCTGGGAGACCGACCGATGAGCAGTACCGAACCCCGTCGCACCGCGCTCGATGCCCTGCACCGGTCGCTCGGCGCGACGATGACCGACTTCGCCGGCTGGGACATGCCCCTGCGCTACGGCTCCGAGCGCGACGAGCACAACGCCGTGCGCACGAAGGCCGGCCTGTTCGACCTCTCGCACATGGGCGAGATCGCGGTGACCGGACCGCAGGCCGCCGCCCTGCTCGACCACGCCCTGGTGGGCAACATCGGCGGGGTCAAGCCCGGCCGCGCCCGCTACACGATGATCTGCCGCGAGGACGGCGGCATCCTGGACGACCTGATCGTCTACCGCCTCGGTGAGACCGCGTACATGGTCGTGGCCAACGCCTCCAACGCCCAGGTGGTGCTGGACGCGCTGACCGAGCGGGCCGCCGGCTTCGACGCCGAGGTGCGCGACGACCGCGACGCCTACGCGCTGCTCGCCGTGCAGGGCCCCGAGTCCCCGGCCATCCTCGCCGGCCTCACCGACGCCGACCTGGACGGTCTGAAGTACTACGCCGGTCTGCCGGGCACCGTGGCCGGCGTCCCCGCGCTCATCGCCCGCACCGGCTACACCGGCGAGGACGGCTTCGAGCTGTTCGTGAAGCCGGAGCACGCCGTCGAGCTGTGGCAGGCGCTGACCAAGGCGGGCGAGGGCCACGGCCTGGTCCCCTGCGGCCTGTCCTGCCGTGACACGCTCCGCCTGGAGGCGGGCATGCCGCTGTACGGCAACGAGCTGAGCACCGCGCTCACGCCGTTCGACGCCGGTCTGGGCCGGGTGGTGAAGTTCGAGAAGGAGGGCGACTTCGTGGGCCGCGCCGCCCTCACCGAGGCCGCCGGGCGTGCCGAGCAGAACCCGCCCCGCGTCCTGGTCGGCCTGGTCGCGCGGGGCCGCCGGGTGCCGCGCGCCGGGTACCCGGTGGTGGCCGGCGGCGAGGTGATCGGCGAGGTCACCTCCGGTGCCCCCTCCCCCACCCTGGGCAAGCCGATCGCCATGGCCTACGTCGACGCGCGGCACGCCGCGCCGGGCACCGAGGGTGTCGGCGTGGACATCCGCGGCAGCCACGAGCCGTACGACGTCGTGGCGCTGCCGTTCTACAAGCGGCAGAAGTGACACCGTCGTAGCCGACCCCCGGGCAGTCCCGCGCGTCCGGACCGGGCACCTCGTCCCCGCCCCGCCGCGCTCCGCGCTGCCCCCGTCATCAGCAGTCTTCCGCGTACAGGAGAATTCAGGCCATGAGCAACCCCCAGCAGCTGCGTTACAGCAAGGAGCACGAGTGGCTGTCGACCGCCGAGGACGGCGTGTCGACCATCGGGATCACGGAGCACGCGGCCAACGCGCTCGGCGACGTGGTCTACGTCCAGCTCCCCGAGGTGGGTGACACGGTGAGCGCGGGCGAGACCTGCGGCGAGCTGGAGTCCACCAAGTCGGTCAGCGACCTGTACTCCCCCGTCTCCGGCGAGGTCACCGAGGTCAACGAGGACGTGGTGAACGACCCGTCGCTGGTGAACTCGGCCCCCTTCGAGGGCGGCTGGCTGTTCAAGGTGCGGGTCACCGACGAGCCGGCCGACCTGCTGTCCGCCGCCGAGTACGACGCGTTCATCGCGGGCTGAGGAGCCGTAGCCGCATGTCGCTTCTGAACACGCCCCTGCACGAGCTCGACCCGGCGGTGGCCGCCGCGGTCGACGCCGAGCTGCACCGGCAGCAGTCCACCCTCGAAATGATCGCCTCGGAGAACTTCGCCCCGGTCGCGGTCATGGAGGCCCAGGGCTCGGTCCTGACCAACAAGTACGCCGAGGGCTACCCCGGCCGCCGCTACTACGGCGGCTGCGAGCACGTCGACGTGATCGAGCAGATCGCCATCGACCGGGTCAAGGAGCTCTTCGGCGCCGAGCACGCCAACGTCCAGCCGCACTCGGGCGCCCAGGCCAACGCGGCCGCGATGTTCGCGCTGCTCAAGCCGGGCGACACGATCATGGGTCTGAACCTCGCGCACGGCGGGCACCTGACCCACGGCATGAAGATCAACTTCTCCGGCAAGCTCTACAACGTGGTCGCGTACCACGTGGACGACACCGGCGTCGTGGACATGGCCGAGGTCGAGCGTCTGGCCAAGGAGAACAAGCCGAAGCTGATCGTCGCCGGCTGGTCGGCGTACCCGCGTCAGCTGGACTTCGCCGCGTTCCGCCGGATCGCGGACGAGGTCGGCGCGTACCTCATGGTCGACATGGCGCACTTCGCCGGCCTGGTCGCCGCGGGCCTGCACCCGAACCCGGTGCCGCACGCCCACGTGGTGACCACCACCACGCACAAGACCCTCGGCGGTCCGCGCGGCGGCGTGATCCTCTCCACGGCCGAGCTGGCCAAGAAGATCAACTCCGCGGTGTTCCCGGGCCAGCAGGGCGGCCCGCTGGAGCACGTGGTCGCCGCCAAGGCGGTCGCCTTCAAGGTGTGCGCCTCGGAGGAGTTCAAGGAGCGCCAGCGCCGCACCCTGGAGGGCGCCCGCATCCTGGCCGAGCGTCTGGTGCGGGACGACGTGAAGGCCGTGGGCGTGGACGTGCTGTCCGGCGGCACGGACGTGCACCTGGTCCTGGTGGACCTGCGGAACTCGGAGCTGGACGGCCAGCAGGCCGAGGACCGGCTGCACGAGGTCGGCATCACCGTCAACCGGAACGCGATCCCGAACGACCCGCGTCCGCCGATGGTCACCTCGGGTCTGCGGATCGGCACGCCCGCCCTGGCCACCCGCGGCTTCACGGCCGACGACTTCGCCGAGGTCGCGGACGTGATCGCCGAGGCGCTGAAGCCGTCGTACGACGCCGAGGCGCTCCGGGGCCGGGTCGCGGCGCTGGCCGCGAAGCACCCGCTGTATCCCGGTCTGCGGTAATTCCGTCCGCCTTTTTGTACGGACATCCGGGGCATCGCGCACACTGGGTCGGTGGGCGCGGTGCCCCGCACCATGCAGTGCATGAACGATTCAGCACCCCGCCCGACCCAGTGAACCGCCCTTCCCCGGTGGACAGCGTCGTCCGCCGAACCTTGAGGAGTCCTCCCGTGGCCATCTCGGTCTTCGACCTGTTCTCGATCGGCATCGGCCCGTCCAGCTCGCACACGGTCGGCCCGATGCGGGCGGCCCGGATGTTCGCCCGGCGGCTGCGCAACGAGGACCTGCTGGACTCCGTCGCCTCGGTGCGCGCCGAGCTGTACGGCTCCCTGGGCGCCACCGGGCACGGCCACGGCACCCCCAAGGCGGTGCTCCTCGGCCT
Source organism: Streptomyces sp. CNH189 (assembly GCF_000527195.1). NCBI lineage: Bacteria > Bacillati > Actinomycetota > Actinomycetes > Kitasatosporales > Streptomycetaceae > Streptomyces > Streptomyces sp. CNH189. The sequence continues at coordinate 71,929 of NZ_AZUS01000027.1, forward strand.
GGAGGGCGACTCGCCGCGCACGGTGGACGTGGAGTCGGCCGACGAGCGGGTGGAGAAGATCAAGGACGGCGGCCGGATCCGGCTGCTCGGCGAGCACGAGATCGGCTTCTCCTTCGACGACGACCTGGTGCTGCACCGCCGCAAGGCCCTGCCCTACCACGCCAACGGCATGACGCTGTGGGCGTACGACGCCTCCGGCGCCGAGCTGCTGGCCAAGACGTACTACTCGGTGGGCGGCGGCTTCGTCGTCGACGAGGACGCGGTGGGCGCGGACCGCATCGTGCTGGACGACACCGTCCTGAAGTACCCCTTCCGCACCGGTGACGAGCTGCTGCGCCTCACCCAGGAGACCGGGCTGTCGATCTCCGCGCTGATGCTGGAGAACGAGCGCGCCTGGCGGACCGAGGAGGAGATCCGCGAGGGTCTGCTGGAGATCTGGCGCGTGATGCGGGCCTGCGTGGAGCGGGGCATGTCCCGCGAGGGCATCCTGCCGGGCGGTCTCAAGGTCCGCCGCCGGGCCGCCACCACCGCCCGCAAGCTGCGCTCCGAGGGCGACCCGCAGGCGCTCGCGATGGAGTGGATCACCCTCTACGCGATGGCGGTGAACGAGGAGAACGCGGCCGGCGGCCGGGTCGTCACGGCGCCGACCAACGGCGCGGCCGGCATCATCCCGGCCGTCCTGCACTACTACATGAACTTCGTGCCCGGCGCCGACGAGGAGGGCGTGGTCCGCTTCCTGCTCGCGGCCGGCGCCATCGGCATGCTCTTCAAGGAGAACGCCTCCATCTCCGGCGCCGAGGTCGGCTGTCAGGGCGAGGTGGGCTCCGCCTGCTCGATGGCGGCGGGCGCCCTCGCGGAGGTGCTGGGCGGCTCCCCGGAGCAGGTGGAGAACGCGGCCGAGATCGGCATGGAGCACAACCTCGGGCTGACCTGCGACCCGGTCGGCGGGCTCGTCCAGATCCCCTGCATCGAGCGCAACGGCATGGCCGCGGTCAAGGCCGTCACCGCGGCCCGGATGGCGATGCGCGGCGACGGCTCCCACAAGGTGTCCCTCGACAAGGTCATCAAGACCATGAAGGAGACCGGCGCGGACATGTCGGTGAAGTACAAGGAGACCGCGCGCGGCGGTCTCGCGGTGAACATCATCGAATGCTGAGATCGCCTCGCTGAACAGGGCTTTGCGTCAAGCAGGTTGAAACGGGGAACCATCAATTCCCGTCCCCCACGGCACCACACACGGGAGAACCTGCATGCTGCGTGGCATCGACGTCAGTTCCCACCAGTCCTCCTCGTACGACACGGACGGCCTTTCCTTCGTCTTCATCAAGGCGACGGAGGGCCGTTCGTACGTGAACCCGAAATTGAGCGCCCAGACCGAAAGGGGCCGCGACGCCGGTCTGCTGGTCGGCTTCTACCACTTCCTCTGGCCGGGGAATCTCACCGAACAGGCCAAGTACTTCGTCAGCAAGGCGCCCGAGAAACGGGGCGACATCCTGGCCGTCGACTGGGAGAGGACGGGAAGCGGCACCCGGGCGAGCAACGCGGAGAAGGACCGCTTCATCCGCGAGGTGAAGGAACTGCGGCCCCACAGCAAGGTGATCCTCTACTGCAACCGCGATTTCTGGCTGAACGTCGACACCACGTCCTACGCCGGTGACGGCCTCTGGATCGCCGACTACGTCACCGCCGGGAAACCCCGCATCAAGGCGGACTGGCGTTTCCACCAGTACACCGACGACCCGCTGGACAAGAATGTCGCGGACTTCTCCAGCGAGTCGGCGCTGCGGGAATGGGCCGGGGCCTGACGCCCTGGCACTGCGCCCTGACGCCCTGACGCCCTGACGCCCTGAGCCCTGGGCCCGGACGCCGTGTGGCGCCTGGTGCCCCGAGTCCTAGCCGCGGAAGTCCGCCGGGCGCTCCCGGGGCGCCTCGGCGAGGGCCCGGGTGACGGCGTCGACGCCTCCGCGCAGGCCGTAGACCGGGGTCCCGGGCTGCTGGCGCCAGGAGTCGTCGAGGCCGCCCGCGTCGACGGTGTCGAAGCCGAGTGCCTCGATCAGGTCCCGGACCGTGCGCTTGGCGGCCTCGTCGTCCCCGGCGACGGGGAGCGCCATGCGGTCGGGGTCGCCGGCCGGGCGGTGGCGGTCCAGCAGGTCCTGGGCGAACGTGCCGTTGAAAGCCTTGATCACGGGGTGGCCGATCTGGCGCTCGGTCCAGCGGCTCTCGGTGAGGCCCTCGTCCTCGATGCCGGCGATCCGGCCGTCGCGCTGCTGCGGGTAGTAGTTGCCGGTGTCGATGACGACCACGCCCGGGGCGGCCTCGTCGAACAGCCCGGACGGCAGGTCGGGCACGGCCTTCAGGGGCACCGTGACGACGGCGATCTCGGCGCCGCGGGCGGCCCCCTCGGCCCGTACCGGGGTCGCGCCGGTCTCCTCGGCCAGTGCCTTGAGGGTGTGCGGGCCGCGGGAGTTGGCGACGGACACGTCGTGGCCGAGGGCCGTGAGCCGCCGTGTGAGGTTCCCGCCGATGTTGCCCGCGCCGATGATGCCGATCTTCATGTCCGCTCGCCTCGCCCTTCCGGGAGTCGATGTCCGGCTGGATTTCCGTGTGGAAACCCCATGATCGGCGCCAACCGCACGGACGGGCGGACTATTCCGGCGCTGTTCGCCCGTCCGGCCCCACGGCACTTCCGGCGCCGGTCGTCCCGGCGCCGGAGATTCGCGGCCCTACTTGTCCAGGTGCGCCCAGAACTCGTCGAAGGACAGCAGTTTGTCGCCGTCGAGGTCCCGCGACTTGATCAGGGCGTCGGCGACCGCCTCGGTGACGTTCCAGTCGCCGCCCTGGGCCAGCGCGGTCTTGAACTCGGCAGCGGTGATGTAGCCGTCCCCGTTCGTGTCGATCCGTTCGAACTGCTTGCGTGCTTCCTCGATGTCCGCCACCGATCCGCCCCTTTGCTGGTACTCGTTCTGACGCGGCCAAGATTATCCGGCCCGCGGGACCCGCCGAGCGGCGGCCACCCACCGCGGCCCCCTGGGGGTGTTAAACGAGTGGGTCCGACCAGCCGCGGAGAAGCAGCCTGGAGATCACCCCCCGGATCGTGGGAGATCGTTTCCCGGCCGACAGCCTCGCCGAGAAGGCTGCCGACCCCCATGACGAAATCCGGAGGAAGGCGCTAGTGGGCGGGGCGGAACGGGCGCAACAGGCGGATGCCGTCCTCTATGGATCCGTCGATCAGTTCGAGCATCTGCGGGACGAGCTCCTGCATCCGTGGCGCGGCGAGGTGGGCGTCGAGGTGGGCACGGGTCTCCCAGCGTTCGTAGATGACGAACTCGCCGGGCCTGCCCTCGACTTCGTGGGCCTCGTAGTCGATGTTGCCGGGGTCGTTGCGCGAGGGGGTGACGGCGGCGGTGATGAACGCCTTGAGGTCGGCCTCCCTGCCGGCCTTCGCCTTCGCGTCCCAGACGACGGTCACGTAGCCGGCGGGTGGTGCGGTCATGGTGATCTCTCTTCTGTTCCGTGCTGACAGGTTGTGTGTCGGTACCGGGCCGGTGTCAGCTCTCGATGAAGTCGAGGAGGTCGGCGTTGACGGTGTCGGCGTTGACGGTGCACATGCCGTGGGACAGCCCCGGGTAGACCTTCAGGTGTGCGTTCTTGACCAACGTGAATGCCATCTCGGCGGAGTTGGCGATCGGGACGATCTGGTCGTCGTCACCGTGCATGATGAGGGTGGGCACGTCGATCGCCCGGAGGTCGTCGGTGAAGTCGGTCTCCGAGAACGCCTTGATCCCCTCGTAGTGCGCCTGCGCGCTGCCGGTCATTCCCTGGCGCCACCAGTTCTGGATGACGCCCTGGGAGATGTCCGCTCCCGGGCGGTTGAATCCGTGGAACGGCCCGGAGGCGAGGTCGAGGTAGAACTGGGAGCGGTTGGTGGCCACGGCCTCGCGGAAGCCGTCGAAGACCTCGACCGGCAGCCCTCCCGGGTTCGATTCGGTCTGGACCATGAGCGGCGGGACCGCTCCGATGAGGACGGCCTTGGCGACCCGCCCGGCCCCGTGCCTGGCGACGTACCGGGCGACCTCTCCGCCACCGGTGGAGTGGCCGACGTGGACGACGTCGCGCAGGCCGAGGTGCGCCACCACGGCGGCGGCGTCCGCCGCGTAGTGGTCCATGTCGTGCCCGTGGCCGACCTGGGCGGAGCGCCCGTGCCCGCGGCGGTCGTGGGCGATGACACGGTAGCCGTGCCGGACGAGGAACAGCATCTGGGTGTCCCAGTCGTCCGAGCTCAGCGGCCAGCCGTGGTGGAACATGACCGGCCGGCCCGTGCCCCAGTCCTTGTAGAAGATGTCGGTTCCGTCGCCGGCGGTGACGAACGGCATGGTCTGCTCCTCGTGGTCTCGCCCGGGTACCGGGCGGTTTCGCTGGCTCCACGAGAATGGCTCGGCCACCGTACCGACAGCCTCCGTCAGCTGACTGACATCCGGCCGTCGGCTCGCTTACGTCAGTACCGGGGCAGTGCTGAGACCCGACCGGCAGCTCTCACAGCCGGGTGGCCGAAGGCTCGGGAGGCAGCGCCTCCAGAGCGTCGCGGAGCCCGGCCCGCGACGTGATCCCCAGCTTCGGGAACACACGGTAGAGATGCGACGACACGGTCCGCGGCGAAAGGAACAGACGCGACGCGATCTGCGGGTTCGACAGCCCCGTCGCCGCCAGCCTGGCGACCTCCAGCTCCTGCGGGGTGAGGGCCTCGCCGGCCTTGCCCCGGCCGGTCCGCGTCATCCCGGTGGCGCGGAGCTCCGCAGCGGCCCGGGCCTCCCACGAACGGGCCCCCAGTCCCTCGAAGCGGCCGCGGGCGGCGGCCAGCTGCACCCGGGCCTCGCGGTTGAGTCCTTGCCGGCGTAGCGCTTCGCCGTACGCCAGATGAGCGTGGCCGACCTCGAAGGGCCACTGCTCGACGCCCGGCAGTGCGAGTGCCTCCTCGAAGCACCGGACCATGTCCTCGGCAGGTGATGTCATCGCCGTGACCGTGGCCGAGCTCAGCGCGAGCCGCGACGAGAGGTGGCCGACACCGGCGTCGCGCAGCGCGTTCGCGTGCCGTCGCGCCTCCGCGTGCCGCCCGGTGCGCACGGCGGCCTCGACGAGGTCCGGCGCGGACCACACGGCCTCGGGGTTGAACGGCGGCAGCACACCCGGGGCGCAGATCGCCGTGGCGTGCTGGAAGGCCGTTTCGAAGTCGGCGGCGCCGAGGGCCGCGCGGGCTGCCGCCTGGTGGGCGCAGTTCTCCAGCCGCCGCAGTCCCCTGGGCCCCGACCACCCCCGGACGGCCTCGCAGTGGCGGCGGCACGCGTCGAGGTCGCCGCGCTGGGCCGCGGCCATCGCGGCGACGTAGTGCCCCACCTGGGCGAACAGGTGGTATCCCGTCTCCTCGGACAGTGTGATGAGCTCGTCCGCGGCGTCGGCCGACGACTGCCACCGGCCGGTGTAGAGGTCGTCCAGGGCGACGAACATCAGGGCCGGCATGCTCGACCCCACCGCGCCGCCGTCGCGTATGACCTGGGACACGGCCTCGCGACAGCCCGGAAGCCGGTCGAGGTACGAGGCGGTCAGGGCGGTGCGGATGACCACGTCGGCGTCACTCCGGTCCCTCAGCCGCGCGATCTCCTCGTCCAGGCGGCGCAGCATGCCGTCGGTGACGGAGCCGAGGTCGTGGTGGACGCGCCCCAGCGACGCCGCGCCGGCGGGCGCCGCCTCGGGGAACCGGGCGAGCACGTCGACCAGAGGCTGCCAGTGCTCGGGCCGGCCCGAGTACTGGCTGGCGAGGGTAAGGGTGAACAGCGCGGTCTCCAGCTCGCCGGACGGCGGACCGGGCATCACCGGGGCCTGCCCGACCGCCTCCATCAGCAGCGCGTGGGCGGTGTCGGCGTCGCCTTCCGTGACGAGCACGAGGAAGCCGGCCGCCGCGGCCGCCGAGAGCGACCGGGCCGCCGGATCGCCCTCGACCTCACGCATGATCTCGTGGCTGACCTCCAGATGACCCGCGACCCAGGCGGCGACGTAGGCGGCCTGCGACAGGCGGCGCCTGCGGTCCGCGCGGTCGGGGCTCAGCTCGGCCGCGCGCCGCAGCCTCGCGATCGCGCCGTCGGCGTCACCGCGTCGCAGGCTGCTGCGGGCCGCCGACTCCACGACGGCGGCGACCGCCTCGTCGGGCGCCGTCGTGGCTCTCGCGAGGTGATCACCGCGCCGCTCCGGCTGGTCGGCCAGCGCGTCGGCCAGCCGGCGGTGGGCGCCGCGCCGCTGCTCGCCGGTGGAACCGTCGACCACTGCGGACCCGACCAGCGGGTGCCTGAAGCGCACCGCGCGGCCGTTCTCCGCGACCATGACCAGGTGGTCGCGCTCTGCGGGAGCGAGCTCCTCAAGGCTGCCCGGCCCGCCGGCCGCCTCGAGAATGCCGATGTCGCCGGAGCCCTCGAGAGCCGCGAGCAGCAGTACCTCGCGCGTTCTGTGCGGCAGTCGTCCGACGCGGGCACCGTACAGAGCGCGCACGTCGCGCCCCGGGCCGCTCGCCCACCCCGCCCCTTGGCCGTGTCGGTCGCCGGACGTCCCGGTGGACCCGGCGAACTCGAGCAGAGCCAGGGGGTTGCCCTGCGCCTCGTGCGCCACGGTCGACAGAACCCGGCGGGGAAGGTGGGCGAAGCGACGGGACAGCAGCCGCAGGGCGTCCGCGTCGTCCAGCGGCGCGATCTCGAGCTCCGGCAGACCGGTGGACGGGAAGGATGCGCCGGATTCCGGCCGCTGCGCTCCGAGCAGCCCGATGCGGCGGCCCCCCAGCCTTCTGGCGACGAAACCCACCGCGGCCTGGCTCGCCTGGTCGACGACATGGAGGTCATCGACCACGAGGAGCAACGGCCGCTCCTTCGCGGCCTCGTCGAACAGGGCCAGTGCCGCGTTCAGGACGGCGATCCGGCTCGACGCGGGACCGGCGCCGAGACCGAGGGCGACCTCGAGGGCCTCCCGCATGGAACGCGGCAGACGACCGAGCTCGTCCGGCAGCGAACCGACGAGCTGATGGAGCCCCGCGAAGCTGATGTCCCTCTCGTACTCGACGCCGCTCCCGCGGACGACCCGCACCCCCTTCGCCACCGCCAGCTCGGCGGTCGCGTCCAGGAGCGCCGTCTTCCCCACGCCCGGATCACCGGTGAGCAGCAGGACGGCTCCGTCCGTCCCGGCCATGTCCAGGAACGCCGCGAGCTCGGCGAGCTCGCCCTCCCGGCCGACCAGCCCGGCCGGGCCGACACCCATGCCTGTACTTGACTTCGCCCACATCCGCCGCGTCCTTCGCCGTACCTCGCGAAGCAGTCGAACCACCAGCCACGCACTTGACCAGCAATCATCGCACCCGCCGGCGAACGGAGCGTGCGGTGCCCGCAGCGCGTACGGTCATGTGGGTCACCGCGTCCGCGCCCCGCAGTGAGGACGTCGTCCAGGGCCGGTGGGTTCGCGGTGCCGAGCGGGTGTGTCCCCGTCGTGGGCGTGAACAACGTGTCGCCGTCGTTGAGCAGGTGCACCGGGCGCACGGCACGGGCGCCGTCGGACACCGTGCCGGCCAGGTTCCCGCCGCGGCGAGGGCTCCCTCACAGAACCGGCACGGCGGCGCTTTCCTCGCTCTTCCCGCGCTCCGGGCTCGCCCCGAGCGCCGTCAGCGTCACCCCGGCCGCCACCGCCAGCGCCGCCACCAGCCCCGCCGCGAGCACCGCCCAGTGACCCAGGAACGTACAGGCGACCACCAGCAGCGCCGTGGCCGGCAGCACCGACTGCTGGGCGATCCCCACCTTGGAGAAGCGCGAGTGCAGCGCCCACACCGTGAGCAGGAACAGCGCTGCCGGCAGCGTCACCGCCGCCGACGCCGACAGCGCCGAAAGGTGCGCCTTGCCCACCGCCTGCTCCACCGCCACCTCCAGGCCGGCCCCGATCGCGGCACCCGAGACGAAGATCAGGAAATGGCCGTAGCCCCAGAGGAAGGACTGCCGGTTGGACCGGAGGTGCCCGTGGATGGGGACCGCGAAGTACACCCACCAGGCGGCGAAGATGATCAGCAGTCCGCCGGCGGCGATGGGCAGCACCTCACCCAGGGCCTCGTGCTCGTCGATCCCCGACTTCACGGCGACGGTGGCCGCCGCGATGGTCTCGCCGAGCACGATGAGCGTGAGCAGCCCGTACCGTTCGGCGATGTGGCGGGGGTGCCAGGGCGTGGGGTGGGCCCGCTCCGCATACAGCGGTACGGCCATCTCCAGCAGCGCCATCACCAGGAAGACCCACGGGCGGCCGGCCTCCGGCAGGACCAGGAGCCCCAGCCAGCCGATCTGGCACAGCCCGACGGCGTACCGCAGCGCCATCGTCCGCTCGGGGCCCTGGCTCGACCGCGCCACGCGCAGCCACTGCGCCGTCATGGCGAGCCGCATGATCACATAGCCCAGGATGACGGCCGGGTACGCGTGTTCCTGGAACGCCTGGGAGACGCCTGCCGTCAGGACGAGCACGCCGGCCATCTGGATCAGCGTGACGATCCGGTACAGCACGTCGTCGTTGTCGTAGGCCGAGGCGAACCACGTGAAGTTCATCCACGCCCACCAGAGGGCGAAGAAGATCATCAAGTAGTCGAGGATCCCCTCGCCCGTGTGTCCCCCGACCATGGCGTGCACCAACTGGGCGCCTGCCTGGGCCATGGCCACGATGAAGCACAGGTCGAAGAAGAGCTCCAGTGAGGAGACGCCGCGGTGGGTCTCGTCGCGGCCTCGCGCCGTGAGCCTGCGCAGTGGTCCGTGGTGTGCGGGCGCCGCGGAGCACGGCGGCGGCGGAGCCGGGCTGCTTGTCATCTGGTGAGCCAAGCTCCGAAATGCCGCTGCAGTCGGGGATTGATCTGCCAGACCATCGCCGCTGCCGCCGCCGGGACGAGTACGGCGAGTCGCACCGGCAGGTACAGATCCTCCAGAACGGGGTTCGTGGCCAGGCCCAGCAGGACGATGGTGGGGTAGATACCGCACACGGTGAGGAGCCACAGCTTCCAACGCCGGACGCCGGCCGGAACGGTGGGGCCGAGCCGGGGTCCGGCGTTCGCGAACGCGTTCCGGCCTGGCTCCCGGAGCGTGTGCCGGATGTCTGGCACTGCCGGTGGGCTTGGCAGTCCAGGATCGTCGGCACCGTAGGCAGGGAAAACAGTTCTCTCGTTCACGGTCCACTCCACATCGAAATGCTGCGTATCGTTTTGCCGCCAGCGGTTCCCGCACGACCGAGGCGACGTCGGCGCTGCGTGATGGGCTGCCCGCGCGCAACAGCGGCAGCGGTTGCGGCAGCGGCAGCGGCAGCGGCAGCGGCAGCGGTTGCCGGGTGGGCAGCACAGGCCGGCCCCGAAACGTTGCGCGACCGGCGCCCGTCGCTGCGGGTCACGACCGTGCGGAAGCGACGGGTGCCTGGCTTCCGCAAGCTCCTCAGCCAGAGCGGGACCAAGAGCGTTCGTCGCTCCGGTGATCGGAATCGAGGCCATGGAGCACCCGTCCTGTGCGGGAGGGCTCCCCGGCGCCCGGGTGGGCGCCGGGCCAGGTGATGATCCGATCAGTGAGCGGACTGGGTGTGGTCCTGCTCCACGTACACCTTGAGGGCCTGGAACTCCTCGATCGCCCGCGGGCCGCACAGGTAGCCGTAGCCGCTTCCCTTGACGCCGCCCTCCTCGAAGTCCTCGCTGATGGCTCCCCAGGTGTTGATCCACACGGTGCCGGTGCGGATGCGCCGGGCGATCCGGCGGGCCTTCATCGAGTCCGAGCTGAACACCGAGGCGGCCAGGCCGTAGATGGTGGCGTTCGCCTTGGTCACGGCGTCGTCCTCGTCGTCGAAGATCTCGAACGTCTGGACCGGACCGAAGACCTCGTCCTGCACGATCCGGACGTCGGTGCGGTCCACCTCGATCAGGCTCGGCCGGTAGAACGCCCCGGCAGCCAGGGGGCCGTCGGTGACCACACCGCCGCGCAGCAGCACCGTGCCGTACGAGGCGGCTTCCTCGACGATCGCGTCCACCCGCTGGGCGGACGCCCGGTCGATCACCGGGCCGAGCTGGGCCTTCTCGTCGTCGCCCGAGCCGAGCCGCACCTGCGCGAGGGCGCTGGTGAGCCGGGTGCGCACCTGGTCGGCGATGTCCCGGTGAACCAGTACACGGGAGCCGGTGCAGCAGAACTGCCCGTTCATCATCACCAGCGACTGCACCACGGTCGGGATCACCATGTCCAGATCGGCGTCGGGAAGGATCACCATCGGCGCCTTGCCGCCCAGTTCCAGACCGAGCCGCTTGAGCGTGGTGGAGGCCGCGGCCGCGATGCGGCGCCCGACCGGCGTACTGCCGGTGTAGTTGATCACGGCGACCTTGTCCGAGGAGACCAGGAACGGGGCCCCGGTGTTGCCGGACTCGGTGAACACGCTGACCACGCCCGGCGGGATCTCCGGGACCGAGGCCAGGACCTGCGCGAAAAGCTCATTGGTCAGCGCCGTCTGAGCCGGAAGCTTGACCACGACGGTGCAGCCGGCGGCCAGTGCCGGGCCCAGTGCCCGCACGGTCAGCATGATGGGGGAGTTCCAGGGAGAAATGATCCCGGCGACACCGAGCGGCTCGGGCACCGAGTGGGTGTACTGGCCGGGTGCCGTCTCGGCGGCGCGCCCGGCGGTCTGGGTGCGGGCGGACGCCGCCGCGTACCGCAGCCACCCGACCGCACCGCTGACCTCCCACGTGGTCTCACCCAGCAGCTTGCCGTTCTCCCGGGACAACATGGCCGCGACCTCCGGTACCCGGGCCTCAAGGGCGTCGGCCAGCCGGCTGAGCGCGGTCGCCCGGAGCGAGGGGGTGCGCGCCCATTCGGTGGTCTCGAACGCGGCGGCGGCGGCGTCCACGGCGGCCGAGGCCTCCGCCTCGCCACCGTCGTAGAACGAGCCGACGACGGTGCCGTCGGCCGGATTGATCGATTCCAGGACCGAGCCGGAGCCGGTCCACCGTCCGTTGATCCAGTGCTGCGCGATGGTGTTCATGGTCCGCTCCTCGTGGTCCCGCCCAAGTACCGGGCGGTTTCGCTGTCTCCACGAGAATGGCTCGGCCACCGTACCGACAGCCTCCGTCAGCTGACTGACATCCGGCCGACGGCCCGCTGACGTCAGTACCGACGCCGGGAGGGGGCTGTCGGTGTGTGGGGTGTTGGCCGGCCTGGTGCGGACTGCGGGATTCAGCGGTCGGAGACCCGCATTTCGAACCAGGTGGTCTTGCCGTGGGAGAGGAGGTCGACGCCCCAGCGGTCGGCGAGCTTGTCGACGAGGAAGAGGCCGCGGCCGCTGATGTCCATCTCCTGCACCGGCATGAGGCAGGGCAGGGCCCTGGACGGGTCACGGACCTCGACGCGGATCCAGCCGCGCCGGTGGCGCATGCGCAGACCGAAGGCACGGGCACCGGTGTGTCGGACGGCGTTGCCGATGAGTTCCGAGACCAGCAGGACGGCGTCCTCGGTGATCTTCGCGGTCAGGCCCCAGCGGCGCAGGACGACGATCTGCACCAGACGGCGGGCGGTGGCGGCGGACTCGGGAAGGGACGGGAGCGGAACTTCACCCTCCGCCGGGTCCCCGTACAACTCCAGTGCCCGCACCGCACGTTCGTCCTCGACCGTCGGCGACCAGCGCGACGCGATGGCGCGCCCGTCTCCCCGCGGCTGTTCCATGCCCTCCAGCCCCGCCATGACCCCATCATGGCGGGGCCCGGAGCCACCAGGGGCCGTTCCAGGGGAATACGCCCCCCGTGCGCCCCCGCCCGACCGCGGGCCCACGACATATGCCAAAGGCATGTCGGCGGCTCCGACGGCCTGCTCGACCTGCGACAACGACTCACACTCGGGCAATCGACGGGCTCCCTCGACGGATACGGCTTAAGGGCGCGTTAAGGCTCCCATAATGCGTTCCACCGAGGGGCCCGGATCAGACATGCCGTCAATTGCAAGGTGTGTACGGGGATTTCAACAGCTCGTCACAGGAACTTCGCTTTGCCCGGGCCTTCCTCCACGAAGCTGCGCATGCCGCGCTCGCGGTCCTCCGTGGCGAACAGGCCCGCGAACCAGTTGCGCTCGATGGCGAGGCCGGTGTCGATGTCCGTCTCCAGCCCGGTGTCGACGGCCTCCTTGGCGGCCCGCAGAGCGATCGCCGGCCCCTGGGCCAGCTTCGCGGCCCAGGCGTGCGCCTGGGTGTAGACCTCGTCGGCGGGGACCACCCGGTCCACCAGGCCCAGGGCCAGTGCCTCGTCGGCGCGGACCTGCCGGCCCGTGAAGATCAGGTCCTTGGCCTTGGACGGGCCGATCAGCCGGGACAGCCGCTGGGTGCCGCCGGCGCCCGGGATCAGGCCGAGCAGGATTTCCGGCTGACCGAGCTTGGCGTTCTCCCCGGCGATCCGGTAGTCGGCGCAGAGGGCGAGCTCGCAGCCCCCGCCGAGGGCGTAGCCGGTGACGGCCGCGACGACCGGCTTGGGGATACGGGCCACGGCGGTGAAGGAGTCCTGCAGGGCACGGGCACGCAGGACCATCGCCGCGTGGTCCATGGCCTGCATCTCCTTGATGTCCGCGCCCGCCGCGAACACCTTCTCGCCGCCGTGGATCACCACGGCGCGCACGTCCTCGCGGCGCGTGGCCTCCTCGGCGAGCTCCTTCAGACGGTCCTGCGTGGCGACGTCCAGCGCGTTCATGGGCGGGCGGTCCAGGCGCAGCGTGCCGACGCCCTCGGCGACTTCGAGATGTACGGTCATGCCCCGCAGGTTAGCGGCCGTTCACACCCGAGGGCACCGTGGGCGCCGACCCGGCGTCGATGACGCCCTCACGGAGCCGCGGTTCGGTGCAGTCCATCTTCGGCACCGCCCGGACGGTTCTACCGGGATGGTGCGGCGCCACACCGAAATCGTCGGCGAGAGCCAGGACGAGGTGAAGTCCTCCGCCTCCGCAGTCGTCCACCTCCGCGTCCCTCGCCTGCGGGCTCCCACCACCACTGTCGCGCACCTCGATACGGACGAGGGGGCCGTCACCGGTGAGCGCGACGCGGGCCATCTGTACGAGCTGCGGTACGAGTTCACGCCTGACTGAGCCGACGGTGGTGTGGGCTCCGGCCAGGGCTACCGTCGGGACAGCAGATCCGACATCACCGCGTGCGGCAGCGAGGGATTGGCGGCTGCCGCCTCCGCCACTCGCCAGTCGGCGTCGGTGAGCAGCTGCTCGATGATCGGAGGCGGGAGGGCAGCGTGGGCGGCTGCCAGGGGTCTCGCCCGTGGGTCCGCCAGGCAGGCGAGCAGTGCCGGTGCCGACGCATGGGGGTGCCTGGCGATCTCGCGGAGCGCCTTCCGTGCCGTTGGCCGACGGCGGACGAGATCCTCCAGGAGGGTTGCCGTCGCGTCCGGGTTGGCGGCCACCTCGGCGGCGACCTGGACTCCGTGCCGGTCGAGCATGGTGCGCAGTTGGCTCTCCGAGAGGCCCGGGTGCGGGGCGACGGACTTGACCACCTTCGCGTCGGAGTCGGCGGCCAGCGCGTCGCGCAGGGCGGGTGGCATGTCCCGTCGCCGGGCCAAGAGCATCCGCGCGGCCGGGTTCGGCGATCCGGCCAGCTTCTCGGCCTCGTCGGGGGACGCGGAGGCGATCCGGGGCAGCAGGGTGGCGCCGATTCGGGTGGTGCCGGCGAGGTGGGTCAGTACGTCGAGCGGTACGCGGGGCTTGTGGGCGAGCCGGCGTCGGACTTCGTGCTCACGGTCGGTGGCCAGTACGCGGATCAGAGACTCGTCGATCGCCGGATTCTCGGCGAGGTCGGCTCGTACGCCGGAATGCGCGTCCGCGGCGAGTCGGGCGTGGACCCGCGACGGCAGATCGGGACGGCCGGCGAGCGCCCAGCGCAGCAGCAGCGAGGGGTGGTCGGCGAAGCCGACGACGGCTTCGGTGGGTGTGGCCGGGTTCCGGATCGCCATGAGCTGCGTCTCGTGCCTGGCGGACTCGTGGGAGCCGTCGCAGGAGGCGCCGGACGGCAGGTCGCAGTCGCGTCGCGGGCATTGCGGATCGTGCGCGAACGGCACCTCCTCACGGTCGCAGACCAGGCACCGCCGTGCGGGAGGCAGCCCCTCACCGGTGAGCAGCGCCGCCAGGACGGCCGAGGGCGTCGCCTCGTTGGCCGCCACCGTGCGGCGGACCTCGGCATGCGGATGCGTGGCGAGTCGGGTGGCCAACTCCGGTGTCGTCCACAACGCGAGTTCCGCGACGACCCGTACGTCCGAGTCGGCGGCCAGCGTCTCCACCACATCGGCCGGAAGGCCGGGACAGCCGGCCAGCCTCTCCCGGCGCTCGGCGTCCGGGTCCTCCGCGAAGAGACGCCCCCACTCCGGGTGTCCGGCGCGCTCGGCGAGCAGGGCGAGCGCGGCGTCCGGTTGTGTCACGGGATCGATGTCCGCGGCGGTCAGCCGGCCTGCGTACGCGAGCCTTGCCGCGCTCTCCTCGACACGCGAGGCCAGCGCCACCGCCTGCGCGTGAGAGAGGTCCGCCCGATGAGCGAGGTCCGCGGCGATCTCCTCGTCCGCGACCGCGATCAGACGGTCGACCAGCTCGGACGGCAGGCTCACGTTGGCGGCAAGCCCGCACAGGACATGGTTCACAGGAGCATCCTGACTGAGAGAACAAGCGACGGCGGGGTCGCAGGACCCCGCCGTCGCCGTTCGGGCACCAGGTGCCCCGTGGACGGTTACGCCTTCCACTTCTCCCAGGACATGTTCCAGCCGTTGAGGCCGTTGTCCGGCGCGATCACCGCGTCGTCGCTGTTCTTGACCTCGACCACGTCGCCGATCAGCGAGTTGTCGAAGAACCAGGCCGCCGGTGCCTTCTTGTCCCAGCCGCCACGCACGTCGCGCAGCCCCACGCAGCCGTGGCTCTCGTTGCTGTTGCCGAAGGCGTCGCCGCCCCAGTAGTTGCCGTGGATGAAGGTGCCGGAGGTGGACAGGCGCATCGCGTGCGGCACGTCCTTGATGTCGTACTCGCCGCCGTAGCCGACCGTGTCGCCGTTCATCCGGGTGACCGTCAGCTTCTCGCTGATGACCATCTTGCCGTTCCAGGTCTCGTAGCCCGGGGCGCCGGTGGTGACCGGGATCTTCTTGAGCAGCTTGCCGTCCCGCATCACCTTCATGGTGTGCTTCTTCGCGTCCACCACGGAGACCTGGCTGCGGCCGACGGTGAAGGAGACGGTCTTGGCCTGCTTGCCGTAGACGCCGTCGCGGCCCTCGACGCCGTCGAGGTTGAGGTCGACGGTGACCTTGGTGCCGGCCTTCCAGTACGTCTCGGGGCGGAAGTCGAGGCGGTCGTTGCCGAACCAGTGGCCCTCGACCTCGACGGCCGGCACGGTGGTGATGCGGATGGCCTTCTCGACGTCCTCGGGGTTGGTGATGCCCCGGGTGAAGCGGAGGGAGAACGGCATCCCGACGCCGACCGTGGAGCCGTCCTCGGGGGTGAAGTGGCCGATGAAGGTGTTCTCCGGCGTCAGCGTGGTGAAGCGGGAGTCCTCGGCGGTGGTGCGGCCCTCGGCGTCCTTGGCGACCGCGTGCACCGTGTAGGTGGTGGAGGCGGCCAGGTGGGTGGACGGCGTCCAGCTGGCGCCGTCGCCCGATATCGCCCCGCCGACCGCCTTGCCGTCCGGGTTCTTGACGACGACCTCGGTGAGCTTGCCCTTGGCGGCCGTCACCTTCAGAGCGCCGCTGGTCGCGACCGACTTGGCGCCGTTCTCCGGTGCGATGGTGACCGCCGCCTCGGACTGCGCGCTCCGCGCCGCCGTGGAGTCCTTGCCCTTGCCCTTGCCGTCGCCCCCGTCGGAGCCCGGCTCCGATCCCCCGCCCCCGCAGGCGGTGACCGCCAGCATCACCCCGAGTGCCAGCGCCGCGAGCTTCCTGCCCCCGTGCCGCGCGCCCACCGACGCCCCCGATATCGGCCCCACGTTCACTTGTTTCTCCCCTCGGCGGGTCTGGCCGGACCCGGCCCCCCAGCGCGCCCCTCGCGCACACGGCGAATGGTAACCACTGGCCAGGGGCCTGGAAGGCGGCGGTTTTGTCACCGTTCCGTTCCAAGTTCAACGGCCCGCCGGAAGGGGTGCGGTGCGGCCCGCCGGGAGGGGTGCGGTCAGCGCCGGTTCACCGCGCCGCCCGCCTTCCAGTCCTTCCAGTTCATGTTCCAGCCGCCGAGGCCGTTGTCCGGTGCCACCGTCCGGTCCTTGCTGTTGACGACCTCGACGACGTCACCGATGAGACTGCGGTCGAAGAACCAGCCCGCCGGGGTGTCCGCGCCGCCGCCCTTCACGTCGCGCAGGCCCACGCACCCGTGGCTGACGTTGCCGCTGCCGAACACCTCCGGCGCGGCCCAGTAGTTGCCGTGCAGGAAGGTGCCGGAGCTGGTCAGCCGGATGGCGTGCGGGACGTCGGGGATGTCGTACTCGCCGCCGAAGCCGACCGTGCGGCTGTTCATGCGGGTGACCTCGAGCATCTCGGTGATCACCATCTTGCCGTTGTACGTGGGCGTCCTGGCCGCGCCCGCCGTGATCGGAACGGTGGCCAGCAGCTCCCCGTCCCGCCGTACCCGCATGGTGTGCGCGGCGGCGTCGACCACGGACACCTGGCTGCGGCCGACGGTGAAGGTGAAGGTGCGGTGCTGGAGGCCGTAGACGCCGGGCGCGCCCTCGACGTCGCGCAGGTTCAGGTCGACGGTGACCTTGGTGCCGGGCTTCCAGTGGTCCTCGGGCCGGAAGTCGAGGCGGGTGGAGCCGAACCAGTGGGGCCGGATCTCGACGGCGGGGCGGGCGGTGACCCGGATCGCGCGTTCCACGGCGGCCCGGCGGGTGATCTTCCGGTTGAACTCCAGGGAGACGATCATGCCGGTGCCGACGGTGGACCGGTCCTCGGGGGCGACGTAGCCGATGAAGCGTTCCGCCGGGACGTGGGTGGTGAACGTGGTGTGCCGGGCGGCACGGCGTCCCGCGCCGTCCACGGCGACCACGTCGACCGTGTACTTGGCGGCGAGCGCCAGCCGTTTCTCGTCGGGCTTCCAGGTCCGCCCGTCGTCGGCGACGCGGCCCGGGACCGGTGACTCGCGCGCGTCCTGCGAGACCACCACCTTCACCGACTCCAGCCGGCCCTCCGCCACCCGGACCCGCAGCCGTCCGTCGGGGCGGACGTCGGTGCTGCCGTCGCGCGGCGCCACCTGGATGGTCTCCCCGCGCCCCGGCGGCCCGTACGCCCCGGTGACGGGGCCCTCCGAGCTGCATCCGGCGGTTCCGGTCAGCAGTCCTGCCCATGCCATGACGACGGCCAGCGCGGCCCTCGCGCGCCGTGCGCGCCCTTGTACGTGCATCACGCGGTACCCAACGACTGGCGTCGCCTCCGGGAAACGACCATGCCGCCCCTCGGGGAAACGTGAGTGCGAGGCACGCTCTGGGCAGAACTGTGGGGAGGACGACGCACCGGGGAGCCACGGCCGGAGCCGCACGGGCCGTGGCTCCCCTGTCCGCCGTCGTCCCCCACGAGCCGCGGGAGGCTGACAGGTGTCCAGCGCAGCCGAGCAGGAGGCGGTGGCCGCAGAGCGGGCCACCGGGGACGGGCGCCCGGCCGTCGTCGTGAACGGCGCGCGGCCGGCGCCGCCCGTGCCCACGGTGCCCGTCCGGCCGGGCCGGCCGACGCCGCTGGGCGCCCGGTTCCGCACCGGCCCGGACGGGGTGGCGGGGACCAACTTCGCGCTCTGGGCGGGCGGCGCGGAGGGCGTGGAGCTGTGTCTGTTCGACGAGCGGGGCCGGGAGAGCCGGGCCCGGCTGACCGAGCTGACGCACGGCATCTGGCACGGCTTCGTGCCGGGTGTGCTGCCCGGCCGGCGCTACGGCTACCGGGTGCACGGCCGCTGGGACCCGTGGACCGGCGCCCGCTGGAACCCGGCGAAGCTGCTGCTCGACCCGTACGCCCGCGCGGTGGACGACCCCGCGGGCAACGACTTCGGGGGGCTGCCGCCCGAGGTGTACGGGCATGTGCGCGACTGGCCGGAGCAGCATGTCGCGGACACCGTGCGCGACGACCGGGACTCGGCGCCGTTCGTGCCGAAGGGGGTCGTCGTCCATGACGACGACGACTGGGCGGACGACCGCCGCCCGAAGACCCCGTGGGCCGACTCGGTGATCTACGAGCTGCACGTGCGCGGCTTCACCATGCGGCACCCGGGCGTCCCGGAGGAACTGCGCGGCAGCTATGCCGGGCTGGCGCACCCGGCGGCGATCGAGCACCTGGTGAGGCTGGGGGTCACGGCGGTCGAGCTGCTGCCGGTGCACCAGTTCGCGCACGAGGACCACCTGCTGCGCCGGGGCCTGCGCAACCACTGGGGTTACAACTCGATCGGCTACTTCGCCCCGCACGCGGCCTACGCGGCCTCCGGGACGGCCGGGCAGCAGGTCGGCGAGTTCAAGCGGATGGTGCGCGCCCTGCACGCGGCCGGCATCGAGGTGATCCTCGACGTCGTCTACAACCACACCGCCGAGGCCGGCGAGCTGGGTCCCACGCTGTCGCTGAAGGGCGTCGACAACCGCGGCTACTACCGGCTCCAGCCGGACGCCCGCCGCTACGCCGACTACACCGGCTGCGGCAACACCCTGCACGTGGTGCAGCCGCACGTGCTGCGGCTGATCACGGACTCGCTGCGCTACTGGGTGACGGAGATGGGCGTCGACGGCTTCCGCTTCGACCTGGCGGCGGCGCTGGCCCGTTCCATGCACGACGTCGACATGCTGTCCCCCTTTCTCGCGGTGATCGCGCAGGACCCGGTGCTGCGCCGGGTGAAGCTGATCGCGGAACCCTGGGACGTCGGGTCCGGCGGATACCAGGTGGGCGCCTTCCCGCCCCTGTGGACGGAGTGGAACGACCGCTACCGGGACGCCGTGCGGGACTTCTGGCGGCACGCGCTGCCGGACGTGCGGGAGATGGGCTACCGGCTGTCCGGGTCCAGCGACCTGTACGCCTGGGGTGGGCGGCGGCCGTACGCCTCGGTCAACTTCGTCACCGCGCACGACGGTTTCACCCTCCGCGACCTGGTGTCGTACGACCGCAAGCACAACGAGGCCAACGGCGAGGGGAACCGCGACGGCACGGACGACAACCGGTCCTGGAACTGCGGCGCGGAGGGCGAGACGGACGACGGGGACGTCCGCGCGCTGCGACGGCGGCAGCTACGGAACCTGCTGACCACGCTGCTGCTGTCGACCGGTGTGCCCATGCTGGTGGCCGGCGACGAGATGGGCCGCACCCAGCGCGGCAACAACAACGCCTACTGCCAGGACAACGAGACCGGCTGGGTGGACTGGAGCCTGCGGGACGACCCGGAGTGGCGGCCGCTGCTGGAGCTGACCTCGCGGCTGATCGCGCTGCGCCACCGGCACCCGGTGCTGCGCCGCCGCTCGTTCTTCTCCGGCCGGGCGCACTCCGCGGACGGGCTGCGCGACCTCGCCTGGTTCACCCCGCACGGCCGGGAGATGACCGAGGGCGACTGGTACGCCCCGGCCGCGAGCCTCGGCATGTACCTCTCCGGGCGCGACATCCCGGGGCGCGACGAGGAGGGGGCGCCGGTCGTCGACGACAGTTTCCTGGCCGTCCTGCACGCGGGCGCGGACCCGGTCGACTTCGTGCTGCCGGGCGCGCCCTGGGCGGAGCGGTACGAGGTGGTCGTCGACACCGCGCGGGAGGAGCAGGACGGCGCTCCCGCCGTGGTGCACCGCGCGGGGGCGCCGGTCACCGTGCCGGGGCGGTCGGTGCTGCTGCTGCGGGTGCTGCCCTGACGGCCGGCGTCCGGCGGCGAGCCGTCAGCCGAGGATGCCCCGGTCGTACGCCACCGCCACGGCGGCCGCCCGGTCCTTGGCGCCGAGCTTGCCGAAGATGTGGGTGAGGTGCGTCTTGACCGTGGCCTCGCTGATGAACAGCTCGCGGGCGATCTCCCGGTTGGAGGTGCCCTTGGCGACCAGCGCCAGCACCTCCCTCTCGCGCGCCGAGAGCGGTTCGCCGCCGGGGGTGCGGGGCGCGCGGACGGCGGACACCAGACGGGAGGCGACGGCCGGGGACAGCACGGAACGGCCCTCGGCGGCGGCCCGGACGGCGGCGAACAGTTCCTCGCGCGGCGCGTCCTTGAGCAGATAGCCGGTGGCACCGGCCTCGATCGCGGGGAGGGTGTCGGAGTCGGTGTCGTACGTGGTCAGCACGAGGACCCGGGCGCGGGCGCCGCTGCGGGTCAGCTCCCGGATGGCCTCCACGCCGCCCGTGCCGGGCATCCGCAGGTCCATGAGGATCACGTCGGGGTCCAGCGCCTCCGCCCGCTCCAGCGCCGCCGCGCCGTCGGCCGCCTCGCCGAGGACGCGGAACCCGGGCGCGGACTCGAACATGCCGCGCAGGCCGTCCCGTACGACCGGGTGGTCGTCGACGACCAGCAGGGAGATCACGGCCTCTTCGGACACGGCTTCTGCGGACACACCCTTCGCGGACACGGCCTCTTCGGACACGGCGTCATGGGTCATGGCGGACCAACGGTACGCGAGCCGAGACCGCCGTGCCGCCGCCGGGCTCGGACTCCACGGTGAGGGACCCGGCGACGCGTTCGGCGCGGGCCCGCATGCCGTCGAGGCCGAAGCCGCCGGCGGAGGTGCGGGCGGGGAGGGCGAGCGGGTCGAACCCGCGCCCGTCGTCGCGGACATCGAGGATGATCTCGTCCCCCATGTAGGAGAGGGTGACGCCGGCCCGGCCGGCCCGCGCGTGCCGTGCCGTGTTGGACAGGGCCTCCTGGGCGATGCGCAGCAGGGTGGCCGCCATCTCGTCGTGCAGCGGCTCGGCGGTCCCGGTGACCGTGAACTCCGCGCGCACGTCGGTGCGTTCGCCCCATTCGGTGACGGTCCGCTTCAGCGCCTCGGGCAGTCCGCCGTCGGCCAGCGCGACCGGGGACAGGTTGTGCACGGAGCGGCGGGCCTCACCGAGGCTCTCGCGGGCCAGGGCTAGGGCCCGGTCCAGGTGAACGCGGGCCGCGGCCGGGTCGGGGGTGTTCGCCGTGACCTGGAGCTGCGCGATGATGCCGGTGAGCCCCTGGGCCAGGGTGTCGTGGATCTCTGCGGCCAGCCTCCGGCGCTCGTCGGCGACCCCGGCCTCCCTCGCCTGGACGAGGAGCTGGGAGTGCAGGGCGGCGTTCTCGTCAAGGGCCTGCTGCAACGCGGTGTTGGTGCGCTCCAGTTCGGAGATGGTCTCCAGGCGGGCCCGGCCGCGGTCCTCCTCCAGGTCGGCGAAGTGCCCGAAGAGCAGGACCAGGAGGCCGTTGGCGGCCAGCAGGGCCCCGAAGAGCGTCCAGCCGAGCCCGTCGTGCGGGGGCAGTCCGCCCGACTGGGAACCGGCCAGGGTCACGGCGGTGGCGCACAGGCCCGCCTTGCGCAGCGAACGCGGCAGCAGGCGCTCGGTGCTGAAGTAGCCGATGACGGCGTAGAAGGCGAACAGCGGGTTGAGCCAGGTGAGGGCGAAGCCGATGCCCCAGCGCAGGGTGTACTGCCGGATGCCCGCCGCGGACGGTCCGGGCGGCCGGGTGCGTGACCGCACGCCCCACCACAGCTCCACGGCCACGGCCCCGGCGACGAGCGCTCCGGCGGCCCGCCGTTCGCCGGGGCTCATGCCGAGGGCGTCGGCGGTCGCCCAGGCCAGCACGGCGCCCAGCACCAGCAGTCCGTAGGGGCCCCAGCGGTCGAACACCGCCCAGCGGTCCTCGAGTCGGGCCGATTCCGTCATGGTGTCATTGTCGGCCACGTCCGTCCGTCCTTCCGGGGTCGTCGTACCGGCCGTCGTTCCGGCTGTCGGTGCGGCCGTCACTCCCAGCGGAACCAGCGCACCGCCGCCGCGGTGAGCAGCACCGCCCAGCCCGCCGTCACGGCGAGGTGGCCCGTGCCCGGCCAGTCGCCCGCCGCGGCCGCGTCGAGGGCCTGCGCGGCGGCGCCGAACGGGGTCCAGCCGACGATGTCGGCCATCAGGTCCGGCATGGCCTCGACCGGCAGCCACACGCCGGCGGTGAACATGGTCGGGAACAGCGTGGTGGAGCCGATGGCGGTGGCGATCTTCGCGGTGCGGGACAGGGCGCTCACCAGCGCGCCGAGGGCCAGCGAGGCGAGCAGGGCGAGCAGCAGGGCGAGCAGGTGGCCGAGCGGCTGCCGGGGCAGGGCCACGTCGAAGGCGATCCGGCCGACGGCGAGGCTGAGCACGGCGGAGACCAGCGAGGCGGCGCCGAGCACCAGCATCTGCGCGGTGAGCAGCGCGGAGGGGCGGACCGGTGTGGTCGACATCCGGCGCAGGATGCCGGTCTCCCGGTAGCCGGTGAGGGTGGGCGGCATGCCCTGGAGCCCGCCGATGATCAGCCCGAGGAGGACGGCGACCGGGACGTAGGCGTCGACCGGGCGCAGCCCGCCGAGGGCGGGGTCGGCCTCCCGGAAGGACGGGATGGAGCCCAGGATCGCCAGCAGCAGGGTCGGGAAGAGCATGATCCAGAAGATGCCGCCGGGTTCCCGCCGGAAGAGCTTCAACTCGGTCTTGAGGACTGCGGTGTTGACGAGGGCGGTACTCATGCCGTGGTCTCCGTGAGGTCCAGGAAGGCGTCGTCCAGGGTGGCGTCGGTGACGCGCAGCTGGTGGGCGGTGACGCGGGAGCGGGCGAGGAGGGTGAGGACGGCGTTGACCGTGTCGTCGGTGCCGGACAGGGTGATCCGGCCGTCCCTGCGGGCGACGGAGGCGAGCCCGGGCAGCGCGCCGAGGTCGGTGTCGTCCAGCGGGGCGGACGGGGTGAAGCTGATGACGGTGGCGCCCGCCGAGCGCCGGATGAGCCCCGCCGGGGTGTCCAGGGCGGCGACCCTCCCCTTGTCGATGACCGCGATGCGGTCGCACAGGCGCTGGGCCTCCTCCATGAAGTGGGTGACGAGGAGCACGGTGACGCCGCCCGCGCGGACGTCCTCGATGAGCTCCCAGGTGTCGCGCCTGGCGCGCGGGTCGAGACCGGTGGTCAGCTCGTCCAGCACCACGATGCGCGGGTTGCCGATCAGGGCGAGCGCGATGAACAGCCGCTGCTTCTGGCCGCCGGACAGCTTCCCGAACCGGGCGTCCAGCTTCACGGTGAGGCCGAGCCGTTCGGCGAGCGGGCGCCAGTCGGCGGGCCGGGGGTGGAAGGAGGCGTACAGCTCCAGGGCCTCGCGGACGGTCAGTTTGGGCTGCAGCTCGCTCTGCTGGAGCTGGGCGCCGAGGATGCGGGTGACCCGGTCGTGGTCGGCGACGGGGTCCAGGCCGGTGACCCGGACCCGGCCGGCGTCGGGGACACGCAGCCCCTCGACGCATTCCACGGTGGTGGTCTTGCCGGCGCCGTTGGGGCCGAGGATCCCGAAGATCTCGCCCTCCTCGACGGTGAAGGAGACACCGTCGACGGCGGGCCGGCCGCCGTAGGCCTTGCGCAGGTCGGTGACGTCGATGACGGACATGACGGTCAGTGTTCCGGCGGGCGGGACGCGCCGGCATCGGCCGTCCCGCTCGACCGCGCATCGTCCGATCGGCTGATGGAGTGGTACGACCCCCCGGTCCGCGCGGGCGTCCGGCCGCCGTTTCCCCCGTGTACGGGCTTCCGGCCCCGCCGGTCGTAGGACCCATGACCGAGGCCGACCGGGCCGAAACTCGGTGGGCAGCGTCAGTGGCGAACCGTACTCTCACTGCTGATGTCCACTACACCTTCTCCCCGGGAACCCCGCTCCACCGTGCGGACGCTGCTGCGGCTGTGGCCGTACGTGCGGCCGGTGCGGACGCGCCTGTTCACCGCCGCGTTCATCGCCGTCCTGGCGTCCTGCATCGGGCTGGTCATCCCGCTCGTGCTCAAGTGGATGGTCGACGGTCCGATCGCCGACCGCGACCCGGCGGGGGTGTGGCTCGGCGCCCTGTACCTGCTGCTGCTCGGGCTCGCGGAGGCGCTGCTGTTCGGGTTCCGGCGCTGGCTGGTCGCCCGGCCGCTGTCGCACGTCGAGGCGGAGATGCGGGCGGACCTGTACCGGCATCTGCAGCGGCTGCCGATCGCCTTCCACGATCGCTGGCCCTCGGGGCAGTTGCTGTCCCGGGCCACCACGGACCTGATGCTGCTGCGCATGTTCCTCGCCTTCCCGCTGACCTTCCTGCTGGTCAACGGGGTGACGATCCTGGTCGGCGTGATGATCATGCTGGTCCAGGACTGGACGCTGGGGCTGGTCGTCCTGGTGCCCGCCGTGCCCCTGCTGATCACCTGCGTGGTGTTCGAGAAGCGGTACTCGCGTGCGGCGCGGCTCGCCCAGGACCAGGTGGGAGACCTGACGACCGTCGTCGAGGAGAGCGTCCTCGGCATCCGCATCATCAAGGGCTTCGGCCGGCACCGCACCCAGGCGCGCGCGTTCCGCGAGCTTTCCGGACAGCTGCGCGGCACGGAGCTGCACAAGGCCCGGCTGCTGGCGACGATCCTCGGCGTGATCGTGACGCTGCCCGAACTGGCCGTCGGGGCGGCGCTGGTGCTGGGCGCCGTGCGAGTGGCGGACGGCGCCCTGTCGGCGGGCACGCTGGTGGCGTTCCTGTCCACGGCGCTGGCGCTGCGCTGGCCGGTGGACTCGATCGGCTTCCTGCTGGCGATGAGCCAGGAGGCGGCGACGGCCACCGAGCGGTACTTCGAGGTGATGGACGCCGAGCCGGAGTCGAAGGCCACGGCGTCCGCCGGGGGACGCGGCCGGCCCCGGGAGGGCGGGCTGCGGTTCGAGAACGTCACCTTCCGCTACCCCGACGCCCCCGAGGGGTCGCCCCCCGTGCTGGACCGCGTCGACCTGCACATCCGCCCCGGGGAGTCGCTCGCGCTGGTCGGGGCGACCGGCAGCGGCAAGACGACGCTCACGGCGCTCGTGCCACGGCTGCACGAGGTCACCGAGGGGCGCATCACCCTCGACGGGCAGGACATCACCGCGATGTCCCGGGAGGAACTGCGCTCCAAGGTCGCCGTGGCCTTCGAGGAGCCCACCCTGTTCTCCGCGAGCGTCGGCGAGAACGTCCTGATGGGCGGCGGCAGCGGCGAGGAGGACCTGACGCGCGCCCTGTCCGTCGCCCAGGCCGACTTCGCCCACGCCCTGCCCCAGGGCACCGGCACCCAGGTCGGCGAACAGGGCCTCAGCCTCTCCGGCGGGCAGCGGCAGCGCCTCGCGCTCGCCCGGGCCGTCGTCGGGCAGCCCGACTTCCTGGTGCTGGACGACCCGCTGTCCGCGCTGGACGTGCACACCGAGGCCGCGGTCGAGGCCGCGCTGCGCCGGGTGCTCGCCGACACCACGGGGCTGATCGTGGCGCACCGCCCGTCCACGGTCCTGCTCGCCGACCGCGTCGCGCTGCTCTCCGGCGGGCGGATCACCGCGGTCGGCACCCATCACGAACTGCTGCGCGGCAACCCCGAGTACGCCCACCTCATGTCCGGCGACCCGGCGGGGGAACAGGAGGACCTGCGATGACCGCGGCCACCACCGCACCCGTCCGGGACGAGGACGACGACCGGACACCTCAGGAGTCCGGCGACCCCTTCGACCGGGACGTGCTACCCACTCCCCCGGGCGCCACCGGCACGCTGCTGCGCTCCCTGCTCGCGCCGATGCGCGGCCGGGTCGCGGTGACCGCGCTGCTGCTGCTGCTCCAGCAAGCCGCCGTACAGGCCGGCCCGCTGCTGGTGGCGTACGCGATCGACCGGGCCGTGCCCGCGTTCCGCGCCTCCGACCACGGGCCGCTGATCGCGGTCGGGGCGGGCTATCTGCTGTGCGCGTCGGCGGCCGGCGGGCTGCAGTACCTGTTCGTCACCGCCTCCGCCCGGGTCAGCCAGGACGTGCTGCTGGACCTGCGCGGCCGGATCTTCCGCCACGCGCAGGCGCTGAGCGTGGACTTCCACGAGCGCTACACCTCGGGCCGGATCATCTCCCGCTCCACCACCGACGTCGAGTCGCTGCGGGAGCTGCTGGAGGAGGGCCTGCAGGAACTGGTCATGGTCATCCTGTCCGCCGTGTACATCTCGGTGCTGCTGCTGTGGCTGGACCTGGGGCTCGGCGCGGTGGCGGTGGCGTCGTTCGTGCCGCTGTACCTGCTGGTGCGGTCGTACCGGCGGCGGGCCGGGCAGGTGTACCGCAAGCGGTCGACGGCGATCGCCGCGGTGATCGTGAAGTTCGTCGAGACGATGAACGGCATCCGGCCGGTGCGCGCCTTCCGCCGCGAGGACGCCAACGACGCCGACTTCGCGGTGCTGAACCGGCGGCACGAGCGGACCAACGGCGACGCGCTGGTGGAGATGGCCCGCTACGTGGTCGGCTCCCGGACGACCGCCAACACCACCGTCGCGCTGATCGTGCTGTGGGGCGCCTACCGGGTCGCCGAGGACACGCTGGCGCTCGGTGTGCTGGCGGCGGCGGTGCTGTACCTGCGGCGGCTGTACGACCCGATCGACCGGCTGGGCATGTTCCTGAACTCCTACCAGTCGGCGGCGGCCTCGCTGGAGAAGATCGCCGGACTGCTGGCGCAGACCCCGTCCGTGCCCGAGCCGGCGGCGCCCCGTGAGCTGCCGGCGCGGCGCACCGGTCTGCCCGGCCGGGACGTGGTCTTCGACGACGTGCGGTTCGCGTACCGCACCGGCGGTGAGGTGCTGCCCCGCTTCGCCCTCACCCTGCCGGCCGGGCAGACCGTCGCGGTCGTCGGGTCCACCGGCGCCGGCAAGTCGACCCTGGCCAAGCTGCTCGCCCGGTTCTACGACCCCACCGACGGGCGGGTGCTGCTCGACGGGGTGGACCTGCGCGACCTGACAGGACGGGATCTGCGGCGCGAGGTGGTGATGGTGACCCAGGAGGCGTTCCTGTTCTCCGGCACGGTCGCCGAGAACATCTCGATCGGGCGTCCGGAGGCCACCCGGGAGGAGATCGAGCAGGCGGCCAAGGAGATCGGCGCGCACGACTTCGTCACGGCGCTGCCCGACGGCTACGACACCGACGTCCGGAAGCGGGGCGGCCGTATCTCGGCCGGTCAGCGCCAGCTGGTGGCGTTCGCGCGGGCGCTGCTCGCGGACCCGGCGGTGCTGATCCTGGACGAGGCGACCAGTTCGCTGGACGTCCCCGGGGAGAGGGCGGTGCAGCGGGCCATGGCCACGGTGCTGCGGGGCCGTACCGCGGTGGTGATCGCGCACCGGCTGTCCACCGTGGAGATCGCGGACCGGGTGCTGGTGATGGAGCGGGGCCGCGTCGTGGAGGACGGCAGCCCGGCCGGACTGATCGCCGGCACGGGCCGGTTCGCGGACCTGCACCGGGCATGGCGGGACAGCCTGGCCTGACGCCCCGCCCCGAGAGCCGCCGCGCCCGCTTCCGGGGCCGCGGCGGGAGACCGACCGAGAGGAGCACACCCATGACCGAGGCGACGTCGATGCTGCGCGCACGTCTCCACGCGGCCGGTCTGACGGACGTCGTGGCGGTCGAGCCGGCCGTCGGGGGCCTCGCCGCGACCGCGGGCCTCGCCCGCCGCGCGGACGGCACGCCGCTGTTCGTCAAGGCGTTCGGCGAGCCGCCGTCCGACGACGCCTTCGCCGCCGAGGCGGAGGGGCTGGCGGTGCTGCGCGAGGCGGGCGGCGTCGCCACGCCCGACGTCGTCCTGGCGGACCGGAACCTGCTCGTGCTGTCGGCGCTGCGTCCCCGGCCGGACACGGAGGCGTTCTGGGAGGAGTGCGCACACGCGTTCGCCCGGCTGCACACCACCACACGGCACGACCGGTTCGGCTGGCACCGGGACAACTGGCTGGGCCGGCGCCGGCAGGTCAACACCTGGACCGACGACGGGTTCGAGTTCTTCGCCCGGCACCGGCTGCTGCGCTGGCTCGGCGAACCGCGGGTCCGCCAGGCGCTCGACGCCGAGGACCGGGCGGCGCTGGAGCGGCTGTGCGACCGTCTGCCCGAGCTGCTGCCGGCCGCGCCCGCCTGCCTGACGCACGGCGACCTGTGGACGCAGAACGTGATGGCCGCCCCGGACGGCCGGCCCGCGCTGATCGACCCGGCCGTGTCGTACACCTGGGCCGAGGTCGACCTGGCCCACCTGTGGACGACCTCGCCGCCGCCCGAGGCACGGGTGTTCTTCGAACGGTACGCGGAGCTGACCGGGCTCGACGCCGGCTGGCGCGAGCGGATGCCGGTCCTGCAACTGCGTCAGCATCTCGCCGTCGTCGCGCAGTTCGAGCCGGACTGGGGCGCCGCCGATCTCGTGCGCGCCACGCTCGCCCCGTTCCGGAAGCGTCCGTGAGGACGACGGAGCGGCTGGACGACGCAACGGACTTCGGCCGGCAGGCCGCACGGGGGAGGAACCACACGTGATCGACGCGTACGAGGATCCGGGCACGCCCGACCGGCGGGGCGGGGCGCGGTACCTGTGGTGGCTGGTGCGGCAGCAGCCGGGGCGGTGCGCGGCGGGGGCGGTGTACGGCAGTGCCTGGATGGTGCTGCTGGCGGCGACGCCGTACCTGATGGCGCGGGCCGTGGACGACGGGCTGCAGACGGGCGACATGGGCGTGCTGGCGGGCTGGACGGGCGCCCTGGTCCTGGTGAGCGCCTTCAACGCCTGGCTGGGCCTCATGCGGCACCGCACGATGACCTTGGTCCGGATGGACGCCAACTTCCGCACGGTGAAGGTGGTCGTCGGGCACACGGTGAGGCTCGGCGCGGCGCTCGAGCGGCGGACGGCGGCCGGGGAGGTGGTGACCATCGGGGTGGGTGACGTGCAGGTGATCGCCCAGTCGCTCACCGCCGTCGGACCGGGCATCGGCGCGGTCGTGGCGTACGCGGTGGTCGCGGGGCTGCTGCTGACGGTGTCGCCGGCGCTGGCCCTGGTGGTGCTGCTGGGGGTTCCGGTGATCGGGCTGGTCGTGGGACCGCTGAGCGGGCGGCTCCAGGGCACCGAGACGGAGTACCGGGAGCGGCAGGGTGTGCTGACCGCGCGTATCGGGGACCTGGCGGGCGGGCTGCGGGTGCTGAGCGGGCTGGGCGGCAAGGGGCTGGTCGCGGACGCGTTCCGCCGCGACTCGGGGCGGCTGCGGGAGCAGGGGTACCGGGTCGGTGCCGTGACGAGCTGGATGCAGGCGCTCGCGGCGGGGCTGCCGACGCTGTTCCTCGCGGTGGTCACCTGGATGGCGGCGCGGATGGCGGCGCAGGGCGAGATCAGCATGGGCGAACTGGTGTCGGTGTACGGCTACGTGACCGTCCTGGTGTGGCCCGTGATGTTCCTGATCGAGTGCGGTTACCAGCTCAGCCGGGGCGTGGTGGCGGCCCGGCGGGTGACGGCGCTGCTGCGCCTGGAGCCGCCGGCCGACCGGGCCACCGCGGACCCGCCGTCCGAGCCGTCCGCGCTGGAGGACCCGGAGTCCGGGGTGCGGGTGCTGCCGGGGCGGCTGACCGCCCTGGTGTGCGCCCGGCCCGCCGACGCGCTCGCCGTGGTGGACCGGCTGGGCCGGTACACGCCGTCGGACGTCACCTGGGGCGGGGTCCGCCTGGACGAGATCGCGCTCGCGCGGGTGCGGGAGCGGATCCTGGTCGCCGACCCGGAGGCCGCGCTGTTCGCCGGCCCGCTGCGCGAGGTCGTCGCCGGCCGGGGCGGGGCGTCGGACGAGGAGGTGCTGGGCGCGCTGCACGCGGCGGCCGCCGACGACGTGGTGCGCGGACTGCCGGACGGGCTGGACTCGGTGGTGTCCGCGCAGGGCCGCAGCCTGTCCGGCGGGCAGCGGCAGCGGGTCCGGCTGGCCCGGGCCCTGCTCGCCGAACCGGAGGTGCTGCTGGCGGTGGAGCCGACCTCGGCGCTCGACGCGCACACCGAGGCCCTGCTCGCCGACCGGCTGCGTGCCGCGCGCGAGGGCCGTACGACGGTGCTGGCCACCAGCTCTCCGCTGGTGCTGGACCGGGCCGACCGGGTGCTCTTCCTGGTCGACGGCAAGGTGGTGGCGGGCGGCACCCACCGTGAACTGCTGGACGGCGAGGCGGGATACCGCGAACTGGTGGCCAGGGATGCCGAACGGGACACGGCGCAGGAGGTGGCGGGATGAGCGGGGAGCGGCTTCCCCTGGCCGGGCGGGCCGAGGTGCGCCGGGCGGCCGGGGAGCTGGTGCGGGCGGACCGGCGGGCCTTCGCGGGTGTGCTGGCGCTGAACGGCGCGGCGGCCCTGGCGGGGCTGGCCGGGCCGTGGCTGCTCGGGCGGATCGTCGACGAGGTGCGGGCGGGCGGCGGGACCGCGGTGGTGGACCGGCTGGCGCCGGTCATCCTGGCGTGCGCGGTGGCGCAGTTGCTGCTGGCGCGCTGGGCCCGCTACGTGGGGCACCGGTTCGGGGAGCGGACGCTGGCGCGGGTGCGGGAGCGGTTCGTGGACCGGGCGCTGGCGCTGCCTTCCGCCGTGGTGGAGCGGGCGGGCACCGGCGACCTGACCACGCGGGGCACGGCCGACGTGACCACCGTCGGCACCACGCTGCGGGACGCCGGGCCGTCCCTGCTGGTCAACCTGGTGCAGTCGCTGTTCGTCATGGGCGCGGTCCTCGCGGTGGACCCGCTGCTGGGCGCGCTGGGCCTGCTCTGCCTCGCCCCGATCGGGCCGGTGCTGCGCTGGTACCTGCGGCGGGCCCGCAGCGCCTATCTCGCCGAGGGGGCGGCGAACTCGGACGTGGCGGAGGTGGTCGCGTCGACGGCGTCGGGCGCCCGCACGGTGGAGGCGTTCCGGCTCCAGGAGCGCCGGGTGCGCGCGAGCCGCGAGGCGCTGGAGACCTCCCGCCGCACCCGGTTCCGCACGCTGTACCTGCGCTCGGTGTTCTTCCCCGTGGTCGAGGTGTCGTACGTGGTGCCGGTGGCCGGGGTGCTGCTGTGCGGGGGCTGGCTGCACGGGCAGGGCGCGGTGAGTCTCGGGGCCGTGGTGGCCACCTCGCTGTACCTGCTGCAGCTCGCCGGTCCGCTGGACGAGGTGCTGATGGTGCTGGAGCAACTGCAGAGCAGCGGCGCCTCCTTCGCGCGTGTGGAGGGGCTGGCGCTGGCGCCGCGCGCGGCGGAGCGGGGCGACAGTCCGGATCCGGACGGGGACCGCATCGACGTGACCGGGGTGCGCTACGCGTACGACGGGGGCGGCGAGGTGCTGTGCGGGGTCGATCTGACGGTGCGGCCGGGCGAACGGCTGGCGGTGGTGGGGCCGTCGGGCGCGGGCAAGACCACGCTGAGCCGGCTGCTGGCGGGCGTGGACGCGCCGACCGCCGGGAGCGTGACCGTGGGCGGGGTCCCGGTGGCGTCGCTGGACCCGGAGCGGCTGCGCCGGCAGGTGGTGCTGGTCACCCAGGAGCACCACGTCTTCCTGGGGTCGGTACGGGACAATCTGCGGATCGCCGAACCGGCCGCCGGGGACGAGGCGTTGTGGGCGGCGCTGACCGTGGTGGGCGCGAACGGCTGGGTACGGGAGCTGCCGCACGGCCTGGACACCGAGCTGGGCGAGGGGGGTCACGCCACGGACGGCCCGCAGGCCCAGCAACTGGCGCTGGCGCGTGTGGTGCTGGCCGATCCGCACACTCTGATCCTCGACGAGGCCACCGCGCTGCTCGACCCGACGACCGCCCGGCACGCCGAGCGCGCGCTGGGCGCCGTGCTCCGGGGCCGTACGGTCATCGCCGTCGCGCACCGGCTGCAGACCGCGCACGACGCGGATCGGGTGGCGGTGATGGAGGACGGCCGGCTCTCCGAACTCGGCACGCACGACGCCCTGGTGGCGGCGGACGGGGTGTACGCCGCGCTGTGGCGGTCCTGGCACGGGGACCGGCCGGCCACCACGCCGTAGCGCCGGCGGCACGGGTCCGTCCGGGGTGACGGTGGCGGACCCACGTCGCCCGAGTCACCGCCCGCCGGGGCCCCGGGCCGCCGCCCGCCCTCCCGTTCGTATACCGAACCCCGTCTCCCGGACACCGAACGGATTCCGGCCAACTTTCTGACGCGCTCCTGACAGAAACCGCGATCCCCTGCCACTCTTCCCACGGTCGCTTCACAGCAACCCCACAGCTTCGTCTGCCTGTTGTCCGGCGGCCACTGCTCAGAGCACTTCCGTTCTGCCCGGCCGGCTGACCCGCCGACCGGTCTCCCCAGGCCGCGCACCCCGCGGCCCCGCAGAAGGAGTCAGCGTTGAGAAGCAGGACGTCCCACAGACGCACCCCCCACGCCACACACCGCCGTGCCGCCGCCGTCGCCCTCGCCGGGGTGGCCGCGCTGATCGCCACGGCCGTGCAGTCCGGCACCGCCACCGCCGCCCCGGAGCAGACGCCCCGGGCCGCCGGCGCGGCCGCCCCGGGCGCGGAGTCGGTCAGGCTCACCCCCGCCCAGCGCGCCGAGCTGATCCGCGAGGCGAGCGCCGGCACCGCGCGGACCGCCCGTGACCTCGGTCTCGGCGCGAAGGAGAAGCTCGTCGTCCGCGACGTCCTCAAGGACCGCGACGGCACCGTGCACGTGCGCTACGAGCGCACCTACGACGGACTGCCCGTCCTCGGCGGCGACCTGGTCGTCCAGGGCGACCGCGCCGGCGAGGCCGACTCCGTCGTCAAGGCCGTCCGGGCCGCGGTGAAGCCCGCCACCACCACCGCGAAGGTGCCGGCCGCGAAGGCCGAGCAGCAGGCCCTGTCCGCCGCGAAGGCCGAGGGCGCGGACGTCGACCGGGCCCCGCGCAAGGTGGTCTGGGCCGCCGACGGCAAGCCGGTCGTGGCCTACGAGACGGTCGTCGGCGGTCTCCAGCACGACGGCACCCCGCAGGAACTGCACGTGGTCACGGACGCCACCACCGGCGAGAAGCTGTTCGAGTGGCAGGCCGTGCAGAACGGCACCGGCCACACCGTCTACAGCGGCACCGTCGACCTGACGACCACCCAGTCCGGGTCGACGTACAACCTCACCGACGGGGCGCGCGGCGGCCACAAGACGTACAACCTGAACCGGGGCAGCTCCGGCACCGGCACGCTGTTCTCCGGCCCGGACGACGTCTGGGGCAACGGCTCCCCGTCGAACGCGGAGTCGGCCGCCGCCGACGCCCACTACGGGGCGGCGCTGACCTGGGACTACTACAAGAACGTGCACGGCCGTTCCGGCATCCGCGGCGACGGCGTGGGCGCCTACTCCCGGGTCCACTACGGCAACAACTACGTCAACGCCTTCTGGCAGGACAGCTGCTTCTGCATGACCTACGGCGACGGCTCGGGCAACGTCAACCCGCTCACCGCCATCGACGTGGCCGGCCACGAGATGACGCACGGCCTGACGTCGGTCACCGCCCGCCTGGTCTACAGCGGCGAGTCCGGCGGCCTGAACGAGGCGACCAGCGACATCTTCGGCTCGGCGGTGGAGTTCAACGCGAACAACCCCGAGGACGTCGGTGACTACCTCATCGGCGAGGAGATCGACATCAACGGCGACGGCACGCCGCTGCGCTACATGGACAAGCCGAGCAAGGACGGCGCGTCCAAGGACAGCTGGTACTCCGGCATCGGGTCGGTCGACGTGCACTACTCCTCGGGCCCGGCGAACCACTTCTTCTACCTGCTCAGCGAGGGCAGCGGCACCAAGACCATCAACGGCGTGACCTACAACTCGCCCACGTCGGACGGCCTTCCGGTCACCGGCATCGGCCGCGCCAAGGCGGAGAAGATCTGGTTCCGCGCGCTGACCACCAAGTTCACCTCGACCACCAACTACGCGGGCGCCCGCACCGGCACCCTGGCGGCCACCGGTGAGCTGTACGGCACGGACAGCGCCGAGTACAAGGCGGTGCAGGACGCGTGGGCGGGCGTCAACGTGGGCGCGCGTTCCGGCGGCGGAGGCGGCGGCACGACCTTCGAGAACACCGCCGACGTGGCGATCCCGGACGCCGGCGCCGCGGTGACGTCCTCGATCACCGTCTCCGGCCGGACCGGCAACGCGCCCGGCAACCTCCAGGTCGCGGTGGACATCGTGCACACCTGGAGCGGTGACCTGGTCGTCGACCTGGTGGCCCCGGACGGCACGGCGTACCGGCTGCGCAACCGCACCGGCGGCTCGGCGGACAACATCAACGAGACGTACACGGTCAACGCCTCGTCCGAGACGGCCAACGGCACCTGGCGGCTGCGGGTGCAGGACACGGCCCGCTACGACACCGGCTACATCAACGGCTGGAGCCTGACCTTCCCGTAGACAGCGGTGGTCAGGGCACCGCTCCGGGTGGTTCACACCGCCCGGGGCGGCGCCGCTTTTTGCCGTTCCCATACATCCGCCGGGTTGCGCCTTTACCGAGGTCAGGCGGGTTCACACGCACGCACCATTCGTTCGGACATCACCTTTCGGCCAACATCACCCCACCCTCCTGACATGTACGCGTCGTAGATGCCAGTCTTCCCTCGCTCGGTGCACCACCCGGGCGGCCCCCCAGCCGTCCGCACCCCCACTCACCCCCTAGGAGCTTCGAGTGACTCCCCTCTACGCGCGTCGCCGCCGTACCGCCCTGGCCGCCGCCACCGCCGTCGTGGCCGGCGCCCTGCTCACCACCGGCCTGGCCACCGGTACCGCGACCGCCGACTCCGCCCCGGCCGGCAAGCCGGTCCTCGGCGGAGCCCCCGTGCTGCTGTCCGCCGCCGCCCGCACCTCCCTCGTCCAGGAGCAGCAGGCGACGGCCGCCGAGACCGCCGGGGCGATAGGCCTCGGTGCCAAGGAGAAGCTGGTCGTCAGGGACGTCGTGCGGGACGTGGACGGCACCGTCCACACCCGTTACGAGCGCACCTACGACGGACTGCCCGTGCTCGGCGGCGACCTCGTCGTGCACGAGCCGGCCGGCGGCACCAGAACCGTCACCAAGGCCGTGAAGGCCGCCGTCGAGGTCTCCTCCGTGACGCCGAAGGTCACCGCGGGCAAGGCGAGGACGCAGGCGCTCGCCGCCGCCGAGGCCGCCGGGTCGGAACGGGCCGAGGCCGGCTCGACGCCCCGCAAGGTGGTCTGGGCCGCCGAGGGCACGCCCGTCCTCGCCTACGAGACCGTCGTCGGCGGCCTCCAGGAGGACGGCACCCCGAACGAGCTGCACGTGATCACCGACGCCACCACCGGCGAGAAGCTCTACGAGTGGCAGGCCGTGCACACCGGCACCGGCAAGGGCCTCTACTCCGGCACCGTCACCCTGGGCACGTACAAGTCCGGCTCGACGTACCAGCTGTACGACACCTCGCGCGGCGGTCACAAGACCTACAACCTGGCGCGCGGCACCTCCGGCACCGGCACGCTGTTCACCGACGCGGACGACACCTGGGGCACCGGCACCGCCTCCAGCTCCTCCAGCGACCAGACCGCGGCCGTGGACGCCGCCTACGGGGCCCAGATCACCTGGGACTTCTACAAGAACACCTTCGGCCGCAACGGCATCAGGAACGACGGCAAGGCCGCCTACTCCCGCGTCCACTACGGCAGCAACTACGTCAACGCCTTCTGGCAGGACAGCTGCTTCTGCATGACCTACGGCGACGGATCGGGCAACACCCACCCGCTGACCTCGCTGGACGTCGCCGGCCACGAGATGAGCCACGGCGTCACCTCCAACACCGCGGGTCTGCGCTACAGCGGCGAGTCCGGCGGCCTGAACGAGGCGACCAGCGACATCTTCGGCACGGGCGCGGAGTTCTACGCGGCCAACTCCTCCGACGCCGGTGACTACCTCATCGGCGAGAAGATCAACATCAACGGCAACGGCACGCCGCTGCGGTACATGGACAAGCCGAGCAAGGACGGGGCGTCCAAGGACTACTGGTCCTCCAGCCTCGGCTCGGTCGACGTGCACTACTCCTCGGGCCCGGCGAACCACTTCTTCTACCTGCTCGCCGAGGGCAGCGGCAGCAGGACGATCAATGGCGTGAGCTACAACTCGCCCACCTACGACGGCTCCACGGTCACCGGCATCGGCCGCGCCAAGGCGCTGCAGATCTGGTACAAGGCGCTGACCACGTACTTCACCTCGACGACCAACTACAAGGCGGCCCGTACGGGCACGCTGAACGCGGCGTCGGCGCTGTACGGCTCCAGCAGCACCGAGTACAAGGCCGTCGCGGCGGCCTGGAAGGCGATCAACGTCAGCTGACGCCTCGCGGCGGGCACGCCGGGCGGCATCCTCGGCGCACCGCGCTCCGGGTGCCGCCCGGGCACGCGGGCCCACCGCCTAGGCTTGTGTCCCATGTCTTCGGCGGACTTCACCTACGACCACGTCGGCGCGAGCCGCGATCCCGACTTCTGCCCTCCCGGGTTCCACCACCTCAGGGAGCGCACCCGGCTCGGCGAGGGGGAGACGGTCTTCCGGCAGGCGGCGGAGGCGCTGCTCACCTGGGAGCTGCACCGGGAGATGGGGGTCGGCATCGACGCCTCCGCGGAGCGGGCGGCGCCGGACGTCGACGTCACCGTCACCCTCGCCGGAGTGGTGAAGGCGCCCTGCCGGGTGGTGTGGACGGTGGAGGAGCACCGCAGGGCGGGCTGGGCCTACGGCACACTGGCCGGGCACCCCGAGTGCGGCGAGGAGGCGTTCGTCGTGCACCGCACGGGGGACGGGACGGTGTGGCTGACGGTGTCTGCGTTCAGCAAGGCTGCGCGCTGGTACAGCCGCGCCGGTGGCCCGGCCACCCGCCGCCTCCAGCACGCGTACGCCCGCCACTGCGGCAAGACCCTCCGCCGCCTGGCGACCCACGGCGTCTCCGACGCCTGACCTCCCCCGGGGTGCCGGGGACTGTCGCACGCCGGGTGCGGCCCGGCGGGGGCCGGCCGCGCAGTTCCCCGCGCCCTGAGGGCGCGCTGCCCCACCCTCTGCGGACAGATACCGCCTGCGGGCAGTCGCGCCCCAGGGCGGCACGGGTGGGCGCAGGCGGCACCTCGCAGCGCCGAGTCGCACAGCGCCCCCTCGCGGCCACCGGGGCGCCGGGGACTGTCGCACGCCGGGTGCGGGCCGGCGGGGGCCGGTCGCGCAGTTCCCCGCGCCCCTGAAGGTGTGCTGCCCAACCCCCAGCCAGCGCAGCGTCACCGC
The DNA here is from genome assembly GCF_000527195.1 of Streptomyces sp. CNH189. NCBI lineage: Bacteria > Bacillati > Actinomycetota > Actinomycetes > Kitasatosporales > Streptomycetaceae > Streptomyces > Streptomyces sp. CNH189. Next base: position 109,105 of record NZ_AZUS01000027.1, read on the forward strand.
ATCAGTAAGCCCGCCGCCTCGGCGACGTCCTCCGGTGGCACCGCCACCAACCCCAGCTCCGCCCCGGACGCCAGCAGCCGATGGCTCGGCAGAATCCGCACGGTGTAGCCGAACGGCCCCGTCCGGTCCAGGGACAACGGCCCTTCGTACAGCCACCCGCCCCCCGGCGCGGGCGCCCCCACCGGCTTCAGCGCCACGGCGGTCGCATCCGTGATGCGGTCCTCCTCGTCCACCCGCCCGGACACCGCCTGCACCTCGACGTCCTCCGGCCGCAGGCTGCCGAGCCCCACCCGCACCCGCAGCGCGAGCGTGGTGCCCAGCTCCGCCGTGGCGGTGGCCGTCGCGACCGACGTCTCGACGTGGTCGACGGTCACGCCCTGCCAGGCACCCCGCACCGTCGCCTTCCACTCGGCGAGCTCCCGTGCCGCGTCCGGTCCCATCGCCCGGTGCGCGTGCGCGGCGGGCGTGTACAGCCGCTCGACGTACTCCCGCACCATGCGCCCCGCCAGCACCTTCGGCCCGAGCAAGCTGAGCGTCCGCCGCACCATCTCGATCCAGCGGTCGGGCAGCCCACTGCGCCCGCGCTCGTAGAAGATGCGGGTCACCCGCTGCTCCAGCAGGTCGTACAGCGCCGCGGCCTCTATGTCGTCGCGCCGGTCCGGGTCGGTTCCGGCGCCGTCCGCGGTGGGGATCGACCAGCCGAAGTCGGGCTGGAACCACTCGTCCCACCAGCCGTCCAGCACGGACAGGTTGAGCCCGCCGTTGAGCGCGGACTTCATCCCGCTGGTGCCGCACGCCTCCAGCGGCCGCAGCGGGTTGTTCAGCCAGATGTCGCAGCCGGGGTACAGCTTCTGCGCCATGGCCATGCCGTAGTCGGGCAGGAAGACGATCCGGTGGCGGACCCGCGGGTCGTCGGCGAAGCGGACGAGTTCCTGGATGAGCCGCTTGCCGCCGTCGTCCGCCGGGTGCGCCTTGCCCGCGACCACGATCTGCACCGGCCGGTCGGGGTGCAGCAGCAGGTCCATCAGCCGGTCCCGGTCGCGCAGCATCAGCGTCAGCCGCTTGTACGACGGGACGCGCCGGGCGAAGCCGATGGTGAGCACGTCCGGGTCGAGCACGCCGTCGATCCAGCCCAGCTCGGCCGTCCCGGCGCCGCGCTGCCGCCAGGAGGCGCGCAGCCGCTCCCGCACTTCGAGCACCAGCAGTTCGCGCAGCGACCGGCGCAGCTCCCAGATGTCCTGGTCGGCGATGTCGGCGACGGAGTCCCAGCGGTCGGAGTCGCCGACGCTCAGCGCCTCCTCCGCGCGCTGGGTGCCGATCTGCCGGGCGCCGAGGCGGTACACCTCGGGGGCGACCCAGGTCGGCGCGTGCACCCCGTTGGTCACGGAGGTGATGGGCACCTCCTCGGGGTCGAACCCAGGCCACAGGCCGGCGAACATCTCGCGGCTGACCTGGCCGTGCAGCAGGGAGACACCGTTGGCCCGCTGGGCGAGGCGCAGGCCCATCACGGCCATGTTGAACAGGTTGGGCTCACCGCCGGGGTAGGTCTCCATGCCCAGCCGCAGGATGCGGTCGACCTCCAGGTCGGGCAGTTCCGCGTGCGGGCCGAAGTGCCGGGCGACCAGTTCGCGGTCGAAGCGGTCGATGCCGGCCGGGACGGGGGTGTGCGTGGTGAACACGGTGCCGGCGCGGACCGCCTCGAGGGACGCGTCGAAGTCCAGCCCCTCGGCGCGCAGCTCCGCCATGCGTTCCAGGCCGAGGAACCCGGCGTGCCCCTCGTTGGTGTGGAACACCTCCGGTGCGGCGTGCCCGGTGAGCCGGCAGTACGTGCGCACCGCACGGACCCCTCCTATGCCGAGGAGCATCTCCTGGAGCAGCCGGTGCTCGCTGCCGCCGCCGTAGAGCCGGTCGGTCACCCCGCGCTCGATGAGGTCGTTCTCCTCGATGTCGGAGTCCAGCAGGAGCAGCGGGATCCTGCCCACCTGGGCGACCCAGATCCGGGCGCGCAGGGAGCGGTCGCCGGGCAGGGCGAGGGCGATCTGGGCGGGTGTGCCGTCGGCCTCCTTGAGCTGGTCCAGGGGCAGCTCGTGGGGGTCGAGGACGGGGTAGTGCTCCTGCTGCCAGCCGTCCCGGGACAGGGACTGGTGGAAGTAGCCGTGCCGGTAGAGCAGGCCGACCCCGATGAGCGGGGCACCGAGGTCGCTGGCGGCCTTGAGGTGGTCGCCGGCCAGGATGCCGAGACCGCCCGAGTACTGGGGCAGGGCCGCCGTGATGCCGAACTCGGGGGAGAAGTAGGCGACGGCCGCCGGCAGGCGTTCGCTCCGCTGCTGGTACCAGCGGTCGCCGGTCATGTAGGTGTGCAGGTCGTCCGCGACCGCGGCGAGGCGGTCGAGGAAGTCGCGGTCGCCGGCCAGCTCGGTGAGCCGCTCGGTCGACACGCTGCCGAGCAGGCGTACCGGGTCGCTGCCGGCCGCCGCCCAGCGTTCGGGGTCGACGGAACGGAAGAGGTCACGGGTTCCGGTGTGCCAGGACCAGCGCAGATTGCGGGCCAGATCGCTCAGCGGCCGGAGGGGTTCGGGGAGCACGGGTCGGACGGTGAATCGACGGATAGCCTTCACAAGCCACCTCGGCGCGTTCGTGAGAGACGCGGTGTGCGTCCGGGTATCGCTGCCGACAGTACCGGCGCGGAGACCGTCCGCGGGGGAAGCCGGGAGACACGGGTACCTCACCGGCCGTGTCCAAACGATTCACCGCACAGTGGACATGGCCGATTCCGCCCCCATGTGCGGCCTTGTCGTACTTCACCCGGCGCGACGCGCCGCCGCTCCGGGACGCCTGTCCTGCCGTGCGCCCCGGGCCGCCCGCCGGGCAGGGCAAAGAACCGGCCGTTTCCGCCCGCCGGCCGGCCCGCACCCCGGCCACCCGGGGACAGCGGGCCCTCTCGGATCCCTCCCGTCCCATCCTGCTCACCGGTCACGCACGGCCGTACGGGGACGGCGCGGGCGTGTCGCCGTGCCTCCGCCCGGCCGGGCCACCGAAACTCCGGGTGTGGACGCGGAAGACGCAGGTCACAGGTGTGACGGGCGGAGAGGTGAGGGCGCGCGGAGCCCGTCCGCCGCAGGACCCGCGTACGCGGGTGCGCCCGCGGCGCTCCAAGGCGCCCGCCGCCCCCGCCGGCCGGTGGGAACGAACCCATCGTGGGCGTGCTCCGGACCGGCCGAGCGCCGGGCGGCCCCGGCCGGTCTTGTGTGTCGACATACGCGTGAGTAGTTAACAAAGGGCCGGATTGCCCACCCGAACAGTGTGGGAAGGCTCCTGCGGGTACACCCCACTGTGACCCCGCAGGACCCACCTCCCCACAGTCCTCCGCCCACCCTCGTTGACGCGGACAGGAGCGGTCATGCCCGCCAAGCACCACTCGTCATCCCCCCCGACGCCCGCCGCCCCGGCACCCGCGCGCCCCGGCGCCGCGCCCCCGCCCGGCCGCACCACCGGAACGGGGCCGCCTCCGCCCGCCGGGACCTCGTCCGCCCCGACCCCGCCCGTCCCCACCGCGCCGGCCACGGCCTCGCCCGTACCGCCGGCGTCTGCGGCACCTCCCCGGACGTCCGTGGGGCGCATCCCGGTGCTGGACGTGCGACCGCTGGTGCGGCAGGGGCTCAGGCCCGCGAAGGCCGTGGTGGGCGAATCGTTCGAGGTGACGGCGACCGTGTTCCGCGAAGGGCACGACGCGGTGGCGGCCGATGTGGTGCTGAAGGATCCGGAGGGGCGCCCGGGTCCGTTCACGCCGATGCGGGAGCTGGCGCCCGGCACGGACCGGTGGGGGGCGACGGTCACCCCGACGGCGACGGGCCTGTGGACGTACGCGGTGGAGGCGTGGAGCGACCCGGTCGGCACCTGGCGGCACCACGCGCAGATCAAGATCCCGGCGGGCCTGGACACCGAGATCGTCCTCGAGGAGGGCGCCCGGCTGCACGAACGGGCGGCGGAGCAGGTGCCCGGTACCGAGGACCGGGAGGTGCTGCGCGCGGCCGTGGACGCCCTGCGCGACACGGACCGTCCGGCGGCGGCCCGCCTGGCGGCGGCGTTGACGCCGGAGGTGGCGGCGGTGCTGGCGAAGCACCCGTTGCGTGAGCTGGTCACCAGCAGCGACCCGCTCCCCCTGCTCGTCGAACGCGAACGCGCCCTGTACGGCTCCTGGTACGAGTTCTTCCCCCGCTCCGAGGGCACTCCCGAGCAGCCGCACGGCACCTTCGAGACGGCCGCCCGCCGGCTGCCCGCGATCGCCGGGATGGGCTTCGACGTCGTCTACCTCCCGCCGATCCACCCGATCGGCACGACCTTCCGCAAGGGCCCCAACAACAGCCTCGACGCCGGCCCCGACGACGTGGGTGTGCCGTGGGCGATCGGCTCCCCCGAGGGCGGTCACGACGCNGTNCACCCGAAGCTGGGCACGCTGGAGGACTTCACCCGGTTCGTGGCCCGCGCCCGCGACCTGGGCATGGAGGTCGCCCTCGACTTCGCCCTGCAGTGCTCCCCCGACCACCCCTGGGTGGACAAGCACCCGGAGT
>NZ_AZUS01000028.1:0-98209 GCF_000527195.1 Streptomyces sp. CNH189
TCCCCTTCCCGGGGTCGACGACGACCTTCATCTCCTCGTCGGCGAGCTTCTTCACCGTGTCCAGCGCCAGGATGATCTTCTTGCCGTCACCCCGCGCGTCCAGCAGCGTCCGCTCCACCGACACCGGGTGCACCGTGTCACCGTTGGCCAGGATCACGCCGTCCTTCAGGGCGTCCCGCGCACACCACAGCGAGTAGGCGTTGTTCCACTCCTCCGCCTTGTCGTTGTCGATGAGCGTCAGCTTCAGCCCGTACTTCGCCTCCAGCGCCGCCTGCCGCTCGTACACGGCCTCCTTGCGGTAACCGACGACGACACCCACCTCGGTCAGCCCGATCTCCGCGAAGTTCCCCAGCGTGAGGTCGAGGACCGTCGGCTCCCCTTCTATGCCCGCGGGCCCCACCGGCACCAATGCCTTGGGCAGGGTGTCGGTGTAGGGGCGCAGACGCCTTCCGGCGCCGGCCGCAAGCACGAGGCCGATCATGCGGGTTCTCCTTCGTCGTGTACGGCGGGCGCGCCACCCTGATGGGCGGCCACCCAGAAGCGGATGCTCTCGGCGAGCACCACGAGAGCCACGGCCACGGCGAGGGCCGTGAGCGCGACGGTGAATCCGGACGCGGTGAGCACGGCCGCCAGCACGGCGACCGCCAGCGTGCGACCTTCGTGCCCCCCGATCGCCCGCACCAGAAGGCGCGGGGGCGCGCCCGCGTTGCCGCGGATGCGGTAGACCGTGTCGTAGTGATGGTAGGCGACCGCTGACACCAGCCCGTAAGCCGCCGGAAGGGCTCCGTTCACGTCCGCACGGGCCGCCAGCAGCAGGACCGTGCCGTACTCGGCGGCGCGGAAGAGCGGCGGGACCAGCCAGTCGAGGGGGCCGGTGAGTGGCCGGCGGACGGCGGCGGCCGAGCAGGCCACGTAGGCGGCGGCGCCGAGCACGGTCTGCCAGCCGGGGCCCCACACGGCGGCGGTGCCCGTCACCAGGGCCGCGCCGAGGCCGGCCGCGACCACGCCGCCGCCGGTCCAGGAGACCTTCAGCAGGGTGGCCAGGGGTCCGCTGTCCGCGAGGTCGGCCAGCGCACGCGCCGACCGGGCCCTCTCCCGCTCCGGCCCGGCGCCGGCCGGGTCCGCGGCCGGACGGCGACGCAGCGAGCGCAGGACGCGTCCGGTGGTGGTGTACGCGGCGGCGAAGGCGCAGCCCACGAGCAGTGCGTAGAAGGTGATGCGCGGGGTCGTGAGGGCCGTCAGGACGGCGATCAGCGCCCAGCGCTCGCCGATCGGCAGGACGATCATGCGGCGGGCCCAGACGGTCCACCCGACGTGGTCGAGCCGGCCGGACAGGGCGGCGGCGGGGCCGGCCGTGGCGGGTGCGCCGGTCCGGGACTCGGCGAAGGAGAAGTCGACGACGTGCCGGCAGGACTGGAGGATTATGGCGCCCAGCGCCAGGGCCCACACGTCGTCACCGCCGCGGGCGGCGCCCAGGGCGAGGCCCGCGTAGTAGGCGTACTCCTTGGCCCGGTCGAAGGTCGCGTCGAGCCAGGCGCCCAGCGTGGAGTACCGCAGCGAGTACCGGGCGAGCTGGCCGTCGGCGCAGTCCAGCACGAACGAGGCGAGCAGCAGCACCCCGGCGGCGACGAAGCCGGCGCGGGTGCCGGTGGCGGCGCAGCCGGCCGCGATCAGCGCGGTGAGCAGCGAGGCGGTGGTGACCTGGTTGGGCGTCAGTCCTCGGCGGGCGCACCAGCGGGCGACGTAGCGCGAGTAGGGGCTGACGCAGTGGGTGGTGAAGAACCCGTCGCGGGCCTTGACGGCGGAGCGGAGGCGGACGGCCTCCTCGTCCACGGCGGCGACGGCCTGCCGGGCCTCGTTGCGGGCCTGGGGGTCGACGGGCACGAGGGCGACGAGGCTGCCCAGCTCCGGGCGGTGCACGTCGGTGTCGAGGGCGGCGACGACCCGGTCCGGGAGGCCCTCCACGAGGGTGGTGCCGGCGCCCGTCCCCTGGGCGGCGGAGTTCTCACGGGCCATGGCGCGGGTCAGGGCCTGCCGGCCGGGCCCCTGGGCGGTGACGGCGCCGGGGACCGCGGAGAGGGGGAAGCGGGGATCGGTCAGGCCGAGGCGCAGGGCGTGCACATGGCCCACGAACCGGGTGTCCACCAGGGCGACCCGCTGCTCCCCCGGCACCCCGGCGAGCAGCGTCTCGGCCTCGGCCGCGCCGGACGCGGTCCGTACGTCGAAGCCGAGGGTGCGCAGGTCCGCCTCGAGGGGCGAACCGGGGACCGGGGGGCCGGTGAGGATGGCGGTCGGCAACCGAATCTCACTCCCTGGGGGGCGACGCGTCCACGCCGGTCATGTACATGGTTATGCACCCGTTCGGAGGCATCCGGGCGGCATGTCGGCAGAGGCTATCGGATACACGGAAGCCCGCGTTCACCGACCGTTCGCCGGTCGGATCGACGCGGTTGGCCGACGTCTGTGCCGGGCTCATCATCGGGGATGCGGGCCCCGGCTCACAAACCGCGCCGGTCGCTCGCCTTCAGGGCCTGCCGTTCGGATCGGGCCGCGGACGCGGGGTCTGGCACGCACATCTGCCGCGTTGCCGTCACCCGCCGACGCCCCCACTCCCGGCTTCGCTCGAGCGGGGGGGGACCCCATCGCGTCGGCTCCCTCCTCCGCCTCGCAGCTGCACGCATCAGAACCCCTCACGGAGTTGACAGGGCACGTGGACTCCCTGCGACCCGATCCGAACGGCAGGCCCTAGGGTGGTCCACCATGACGTGGCTGATCACCGGCGGAGCCGGATACATCGGGGCCCATGTGGTGCGGGCCATGACGGACGCCGGGGAGCGTGTCGTCGTGCTGGACGACCTCTCGGCCGGGGTTCCGGCGCGGCTGCCCGACGGCGTCCCGCTGGTCAGGGGCTCCGCGCTGGACGGTGACCTGTTGACGAAGGCCCTGGCCGAGCACGAGGTGACCGGCGTGCTGCACCTCGCCGCGCGCAAGCAGCCCGGCGAGTCCGTGGCCCAGCCGACCCGGTACTACCGGGAGAACCTGGGCGGCCTCGCGACCCTGCTGGACGCCGTCGCCGAGGCGGGCGTCGGACGCTTCGTCTTCTCCTCGTCCGCGGCCGTCTACGGCGACCCCCACGTGGATCTCATCACCGAGGACACGCCCTGCGCCCCCGTGAACCCCTACGGCGAGACCAAACTCGCCGGGGAGTGGCTGGTCCGGGCGGCGGGCCGGGCGCACGGCATCGACACGGTGTGCCTGCGCTACTTCAACGTCGCGGGGGCGGCGGTGCCGGAACTGGCCGACACCGGTGTGTACAACATCGTGCCGATGGTCTTCGACCGGCTCACCCGTGACGAGGCCCCGCGCATCTTCGGCGACGACTACCCGACCCCGGACGGCACCTGCGTCCGGGACTACATCCACGTGGCCGACCTGGCCGAGGCGCACCTCGCGGCGGTCCACCGACTGTCCGAGGGCGGGGTGCGGGGCGACCTGACGCTGAACGTCGGCCGCGGCGAGGGCGTCTCCGTACGCGAGCTGATCAAGGTCATCGGGGAGGTCAGCGGCGACACCCGGACGCCCGTGGTCGAGCCCCGGCGTCCCGGCGACCCGCCCCGCGCGGTGGCCTCGGCGGCCCTCGCGGCCGAGCGCCTCGGCTGGTCCGCGCGCCGCTCGGTGCGGGAGATGGTCGAGTCCGCCTGGCAGGGCTGGCAGCTCCTGCAGCACGCCTGAGGCGCCTGACCTGCGGATCGTTTCCGCAGGTCAGGGCACATGACAACGGTGTTCAGTGCCGCGTTGCCCCACCCCCCTGCCGCGTAGTTCACTGTGGTCCGGACGGCAGCGACGAAGGGCGGCGGAGGACATGGGGGCAGGCCACGATCACGGGCACGCGCACGGCGTCCCGGCCGGCGGTACGGCATCCGCGGCCTACCGCGGCAGGCTGCGGGCCGCGCTGGCGATCACGATCGGCGTCATGGTGGTCCAGATCGTCGGCGGTCTGCTCGCCGACTCGCTCGCGCTGGTCGCGGACTCGGCCCACATGGCGACCGACGCCCTGGGCCTGGGGATGGCCCTGCTCGCCATCCACTTCGCGAGCCGCCCGCCCAGCGAACGGCGCACGTTCGGGCTGGCCCGCGCGGAGATTCTCGCGGCGCTGGCCAACTGCGTGCTGCTGCTCGGCGTGGGCGGCTACGTGCTCTACGAGGCGATCCAGCGGTTCGTCACCCCGGCGGCCACCGAGGGCGGCCTGGCGGCGGTGTTCGGCGCGATCGGCCTGGCCGCCAACCTGGTGTCGCTGTCCCTGCTGATGCGGGGCCAGAAGGAGAGCCTGAACGTGCGCGGCGCCTTCCTGGAGGTGGCGGCGGACGCGCTCGGCTCGGTCACGGTGATTTTGTCGTCCCTGGTGATCGTCACCACCGGCTGGACGGCCGCCGACCCGATCGCCTCCCTGGTGATCGCACTGATGATCGTGCCCCGCACCCTGAAGCTGCTGCGCGAGACCCTCGACGTACTGCTGGAGGCGGCGCCCAAGGGCGTGGACATGGCGCGGGTGCGGGCGCACATCCTGGACACGCCGGGGGTGGAGGACGTGCACGACCTGCACGCCTGGACGATCACCTCGGGGATGCCCGTCCTCTCCGCGCACGTGGTGGTCAGCGCCGACACCCTGAACGCCATCGGGCACGAGAAGATGCTGCACGAGCTGCAGGGCTGTCTGGGCGACCACTTCGACGTGCAGCACTGCACCTTCCAGCTGGAGCCCAGAGGGCACGCCGAGCACGAGGCGCGTCTGTGCCATTGAGGACGCGGGCGGGAGCTGGAAGACGCGTGCGGGAGATCGACGACGCGTCCGAGCCGTTGGAGGCGCGTCCGGGCCCTTGAGGGGCGCGAAAGCTCCCGGACGCGCCAATGCGCCGGGGAACGCAGCCTTCCGCCCCCGTGCCGGCGTCCGCTCCCCTCGACCGGCGCGCGGGACGCGCATTTCCGCCGCCCGGCCCGGGCACGATCAGCCCGGGTCCGGTGGAGCCCGGCGGCGGGTACGACCGCCCGTGGCGCCCGGGGCGGGACATGCGGGAGAGGACCGGAGTGCCGGGAGTGCCGGATTCGTGCGGCAGACTTGGGCACGAACACCGAGTGAAGGATGGGTATGCCGATCACACCTGCCACCGCGACGAACAGCCCGTCGAGCGGCACCGCCGAGCCGATTTTGCTGGAACTGGTCGACGAGGACGGCGCGACGATCGGCACCGCGGAGAAGCTGGCCGCCCATCAGCCGCCGGGACGGCTGCACCGGGCGTTCTCGGTGTTCCTGTTCGACGAGCGCGGACGGCTGCTGCTGCAGCAGCGGGCGCTCGGCAAGTACCACTCCCCCGGTGTGTGGTCCAACACCTGCTGCGGCCACCCCTACCCCGGTGAGGCGCCGTTCGCGGCGGCGGCCCGGCGGACGTACGAGGAGCTGGGGGTGTCGCCCTCGCTGATGGCGGAGGCCGGCACGGTCCGCTACAACCACCCGGACCCGGCCTCGGGCCTGGTGGAGCAGGAGTTCAACCATCTGTTCGTCGGCATGGTGCAGGCGCCGGTGCGGCCCGACGAGCAGGAAGTGGCCGCCACCGTGTTCGTGACGCCTCAGGAGCTGGCGGAGCGGCACGCCAAGGACACCTTCTCGGCCTGGTTCATGACCGTGCTGGACGCGGCCCGCCCGGCGGTGCGGGAGCTGACGGGGCCGTCGGCCGGCTGGTGACGGCGGCGCCGTTCCGCGTCCCCGCCCCTGTGGGCGGGGCGCCGCGCGGGACGGCGGGCGCTAGTAGGTCTGCGCGGGCTTCAGCGGGAGGGCGGCCCAGATGACCTTGCCGCCGGTCGCCGTGTGCTCCACCTCGCAGGCCCCGCCGGCCTCCCGGGCGATCTCCCGCACCAGGAGCAGTCCGCGGCCGCCGAGGCGGCCGTGGTCGTTCTCCAGGGCGGTGGGGCGGTAGGGGTGGTTGTCCTCCACGGACACCCGGACCCACTCGGCGCCCACCGCTACCTCGACGGCGAGCATCGGGGACAGCAGCGCCGCGTGTTTCACGGCGTTGGTGACCAGCTCGGAGACGATCAGCAGCAGTCCCTGCACCACGTCGTCCGCGACCGGCACCCCCTGCCGCAGCAGCAGGTCCCGCACGGCGTGCCGGGCCTGTGGCACCGAGGCGTCCACGGCAGGGGCGGTGAACCGCCAGACACCTTCGTACGGCAGCGGGTCGCCACCCTCACGCTCGATTGTCACCACACGTCGAGTGTTGGGACCGAGCGCCTCCGCCCTTCCCCGCTGAACACAAGTCAGCGGATACCGAACGCTTCCGACCGTTCGCGCCCGACTCGGTCGGGTGCAGGATCGTTCCGGCCTGGTGCGTGCCGGTTCGGGGCACTCTTCCGTTTGTACGGGCCCAGGGCGCCGTCGGCCCGGCTACGGCTGGCGGCCGGCGACCATGCCGACGACGCGGCGGCCGCCGTAGCCGGTCGCGATCAGACCCAGCCCGTCGAACAGCAGGGACAGCGAGAAGAACGTTCCGATGACGTACTGGCTGCTGCTCGGCCAGGTGGCCAGCACCAGGATGCCGAGGAGCAGCCCGAAGGCGCCCTGCACCAGGGTCCAGCCGAACTGCGGACCGCGTACCACCAGGCTGCCGACCAGCCGGAACACCCCGCCGGTGAGGAACAGCAGCGCCGCGAACATGGTCAGCGCCTCGGCCGCCGCTTCCGGGGTCTTGATGACCACCACCCCGGCCGCGATGTTCAGGGCGGCGACGACGACGCCCAGCCAGAAGAAGTTCGTCCGCCGCGCCTGCACCGCGTGCAGCAGTCCGACGAGGCCGCCGACCAGCAGCAGCCAGCCGAACAGCAGCATCGTGGTCAGCGTGGCGACGGCCGTGTACACCAGGCCGATCAGCCCGGCGACGACCAGGATCACTCCCAGCACGGCGATCCAGCCGAAGCCACGGTTCAGCTTCGCCGCGTCACCCTGCCGCCCCGCGGTCCCGGCGGACCTGGCCATACCTGCCTCCCGGCACTCGGCCCCCTTTCCCGTCCCCGTGTCCCCCTCCCGCGCCGGTCGTAACCAGTGGCAGGGCGCCCGGCGTCCGGGGCCGTGACCGGGGTGGATAGCATCCGGCGCATGGAGCCGCAGCTGCTGCACAGCGTCACCGACTCGGTCGCCACGGTCGTCATCAGCCACCCCGCGAAACGCAACGCGATGACGGCCGCGATGTGGGCGGCCCTGCCGCCACTGCTCGGCTCCCTGGGAGCCGACCCGCGCGTGCGGGCGCTGGTGCTGACCGGGGACGGCGGCACCTTCTGCGCCGGGGCGGACATCTCCACGCTCCAGGGCTCCCCGCTGGAGGCGCAGCGGCTGGCCGCGGAGGCGGAGGAGGCGCTCGCCGCCTTCCCCAAGCCGACCCTGGCCGCCGTGCGCGGCCACTGCGTGGGCGGCGGCGCACAGCTCGCGGCGGCCTGCGACCTGCGGTTCGCCGAGGAGGGGACGCGGTTCGGGGTGACCCCGGCGAAGCTCGGCATCGTCTACCCGTCCTCCGCCACCCGCCGGCTGGTGTCGCTGGTGGGCCCGGCCACCGCCAAGTACCTCCTGTTCTCCGGCGAGCTGATCGGCACGGAGCGGGCGCTGCGCACCGGCCTGGTGGACGAGGTGCTGCCCGCGGGCGTCCTGGACGCGCGGGTCGCGGAGTTCACCGCGGTGCTGGCGTCCCGCTCGCAGCTGACCCAGGCCGCGGCGAAGGAGTTCGCCGACGGCCGCACCGACCGGGACGACCACTGGCACAAGGTGGCCTCCGCGAGCGACGACACCGCGGAGGGGGTCACCGCGTTCCTGGAGCGCCGGGCGCCACGGTTCACCTGGAGCCCGTCCACGTCGGGCTGAACCGGCTGCCGGGGCGGAACGTCTCGACGAGGTGAGCGGGGGCCTTGCGCGGGGAGCCCGCGTGGTGTGCCGCTCGGCCCCCGCGTGCGGCTCCCGTGACGACTGCAGCGACGGGTTTCCCACCCTTCCTGCCATGCGCGGACGCGCGGCGTTCTCGCGGCGGGTGCATGTTGAAGCGTGGACGAGGTACCCGCAGGGAGTCCGGCCGGACGGGTCGGAGTACGAAAGGGGAGAAACGTGTTCCGTGCCATCGCAGACGTCCTGCGTCAGATCGGCGGCGCCGTCGCGACCGTCGTGACCCTGCCGTTCCGGGCGCTCGCCCGGCTGTTCGGCGGTGCCTCGTCCTCCGCGCACGGCCGTCGCGCCTGAGTCCGCCCGTGGGGTGTCCGGGCGCGTCGCCGCCCTGATCCCCGATTGTCGTCGTCACCTGCCACAATTGCCGCGCAACCTCAGTGGAGAAGGCGGTACGGGAACGTGACGACACCCTTCGCAGGGTCCATCGAAGGCAGGATCGCCGAGGAACTCGGCGTACGGGAGCGGCAGGTCAAGGCCGCCGTGGAACTGCTCGACGGCGGTTCGACGGTGCCCTTCATCGCCCGCTACCGCAAGGAAGCGACCGAGATGCTCGACGACGCGCAGCTGCGCACGCTCGAGGAGCGGCTGCGCTACCTGCGGGAGCTGGAGGAGCGTCGCACGGCGATCCTCGACTCGGTGCGCGAGCAGGGCAAGCTGACCGAGGAGCTCGAGGCGCGGATCCGGGGCGCGGAGACCAAGGCGCGCCTGGAGGACATCTACCTGCCTTTCAAGCCCAAGCGGCGCACCAAGGCGCAGATCGCCCGCGAGGCCGGGCTGGAGCCGCTGGCGGAGGGGCTGCTCGCCGATCCCGGTGTCGAGCCCCTCGCCGCGGCCACCGCCTTCGTGGACGCGGCGAAGGGAGTGGTCGATCCGCAGGCCGCGCTGGACGGCGCGCGGGCGATCCTGACCGAGCGGTTCTCCGAGGACGCCGACCTGATCGGCGAGCTGCGCGAGCGCATGTGGGTGCGCGGGCGGCTGGCGGCCAAGGTGCGCGCGGGCAAGGAGGAGGCGGGCGCCAAGTTCGCCGACTACTTCGACTTCGCCGAGCCGTTCACCGCGCTGCCCTCGCACCGGATCCTGGCCATGCTGCGGGGTGAGAAGGAGGAGGTTCTCGACCTCGTCCTGGAGCCCGAGGAGCCCACCGACGGCCCCTCGTCGTACGAGGGCGTCGTCGCGCACCGGTTCGGGATCGCCGACCGTGGGCGCCCGGGCGACAAGTGGCTGCGGGACACGGTCCGCTGGGCCTGGCGCACCCGCATCCTGGTGCACCTGGGCATCGACATCCGGCTCCGGCTGCGCACCGCCGCCGAGGACGAGGCGGTGCGGGTCTTCGCGGCGAACCTGCGCGACCTGCTGCTGGCCGCCCCGGCGGGCACCCGCGCGACGCTCGGCCTCGACCCCGGTTTCCGTACGGGTGTGAAGGTCGCCGTGGTCGACGCGACCGGCAAGGTCGTCGCCACGGACGTGATCCACCCGCACGTCCCGGCGAACCGGTGGGACGAGGCGATCGCCAAGCTGGCCCGGCTGGCGAAGGAGCACGCGGTCGAGCTGATCGCCATCGGCAACGGCACGGCGTCCCGCGAGACCGACAAGCTCGCCGGTGAACTCATCGCCAAGCACCCCGAGCTGAACCTGACCAAGGTGATGGTGTCCGAGGCGGGCGCCTCCGTGTACTCGGCGTCCGCGTTCGCGTCGCAGGAGCTTCCCGACATGGACGTGTCGCTGCGCGGCGCGGTGTCCATCGCGCGCCGGCTGCAGGACCCGCTGGCCGAGCTGGTGAAGATCGACCCCAAGTCGATCGGCGTCGGCCAGTACCAGCACGACCTGTCCGAAGTGAAGCTGTCGCGTTCGCTGGACGCGGTGGTGGAGGACTGTGTGAACGGCGTGGGCGTGGACGTCAACACCGCGTCGGCGCCGCTGCTCGCCCGGGTCTCCGGCATCTCCTCCGGGCTGGCCGAGAACATCGTGGCGCACCGCGACTCCAACGGGCCGTTCAAGGGCCGCTCCGAGCTGAAGAAGGTGGCCCGGCTGGGCCCCAAGGCGTACGAGCAGTGCGCGGGCTTCCTGCGCATCCGCGGCGGCGACGACCCGCTGGACGCGTCCAGCGTGCACCCGGAGGCGTACCCGGTGGTGCGGCGGATGGTGAAGACCACCGGCCAGGAGGTCGCCTCGCTGGTCGGCAACACGGCGGTGCTGCGTTCGCTCAGGCCGCAGGAGTTCGTGGACGACACGTTCGGTCTGCCGACCGTGTCGGACATCCTCAAGGAGCTGGAGAAGCCGGGCCGCGACCCGCGTCCGGCGTTCAGAACCGCTGCCTTCAAGGAGGGCGTGGAGAAGATCTCCGACCTGTCCTCCGGGATGGTGCTGGAGGGCGTGGTCACCAACGTCGCCGCGTTCGGCGCGTTCGTCGACGTCGGTGTCCACCAGGACGGCCTGGTGCATGTCTCCGCGATGTCGAAGACGTACGTCAAGGACCCGCGGGACGTGGTCAAGCCGGGCGACATCGTCAAGGTGAAGGTGCTGGACGTCGACATCCCGCGCAAGCGGATCTCACTGACGCTGCGGCTGGACGACGAGGCCGCGCCGCAGGGCCAGGCGCCCGGCGGCGACCGTGAGCGCAGGCAGCGCGGCGGCCGCCCGCCGCAGCAGCGCCAGGGCCGCGGGAGCGGTGGCGGTGGCGGTGGCGGCGGTTCGCGCCAGACGCCCGCTCCGGCCAACGGCGCGATGGCCGACGCGCTGCGCCGGGCCGGTCTGGTCGACCCGAAGAGCGGCCGCCGCTGAGCCGTACGCCGGGCCCGTGTCCCCCGCCCCCCGGGGGGGACACGGGCCCGGTGTGTTCCTCTCGGCCGGCCCGTGCCGCTCGTAGGGTGTCGGCATGCCGGCATTACGGGTCATCACGTGGGAGGTCACGGCGAGCGGCGGGTACGAGACCGCCTGGGCCGAGCTCGACGGGGACAGTCTGCGGGCCCGCGGGCGGGCCGTCGGGACGCTTCCGGAGCCGTACTGGATCACCTACGAGCTCGTGACCGGGGACGCGTACGTCACCCGCCGGCTGACGGTGACGGCCGAGGACGCGTCCGGAGGCCGCTCGCTGGACCTGCGGCACGACGGCCGGGGCGGCTGGACCGCCGACGGGGAGCGGATCGGCGCCCTGGACGGCGCCCTCGACTGCGATCTGGGCCTGTGCCCGCTGACGAACACCATGCCGGCGCTGCGGCACGGCCTGCACCGCGCACCGGGCGAACGGGAGTTCCTGATGGCGTGGGTGTCCGTGCCCGGCCTGCGGGTCGTGCCGTCGTGGCAGACGTACACGCATCTCGGGCCCCGGCGCGTGCGGTACGCCTCCGGGGACTTCCGCAGCGATCTGACCTTCGACGAGGACGGCTGTGTCGTCGACTACCCGCACCTGGCACGGCGGGTGGCGCCCCGCTGAGTCCCGTCCGACGCGGGGCACGGAGGCCGCCGCCGGGGTCTAGTGTTCGGTCACCTTGCCGTCGGTGACGTGCAGGCGCCGGGTGACGTGGACCGCGTCCAGCATCCGCCGGTCGTGGGTGACCAGCAGCAGGGTGCCCTCGTAGGCGTCGAGGGCGGCCTCCAGCTGTTCGATGGCCGGCAGGTCCAGGTGGTTGGTCGGCTCGTCGAGGACGAGGAGGTTGACGCCCCGGCCCTGGAGCAGGGCGAGGGCCGCGCGGGTGCGCTCGCCCGGTGACAGGGTGGCGGCGGGGCGCAGGACGTGGCCGGCCTTGAGACCGAACTTGGCGAGCAGCGTGCGGATGTCGGCCGGTTCGAGGTCCGGGACCGCCGGGCGGAAGGCGTCCAGCAGGGCTTCCGGTCCGTGGAACAGCGCGCGGGCCTGGTCGACCTCGCCGAGCAGCACGCCCGATCCCAGGGCGGCGTGTCCGGCGTCGAGCGGTACGCGGCCCAGCAGGGCGCCGAGCAGCGTCGACTTGCCCGCGCCGTTCGCGCCGGTCACCGCGACCCGGTCCGCCCAGTCGATCTGCAGCGACACCGGCCCGAGGGTGAAGCCGCCACGGCGCACCTCGGCGTCGCGCAGGGTGGCGACCACCGCGCCGGAGCGCGGGGCGGCCGCGATCTCCATGCGCAGTTCCCACTCCTTGCGCGGCTCGTCGACGGCCTCCAGGCGCTCGATCATGCGCTGGGTCTGACGGGCCTTGGCGGCCTGTTTCTCGCTGGCCTCGCTGCGGAACTTGCGGCCGATCTTGTCGTTGTCGTTGCCCGCCTTGCGGCGCGCGTTCTTCACGCCCTTGTCCATCCAGGCGCGCTGCGTCTGCGCCCGGTCCTGCAGGGCGGCCCGCTTGTCGGCGTACTCCTCGTACTCGTCGCGCGCGTGCCGGCGGGCCACGTCACGCTCCTCCAGGTAGGCCTCGTAGCCGCCGCCGTAGAGGTTGATCTCACCCTGGGCGAGGTCGAGTTCGAGGACCTTGGTGACCGTGCGGGTGAGGAACTCGCGGTCGTGGCTGACGACGACGGTCCCGGCGCGCAGCCCGCTCACGAACCGTTCGAGGCGTTCCAGCCCGTCGAGGTCGAGGTCGTTGGTCGGCTCGTCGAGCAGGAAGACGTCGTAGCGGGACAGCAGGAGGGAGGCGAGTCCGGCGCGGGCCGCCTGGCCGCCGGAGAGCGCGGTCATCGGCCGGTCGAGGCCGACGTCCAGGCCGAGGCCCGTGGCGACCTCCTCGGCGCGGTCGTCCAGGTCGGCGCCGCCCAGCGCCAGCCAGCGTTCGAGAGCGGTCGCGTACGCGTCGTCCGCGCCGGGGGCGCCGTCGACCAGCGCCTGGGTCGCCTCGTCCATGGCGCGCTGGGCCTCGGCGACGCCGGTACGGCGGGCGAGGAACGCCCGTACGGTCTCGCCGGGGCGCCGCTCCGGCTCCTGCGGGAGGTGGCCGACGGTGGCGGTGGGCGGGGAGAGGCGCAGCTCGCCCTCCTCGGGGGCGGTCAGGCCGGCGAGCAGGCGCAGCAGGGTGGACTTGCCGGCGCCGTTGGCGCCGACCAGGCCGATCACGTCGCCGGGCGCGACGACGAGGTCGAGCCCGGTGAACAGGGAGCGGTCGCCGTGCCCGGCGGCGAGGTTCTTGGCGACGAGGGTGGCAGTCATCAGACCGCCGATTTTAGGGCCTGCCCCGGGTGCCGGGCCGTGAGGGTGCGGTCAGGGGCGGGCCGTCGCAACCAGCACGGTTCCCGCGGTGCGCGCCACGACGTACGCCTCCCCCTTGACCGCCGGGGCGTCCAGCGGGACGCGGTGCCGGCCCGGTGCGAGGACCGCGTCGAAGAGGTCCCGGCCGCGGGCGCGGGAGAGGCGGTCGATGCGATGGGCGGTGAGCCGGACCCGGCAGGCGGAGACGACCTCGAACTCCGCGGTGGAGCCGGTCACGGTGAGGCCGGTGAGGCGCCGGCGGTCGCCCCGGCCGGCCTCCAGGGCCTGTTCGGTCTGGGCGACCAGCAGCGGCACGACGGGGGCGAGCGCGTCGACGCAGGGCACCTCGGCCCCGGCGTCGGCCAGGGCGCGGCGCACGGTGTCGCGTTCGCGCGCGGGGACCGCCCGGCCGAACAGCACGGCGCCGTACGCGCGCAGTTCGTCGGCGGGGACGCCGTCGGCGCTCTGGGTGATGTCGGCGCCGATGCCGATGGTGCGCAGCGCGGCGGCCAGCCGGGCGAGCAGGGCGGCGCGGGCGCCGATGAGCAGGACGCGGCGGCGGCTGCCCGGGAGGTCGCCGTCCAGGAGGGCGGAGAGGGCCGCGCGGTACTCGGGTCCGCGGAAGCGGAACGGGCCCATGCCGTGGTAGCCGTCGCGTTCCAGGTCGGCGACCTCGGCGGTCTGCCAGGCGAAGTCCCGCCAGATGACGTCCTCGCCGTCGCGTTCGATCACCGCGGTCACGGCGCCGCAGGCGAGGTCCTCGCACTCGGGGCAGCCGTAGACGACGTACCGGCCGCCGGGCAGGGGTGCCCCGGTCTCCAGCAGCAGCGCGCGGACCTGCGCGGTGAACAGGGACGGCGGGACGTCGGAGGCGAGCGGGGAGACGGCGTCGAGGTCGGACAGGCGGTACAGCAGCGGGCGTCCGTCGACCACGAAGTCGACGAAGTCGCGGTGCACCTGGTAGTCACCGCCGGCGAGGAGACCCCCGGCCCGGGTCGCCGGCGCCAGGCCGAAGGTCGCGTACTCGGCAGACATGCCGTGAGTATTCCCACCCGGGAGCGGACCCGA
The DNA here is from genome assembly GCF_000527195.1 of Streptomyces sp. CNH189. Lineage (NCBI taxonomy): Bacteria > Bacillati > Actinomycetota > Actinomycetes > Kitasatosporales > Streptomycetaceae > Streptomyces > Streptomyces sp. CNH189. The sequence goes on from NZ_AZUS01000028.1 coordinate 14,199, forward strand.
GCACGGCCGGGCACATCCGCTAACGTCCGCCGGATGGGAAGCGAAGCGAACAGCGGTGTCGTGGTGGTCGGCGGCGGGGTCGTCGGGCTGACCACGGCGGTGGTCCTCGCCGAGCGGGGCGTACGGGTACGGCTGTGGACGCGGGACCCGGTCGAGGGGACCACCTCGGCGGTCGCGGGCGCCCTGTGGTGGCCGTACCGCGTCGATCCCCCGGAGTCGGCGCGGGCGTGGGCGCTGCGGTCGCTGGAGGTGTACGAGGAGCTGGCGCTGCGTCCGGAGGCCACCGGCGTACGCATGGTCGAGGGAGTACTCGGCGAGACGCCGATGGACGAGGCGGGCTCGTGGGCCGCCGCGCGGCTGCCGGGGCTGCGTCCGGTGACGGAGGCGGAGTACCCGGGCGGGTGGGGGCTGTGGGCCCGGCTGCCGCTGCTCGACATGGCGGCCCATCTGCCGTATCTGCGCGAGCGGTTGACGGCGGCGGGCGGCGCGGTGGAGACGCGCGCGGTGGCGGATCTGGCGGAGGCGGACGCCCCGGTGGTGGTCAACTGCACGGGGCTGGCGGCGCGGGAGCTGGTGCCGGATCTCTCGGTGCGGCCGGTGCGGGGGCAGTTGGTGGTCGTGGAGAACCCGGGCGTCCGCACCTGGATGGTCACCACGGGCGCCGACGGCTCGATGGCGTACTTCTTCCCGCAGCCGGGCCGGCTGGTGCTGGGCGGCACGGCCGAGGAGAACGTGTGGTCAGACCGGCCGGACCCGGCGGTGGCGGAGGCGATCGTGCGGCGGTGCGCGGCGCTGCGTCCGGAGATCGCGGACGCCCGGGTGCTGGAGCATCGGGTGGGGCTGCGTCCCGCGCGGGACGCGGTCCGTCTTGAGCGCACCCGGCTGCCCGACGGACGGGTGCTGGTGCACAACTACGGTCACGGCGGCGCGGGCGTCACCGTGGCCTGGGGGTGTGCGCGTCGGGCGGCGGAGCTGGCGACGGAGTGAGGTGCGCGGGGCGGGTGCCAGGCGCCCGCCCCGCGTCACGGCCCGCCCCGCGCAGGCGGGTCAGTGCTTGCCGATGGGGTCGCCCTCGACGTCCGGGCCGCGGCCCGGGCCGACGCGCAGTTCGAACTCGCCGTCGTACTTCTTGTGGCCCTCGATGACCGCGAGTTCGACCGCCTCGCTGCCCATCCTGTCGCGCACGATGAGCGGGTCGCGCCGCAGGTCGCGCATGAGGGCCACGCACATGAAGAGCATCACGACGACGAACGGCGCCGCCGCGAGGATGGTGAGGTTCTGCAGACCCGTCAGCGCGTCGCCCTGGCCGCTGCCGACCAGCAGCATGATGGCCGCCACCGCACCGGTCACCACGCCCCAGAACACCACCGCCCAACGGCTCGGTTCGAGGGAGCCCTTCTGCGACAGGGTGCCCATCACCACGGAGGCCGCGTCGGCGCCGGAGACGAAGAAGATGCCCACGAGGACCATCACCAGCAGGCTGGTGGCGGTGGCGATCGGGTACTCCTGCAGCACCGCGAACAGGCGGCCCTCGGGGGTCGTCTCGTCACCGAGCCGGTTCTGCTCCTGCAGGCGCATGGCCGAGCCGCCGAAGATCGCGAACCAGACGAGGCTGACCGCGCTGGGCACGAGGATGACGCCGCCGATGAACTGACGGATGGTCCGGCCCCGGCTGATGCGGGCGATGAACATGCCGACGAAGGGCGTCCAGGAGATCCACCACGCCCAGTAGAAGACGGTCCAGCTGCCCAGCCAGTCGGCGACGCCCTCGCCGCCGCTGATCTCGGTGCGGCCGGCCAGTTCGGGCAGGTCGCCCAGGTAGGCGAAGACCGACGTCGGCACCAGGTCCAGGATGAGGACGGTGGGACCCGCGACGAACACGAACACCGCGAGGATCACCGCCAGCACCATGTTGATGTTGGACAGCCACTGGATGCCCTTCTCCACACCGGACACCGCGGAGGCCACGAACGCCACGGTCAGCACCGCGATGATGCTGACCAGCAGTCCGGTGCCGACCTTCTCCAGCCAGCCGAGCTTCTCCACGCCGGAGCCGATCTGCAGCGCGCCCAGGCCGAGGGAGGCCGCGGAGCCGAAGATCGTCGCGATGATGGCGAGCACGTCGATGACCCGGCCGCCGGCGCCGTTCGCGTGCTTCTCGCCGATGAGCGGGGTGAACACGGCGCTGACGGTCTGCCGGCGGCGCCGGCGGAAGGTGCTGTAGGCGATGGCGAGGCCCACCACGGCGTAGATCGCCCACGGGTGGAGCGTCCAGTGGAACAGGGTGGTGGCCATGGCGGTCGCCATGCGGTCCCCGTCGTCGGCCGGGCTGGTGCCGGGCGGGGGCGTGACGAAGTGCGCGAGGGGTTCGCTCACGCCCCAGAACATCAGGCCGATGCCCATGCCGGCGCTGAACATCATGGCGATCCAGGAAACCGTGCGGAACTCCGGCTCCTCGCCCTCGGCGCCGAGGTGGATGCGCCCGTACCGGCTGGCCGCGAGCCACAGCGCGAAGACCACGAAGCCGGAGGCGGCCAGCATGAAGCCCCAGCCGCCGTTGTGCATCAGTCCGCCCAGCATGCTGGCGGACGCGCTCTCCAGGGAGTCCGTCCCGATGGCTCCCCAGAGGACGAAGGCCAGGGTGAGCACGGCGGTGACGCCGAACACCACCCGGTCGGTGCTGGGACGCTTCCGCCCGGGCAGGCCCGCCTCGGAGCCGGGCAGCGGGCCTGCCGTGGAGTCCTTGTCGCTGTGGTGGTCCTGCGTCACAGGCGGCACCCTTTCGTCCGAGCCGTCGGGCGGAGATGCCTCCTCCCGATAGGCCCTTACCACCGATGGCGCAAAACTCACCTCATCGGCAGGATGTGACTGCCTCTCCTTCCGCCAGGTGGTAGGCGGCACGGCCGTCCAGGAGCAGCGGGACGAGCGCCCGCAGCGACTGCCGCAGCGGGACGAGCACCCCGTCCCCGTCCGCGCGGACGCGCACGCCGTGCAGCGCCAGTTCGTCGCCCACGTCGGCGTACTGAGCGGCCGTGAGGCGGTAGGCACACGGCGGGTCGGTGATCACCTCGGCCGGCTCCGCCGGGTCGGTGTCGGCGCCGCCGAGGTAGACCGGGCCACGGTCGGCGTGACCGGCCGCGCGGGCCCGGGTGGTGACCTTCTCGACCGTGGCGTGGTGGTCCCCGGCGAACCGGACCAGGCCGTCCAGCGCGGCGAGATGGGAGTCCACCCTGCGCCGGTTGTTGAGTGCCTCGTCGGCCTTCTCCGCCTCGGTGAGGGGGTCGACGCGGCTCTCGATGAGCAGGCCGACGCCGTGCTTGACGCCGGACATGTTGCGCAGGATGCGTTCCTGGCCGTCGCCCGCGGTCTGCCGGATCGGGTCGCCGGTGACGGGGTCGGTCCAGATGCCGTAGGTGCCGGTGGAGTACCCGGCGGCCCCGGCGGCGGGACGGACGTGGTCCTCGGACAGGGACCGGGCGGTGTCGTGGACGGCCGGGTCGGTGTTGAGGTTGCGCGGCCAGAGGTCGAACAGGTCCTTGTCGTAGTACGGCGGGGTGGCGCCGTACTCGTGCAGGTCGTAGATCACGTCGGGCCGCCGGTCCCGGATGACGGCGGCCAGGGCGCGGCCCTCGGCGGTCGCGAGGGCGACGTGGTCGCGGTTGATGTCGACGCCGTCGCTGTTGCCGCGGGTGTCGGCGGCCCGGCCGTCGGGGTTGGCGGTGGGGACGACGAGCACCGTGGTGCGCTCCAGGAAGCGCCGTGTCTCCCTGTCCTTCGCGTACGCCAGGTCCCGGATCGTGGTGAGGCACGCCTCCCGGCCCGAGGGTTCGTTGCCGTGCTGGCTGCACACCAGGAGGACGGTGTTCGGGGCCCGGTCCGCGCCGACGCGGACGAGCCGCAGGGGGCGGTCCTGGGCGGTCGTGCCGATGCGGGTGACGTGGACGCGGCCGCTCGCGCGGTCGACGGCCTCGAGGAAGCGCCGCTCCTCGGGCTGGGTGGTCCAGCGGGCCCCGTTGCTCTGTTCGAAGCCGGTGCGCGGCGGGGCGGCGGTGTCGTGGGCCCCGGCCGCGGGCGCGGCGACGAGGGAGGCGGCGACGGCCGTGAGGGCGGTGGCGGTGAGGATCGCGGCGCGTTTCATCGGGTCTCCCCCGGGACGCGGTGGGCGGTGGCGGCGGGCGGGCGGACGCCGTCCGGGACGGCGTGCGGTGTTGTGACGGGCGGTCCGGACGTGGCGCGGGCGAAGGCGGCCGTGCCGCCGGTGAACGGGACCCGGGCGGTGGTGCGGGCCAGGTCGAGGGTGAGTGCCGGGGTGTCGGCCGGCGGGTCGATCAGACCGCGGTCGGTGCCGGCGACGATCAGTGCGAGCCGGTGGCCGCGCGGGACGACGTGGTCGGTGGCGGCCAGGTCGAGGGTGAGGGTGTAGCGCTTGCCGGGGACCAAAGGTTCGCCCCGGCCGGTGTCGGCGTGTTCGCCGAGGTCGGCCCAGCCGCGGCTGACGACGGTGTGGCCGACGTCGGCGGTCTTCGCGCGGGTCTCCTGGTAGCAGGAGCTGTCGCCCTCGGTGCTCGGTCCCCAGCAGGTGCGCTCGGGCAGGGTGGTGATGCCTTCCCCGGCGTCGGCGTAGTCGCGGATCGTGTCGGGGCCGAGGTCGACCAGGACGGCGGAGAGATGGGCCGTCGGCGTGCTGGGCGTGACGGTGACGGTGACCTCGGAGGAGCCGGCCAGGCGCAGGTCGCGGGTGAGCGGGCGGGTGACGAAGCCCGCCTTGTCGGGGGTCGGGGTGTCGATCCGGGCGGCCCAGTCCGTCTCGCTCAGCCTCGGGTCGTCGGTGAAGGACGCGGTGCCGCCGTCCCGGCGCAGGCCGAGGGTACCGACGCCGTCCTGGGTGCCGCGGGCGGGGCGCAGGGTCACCGGGTGCGTGCCGCGCGGGGGCCAGGCGGTGGAGGTGACCCACTGGTCGGGGCCGCGTTCGATGTCGGCGACGGGTTCGCGGTCGATGCCGTTGTCGACGCCCTTCAGTTCGTGGTCGAACCAGCGGTGCAGGGTGCGCACCCACTCCGCGCGGCGGAAGTCGAAGGGGTCGACGTGCCCGGTCTGCGACAGCCAGATCTTGCGCCGTACGCCGTTCTTCGCGAGGGCGTCCCACCAGGGGCCGACGTGCTGCATGCGGACGTTGAGGTCCTGCATGCCGTGCACCAGGAAGACGCTGGCGCGGACCTTCTTCGCGGCGCGCACGTAGTCGCGTTCGGTCCACAGCGGGGTGCGGTCGCCGGTGCGCGGGGCGCCGTCGACGAGCTTGCGGGCGACCTCCGTGCAGTGCTCGCGGGCCTCGGGGGTCTGGACGTAGCGGGCGAGCCAGTCGGGGCCCGAGTCGTAGAGCGGGGCGCCCTGGGAGAAGTAGTAGTCGTACCAGGTGGAGATGGCGGCGATGGGGACGATGGTCTTCAGTCCCTTGACGCCGGTGGCGGCGACGCCGTTGGCGATGGTGCCGTCCCAGCTCTTGCCGATCATGCCGGTGCTGCCGTCGGTCCAGTCGGCGCTCACCCGCTCGCCGCCGGTGCGGCTGGAGTACGCCTTGGCGCGGCCGTTCAGCCAGTCGACGACGGCCTTGGCGGACTGGATGTCGGAGCGGCCGCCGACGTCCACGCAGCCGTCGGAGCGGCTGGTGCCGGCGAGGTCGACGCCGACGACGGCGTAGCCGCGCGGCACGAAGTAGTTGTCGTAGAACAGCGGCATCCGCACGATGTCGCCGTGTCCGTCGTAGGTCTTGGTCTGGCTCTCGTTGCCCCGCCCGCAGCAGGAGTAGTACGGGCTGGCGTCCATGATGACGGGGACCTTGCGGCCCGCGCGTCCGGCCTCGCGGGGCCGGACGATGTCGACGGCGACCCGGTCGGTGCGTCCGTCACGGTCCTCGTCGAGGCCGGTGTCCACCCAGACGGCCTCGCGGATCGCGTCGGCGTAGGAGTGGACGGGGCGGCTCTCCCGGGGGGCGGCGTCCGCCGCGGCGGGGGTGAGCAGGGTGGCCGTCAGGGCGGCGGTGGCCGCCGTCGCGAGCGTTCTCCAGGTCGTGGGGCGCGTGCGTATCGGCATGCGCCGGACGGTACATCGGTGAACTCCCGTGCAGAAGAGGGCACCTGACGGCGCGTGGGGTCCCGGGGATGTCAGTCGTGGTCGTACACGGTGACCGGTATCCCCCGCCTGACCAGGCGTTGCTCGATGAGAGGTTCGACGCGGGGCCACTTCCCGCCGGCGAGGCCGCAGCCGATGCGGGGCATGTGGACCGACGCGCCGAGTTCCCGCGCGTGGACGGCGAGGCGGTCCAGGGCCGTGTCGATCGCCTCGTAGCGGACAGGGACGCCCTTGCTTCCGGTGCGGACGCCGCGCTGGCCGATCATGTTGGCCGCCCACACGCAACGCTCGGCCTGGACGAGCTGCACCGCGCCCAGGCCGAAGTCGTTCGCGGCGCGGTCGCGGTGCCAGGCGCGGTACGCCGCCTCCGGCGCGGACCAGCGGCGGGACAGGGCGAGGACGAAGCCCTTGCCCCACCCGCCGACGTCGTTGCAGACGTGAGCGATGATCTTGACGCCCTTCGCCGAAGGAGCGGTGGCGTCACCCCGCACGTACCTGATCTCGGCCATGGCGGCACCGTACCGGCAGGCACCGACAGCGCCTCCGGGCACCTACCGCCCGGCCGCGACCTTGCGGCGGACGCCGCCGTACCAGCCGGCGACCAGCGCCACGGCGATCAGCGGCACCAGCAGCAGCGTCTTGCGGCCCACCTCCGGGTCGTTCCACATCAGCACGATGACGGACGCCAGGAAGGCGACGGTGACGATCTCGGTGACCGGGCTGCCGGGCAGCCGGAACGACGGCCGGGTGAGCAGCCCCGCGCGGGCGCGGCGGACGAACACCAGGTGGCAGACCATGATGATCACCCAGGTGCTGATGATGCCGAGGGAGGCGACGTTCAGCACGATCTCGAAGGCCTGGGCCGGCACGAGGAAGTTGAGGCCGACGCCGAGCACGCACACCGCGCAGGTCAGCAGGATGCCGCCGTAGGGCACCTGGCTGCGGTTCATGCGGGCGGTGAACTGCGGCGCGGAGCCCGCCGACGCCATGGAGCGCAGGATGCGGCCGGTGGAGTACAGGCCGGAGTTCAGGGACGACATGGCGGCGGTGAGGACGACGAGGTTCATCACGTCTCCGGCGGCCGGGAGGCCGATCTTCGACAGCACGGTGACGAAGGGGCTCTCGCCGGCCGAGTACATCGAGCCGGGCAGCAGCAGGGCGAGCAGGACGACGGAGCCGACGTAGAAGAGGGCGACGCGCCACATGATGGAGTTCACCGCGCGGGGGACGACCTTCTCCGGCTCGGCGGTCTCCCCCGCGGCCACGCCGACGAGTTCCAGGGCCGCGTAGGCGAAGATCACGCCCTGCATGACCAGGACGACCGGCATCACGCCGTGCGGCAGGACTCCGCCGTGGTCGGTGATCATGCCGAGGCCGGGGGTGCCGCCGCCCACCTCGTGCCGCGTGGCGAGCAGGGCGATGCCGATCAGCATGAAGGCGACGAGGGTGGCGACCTTGACGATCGCGAACCAGAACTCCATCTCGCCGAAGATCTTCACGGAGATGAGGTTCACGGCCAGCACCACCGCGAGCGCGACCAGTGCGAGCACCCACTGCGGGATGTCGGTGAACGCGCTCCAGTAGTGCGTGTAGAGCGCGATCGCCGTGATGTCGGCGATGCCTGTGGTCGACCAGTTCAGGAAGTACATCCAGCCGGCGACGTACGCGCCCTTCTCGCCGAGGAACTCGCGCGCGTACGACACGAAGGATCCGGACGACGGCCGGTACAGGACCAGCTCGCCCAGGGCGCGGACGACGAAGAAGGCGAAGACGCCGGCGACCAGGTAGGCCAGCGCCAGGGCGGGTCCCGCGTCGCGCAGGCGTCCTCCGGCGCCCAGGAAGAGGCCGGTGCCGATCGCGCCGCCGATGGCGATCATGTTGACGTGGCGGGCCTTGAGGTCCTTGCTGTAGCCGGCGTCGCCCGCGTCCGCGGGCGACGGGGCCGCCGTGGACGATGCGGCCGTTGCCGTGCTGACGGCATCCTTGCTCACGGGTGGTTCCACTTTCTGGTGCGCCGGGGGCTGATCGCGCCCGGCTGTCCGGTTGGCCTGGGCCGGCGCGCTCGATCACGGCACGGACCGAGGTGGCGCCTTTCCGGATGTGCGCCCGCCCATGCGGTGGCCTGCGTCACACGGCGGTCCGCCCGGGGTGCGGACGGGAACCTCGGAGGGATGTCGCGCGCCGCGTCGGGATCGACAGCGCGGGTGTCACAGCACCGGTGGGACAGCGATACTGCTGCACATGACGACCGAGACCGAGGCCCTGACGATCGACGAGCTGGCGGCCCGGGCGGGGGTCACCGTGCGCACGGTCCGCTTCTACGGCACGAAGGGCCTGCTGCCGCCTCCGGTGCTCGGTCCCCGGCGGGTCGGCCGCTACGGCCGGGAGCACCTGGCCCGGCTGGAACTGATCGAGGAACTGCAGAGCCGGGGCATGACCCTGGCCGCGATCGAACGCTACCTGGCCCAGCTCCCGCCGGATCTGAGCGTGCGCGACCTGGCCGTGCAGCGGGCGGTGGTGGCGTCCTGGGCGCCGGGCACCGTGGAGACGGTCTCCCGTGCGGAGCTGGAGCGCCGGGCGGGGCGTGCGCTGGGCGAGGAGGAGCTGAAGCGGCTGGCGGCGATGGATGTCGTGGAGCGGGCCGGCGGGTCCGGCGGCGGCCCGGACGACGAGGCCTTCCGGGTCGACGCCGGTCTGCTGCGGCTCGGTGTCGAACTGCTGGACGTGCCGCTGTCGCACGAGTCGGTCCTGGCCGCCCGCGCGGTCCTCACCGAGCACTCCCGCGCGGCCGCCCGCGAGCTGTCGCGGCTGCTGCGCGACGCGGTGGCGGACCAGGGCACGCGGGACGTGCGGTCCCTGTCCGCCCGCATGCATCCGCTCGTGGTGCAGGCGCTGCTCACCACCTTCCAGCGGTCGCTGAAGGAGGAGCTGCGGGAGTGGCTCGACGAGGAGGCGTGACCCGGGCGGGGCCGTCCGTCGCGGACGGCCCCGCCGGTGATCAGCGGGCGTCCTTGAACTCCTCGCCCTTCTCCGCCTTCTCCACCAGCAGGGCGGGCGGGGTGAACCGCTCGCCGTAGCGCTCGGCCAGCTCGCGGGCCCGGGCGACGAAGCCGGGAAGGCCACCCTCGTAGCCGTTGACGTACTGCAGGACGCCGCCCGTCCAGCCGGGGAAGCCGATGCCGAGGATGGAGCCGATGTTGGCGTCGGCGACGGAGGTCAGCACGCCCTCCTCCAGCAGGCGGACGGTGTCCAGCGCCTCGGAGAACAGCATCCGCTCCTGCATGTCGCGGAACGGGACGGTGTGCCCGGGCTTGGTGAAGTGCTCGCGCAGGCCGGGCCACAGCGGGCCCCGCTTGCCGTTCTCGTCGTAGTCGTAGAAGCCGGCGCCGCCGGAGCGGCCGGTGCGGCCGAACTCGTCGACCATGCGGTCCACGACCGCCTCGGCCGGGTGCGGGGTCCAGGTGCCGCCCGCCTCCTCGACCGCCCGCTGCGTCTCGCGGCGGATCTTGCGCGGGAGGGTGAGGGTGAGCTCGTCCATGAGGGAGAGCACCTTGGCCGGGTAGCCGGCCTGGGCCGCCGCCTGCTCGACCGACGCGGGCTCGATGCCCTCGCCGACCATCGCCACTCCCTCGTTGATGAAGTGGCCGATGACCCGGGAGGTGAAGAAGCCGCGCGAGTCGTTGACCACGATCGGGGTCTTGTTGATCTGCCGGACCAGGTCGAAGGCGCGGGCGAGCGCCTCGTCGCCGGTGCGGCCGCCCTTGATGATCTCGACGAGCGGCATCTTGTCGACGGGCGAGAAGAAGTGCAGCCCGATGAAGTCCTCCTGCCGCTCGACGCCCTCGGCGAGCGCGGTGATGGGCAGGGTGGAGGTGTTGGAGCAGAGCAGCGCGTCCGGCGCGACGACATTCTGCACCTCCTGGAACACCTTGTGCTTGAGGGAGGTGTCCTCGAAGACGGCCTCGATCACCGCGTCGCAGCCGGCGAGGTCGGACACCTCGGCGGTGGGCGTGATCCGCGCGAGCAGCGCGTCGGCCTTCTCCCGCGTGGTGCGGCCCCGGGAGACGGCCTTGGCGCACAGCTTCTCGGAGTAGGCCTTGCCCTTGAGCGCGGATTCGAGGGTGACGTCCTTGAGGACGACGTCGATGCCGGCGCGGGCGCAGGAGTAGGCGATGCCGGCGCCCATCATGCCGGCGCCGAGGACGGCGACCTTGGCGACCTTGCGGGCGGGGACGTCCTTCGGACGGCCGGCGCCGGAGTTGACGGCCTGGAGGTCGAAGAAGAACGCCTGGATCATGTTCTTCGACGTCTGTCCGGCGGCCAGCTCCACGAAGTAGCGGGCCTCGATCACCTGGGCGGTCTCGAAGTCGACCTGGGCGCCCTCGACGGCGGCGGCCATGATGTTGCGCGGGGCCGGGTAGGGGGCACCGCCGGTCTGCTTGCGCAGGCTCGCCGGGAAGGCGGGCAGGTTGGCGGCGAACTTCGGGTTCGCCGGGGTGCCGCCGGGGATGCGGTAGCCGGGGCGGTCCCAGGGCTGCGCCGACTCGGGGTGGGCGTCGATGAAGGCGCGGGCCTTTTCGAGCATCTCCTCGCGGGTCTCGGCGACCTCGTCGACCAGGCCGTTCTCCAGGGCGCGGCGCGGGTTGTACTGGGTGCCCTGGAGGAGCACCTTCAGCAGCGCGTCGGTGATGCCGAGCAGGCGCACGGTGCGGACGACGCCGCCGCCTCCGGGCAGCAGGCCGAGGGTGACCTCCGGGCAGCCGATCTTGGAGCCGGGGGCGTCCAGGGCGATGCGGTGGTGGCAGGCGAGGGCGATCTCGTAACCGCCGCCGAGGGCCGCGCCGTTGATGGCTGCGACGACCGGCTTGCCGAGGGTCTCCAAGCGGCGCAGCTGGCGCTTGAAGGCCAGGCCGCCGTCGAACAGGTCCTGCGCGGTGTCGGGGGTGACGCGGATCAGGTCGCGCAGGTCGCCGCCGGCGAAGAAGGTCTTCTTGGCGGAGGTGAGGATGACGCCGCGGATGGCGTCCTTCTCCGCCTCCAGGCGGTCGGTGATCGCGGCGAAGGAGTCGCGGAACGCCTTGTTGACGGTGTTCGCGGACTGGTTCGGGTCGTCGAGGACGAGGGTGACGACGCCGGTGTCGTCCTGCTCCCAGCGGATGGTGGTGGACTCGCTGCTCATGAGGGTGTGCTCCAGGTGATCCGTCGGGAGGGGGTCAGATGCGCTCGACGATGGTGGCGATGCCCATGCCGCCGCCCACGCAGAGCGTGGCGAGCCCGTAGCGCTTGTCCTGGCGCTCCAGTTCGTCGACGAGGGTGCCGAGGATCATCGCGCCGGTGGCGCCGAGCGGGTGGCCCAGGGCGATGGCGCCGCCGTTGACGTTGACCTTGTCCAGCGACAGGCCCATGTCCTTCACGAAGCGGAGCACGACGGCCGCGAACGCCTCGTTGATCTCGACGAGGTCGATGTCGTCGATGGTCAGATTGGCCTTGGCGAGCGCCTTGCGGGTGGCGGGCGCGGGGCCGGTGAGCATGATGGTCGGCTCGGAGCCGGAGACGGCCGCGGAGACGATGCGGGCGCGCGGTGTGAGGCCGTAGCGCTCGCCGACCTCCTTGGAGCCGATCGCGACGAGGGCGGCGCCGTCGACGATGCCGGAGGAGTTGCCCGCGTGGTGGACGTGGTCGATCTTCTCGACCCAGTGGTACTCCTGGAGGGCGACGGCGTCGAAACCGCCCAGCTCGCCGATGTCCGCGAAGGACGGCTTGAGCTTCCCGAGGGAGTCGGCGGTGGTACCGGGGCGCAGGTGCTCGTCGTGGTCGAGGACGACGAGGCCGCTGCGGTCCCTCACCGGGACGACGGACCGCTCGAAGCGGTTCTCCTTCCAGGCGCCCGCGGCGCGCTCCTGGGACAGGGCGGCGTACTCGTCGACGTCGCGGCGGGAGAAGCCCTCGATGGTGGCGATGAGGTCGGCGCCGATGCCCTGCGGCACGAAGTTGACGTCGAGGTTGGTCATCGGGTCGTTGAACCAGGCGCCGCCGTCGGAGGCCATCGGCACCCGGGACATGGACTCCACGCCGCCCGCCAGGACCAGGTCCTCCCAGCCCGAACGCACCTTCATCGCGGCCATGTTGACCGCTTCGAGCCCGGAGGCGCAGAAGCGGTTCTCCTGGACGCCGGCCACCGTGTCGGGCAGGCCCGCGGCGATGGCGGCGATGCGTGCGATGTCGGAGCCCTGGTCGCCGACCGGGCCGACGACGCCGAGCACGATGTCGTCGACGGCGGCCGGGTCGAGTCCGGGGAAGCGGGCGCGGATCTCGTGGATCAGACCGACGACCAGGTCGATGGGCTTGGTGCCGTGCAGGGCGCCGTTCGCCTTGCCGCGCCCGCGCGGGGTGCGGATCGCGTCGTACACAAACGCTTCGGTGCTCACGAGGAGGCCTTTCGCTTAAGGGTTCGAGGGCGGGGACACCAGGCCGGGTACGTCCCAGTCACGGGCCACGTCCTCGGTGTCGGCGCCCGGCCGGGCGGGCCCGGTGCGGACGGTGGCCGGCGTCGCGGAGAACCGCGGCGCCGGTGCGGGCTGGGTGATGCCCGCGTGGTCGGTGAAGGTGGAGCGGGCGGCGAGGTGCGGGTGGTGCGGGGCCTCGCGCAGTGACAGCACCGGCGCCACGCACGCGTCGGTGCCCTCGAAAAGGGCCGTCCAGGCGTCGCGGGTGCGGGAGGCGAACCGCTCGGCGACCCGGGCGCGCAGCTCGGGCCAGCGGGTGACGTCGGCGTGCGCCCCGGCGAGGTCGGTGAGATCCAGCAGGCGCAGGAACTCGGCGTAGAAGCGCGGCTCCAGCGCGCCGACGGCCATGTGCCCGCCGTCGGAGGTCTCGTAGGTGCCGTAGTAGGGGCAGCCGCCGTCGAGGAGGTTGGCGCCGCGGCGGTCCTGCCAGGCGCCGGCGGCGAGCATGCCGTGGATCATCGAGGTGAGGTGGGCGGTGCCGTCGACGACGGCGGCGTCGACGACCTGTCCGGTGCCGGTGGAGCGGGCGTGGTGCAGGGCGGCGAGGACGCCCACGACCAGGTAGAGGGAGCCGCCCGCGTAGTCGCCGAGGAGGTTGGCGGGGGCGACCGGGGGCCTGCCGGGCTCGCCGGTCATGCCGAGGGCTCCGGTGACGGCGATGTAGCCGATGTCGTGTCCGGCGCGGTCGGCGAGGGGTCCTTCCTGGCCCCAGCCGGTCATCCGGCCGTAGACCAGGCGGGGGTTGCGGGCCCGGCAGTCCTCGGGGCCGACGCCGAGGCGCTCGGCGACGCGGGGGCGGTAGCCCTCGATCAGGATGTCGGCGCGCTCGGCGAGGTCGAGGACGTGCTTCACGCCGTCGGACGTCTTGAGGTCGACGACCACCGAGCGCTTGTTGCGGTTGGTGACGTCGCGGGCGGGGTCGATGCCGAGTCCGGGGCCGCCGGGCCGGTCGACGCGTACGACGTCGGCGCCCAGGTCGGCGAGGAGCATGGCCGCGAACGGGCCGGGGCCGATACCGGCCAGCTCGACCACGCGCACGCCGGTGAGCGGGCCGTGGTACGGCGCCGTCGCCTCCGTCATCGAGCCCCCATCGACTGTGACACTTCTGGTGTAACACCTGCGATGTTAGGAACACCGTCCACCCGGCACAAGGGCGGGCGAGCAAGCGCTTGGCCACTCTACGGTCGTGACCTCCGCCCCGGCGTCGACCGGGGTCGCCTCAGCGGGCCTCGACGCGCGCCGTCCGTGCCCTGGACCCCGCCGCTCGCGCCTTGGGCTCCTGCGCCGGTGCCCGGGGCGGCGCCGTCCGCGCGTCCAGCTCCGCCACCCGCCACTTCCTGGCGACCGTGCGGTAGCTCTCCTCCACCCAGTCGCACAGCAGCTCGGCCGCCGGGGCGCCCGCGGGCTCCAGCGGGACGCGCACCCAGCCGGCCCGGCCCAGGCCGTACCCGGCGGGCTCGGCGCCGGGGCAGGCGAGCGCGTGGGCGTGCGCCGTCTCGTCGGTGAGCTTCACGGTCACCGCGCCCGGGTGGCCGCCGTCACCGCCGCCACCGAGGAAGACGAACACCTTCTTGTCGACCTTGGCGACGGTGTCGCCCCAGGGATGCTCCTCGGTGGCCCCGGGCAGACGAAGTGCCCAGTCGCGCACTTTCTCCCACTTCCTCAGGGCGTTGCGTGGCACGGGCATCGCTTTCCTCCGGGCTCGTCGTCGGGCTCCGCACCCTTCACGCTAGCCTCGGCCACCGACAGCGGCGCGGCTGCACGACCAAGGGGTGTCATGAGCAGGCTGAGCAGGACGGACCGTCCGTACGACATCGTGCTCTTCGGGGCGACCGGTTTCGCGGGGACGCTGACCGCGGAGTACCTGGCCGCGCACGCGCCGGAGGGGCTGCGCTGGGCGGTCGCCGGCCGCAGCGGGCGGAAGCTGGAGAAGCTGCGGGAGCGGCTGCCGGGCGGCGAGAAGGTGGGCGTGCTGCGGGCGGACGTGTCCGACCCGGCGTCGCTGCGCGCGCTCGCCGAGCAGGCGCGCGTGGTGGCCACCACCGTGGGGCCGTACGTGGAGTACGGCGAGGAGCTCGTCGCCGCCTGCGCGGACACCGGCGCGGACTACGTCGACCTGACGGGTGAACCGGAGTTCGTGGACCTGATGTACGTCCGGCACGACGCCCGCGCGCGGGAGACCGGGGCGCGGCTGGTGCACGCCTGCGGTTTCGACTCGGTGCCGCACGACCTGGGCGCGTACTTCACGGTGCGGCAGCTGCCGGAGGGCGTGCCGCTGACCGTCGACGGGTACGTCACCGCCGACGCGGCCTTCTCGGGCGGCACGTTCGCCTCGGCCATGAACCAGTTCGCCCGGCCGGGCCGGCTGCGGGCCGCCGCCCGGGACCGCCGGCGTCACGAACCCCGGCTGGTGGGCCGCCGTACCTCCGCCCCGACGGGCATCCCGCGCTACGCGCCCGAGGTCGGCGCCTGGGCGCTGCCCCTGCCGACGCTCGACGGCCAGGTCGTGCGCCGCTCGGCCAAGGCGCTGACCCGGTACGGCCCCGACTTCCGCTACCGGCACTTCGCCGCCGTGCGGAGTCTGCCGGTCGCCCTGGGCGGGGTGGCGGCGGTCGGCGCGCTGGTCACGGCGGCCCAGATCCCGCCGCTGCGCCGCGCGTTGTCCGGCCGGCTGAAGCCCGGCGAGGGGCCGAGCGCCGAGAAGCGGGCGCGCAGCTGGTTCACCGTTCGCTTCGTCGGCGAGGGCGGCGGACGGCGGGTCTACACGGAGGTGTCGGGCGGCGACCCGGGTTACGACGAGACGGCGAAGATGCTGGCCGAGAGCGCCCTGTGCCTGGCCCTCGACGACCTCCCCCCGACGTCGGGCCAGGTCACGACGGCGGTGGCGATGGGCGACACACTGATCACCCGCCTCCAGGCGGCGGGCATCCGCTTCCGGGTGGCGGCGGTGCGCTGACGCGGGTCCGGCGGTCCGCCGAGGGCGAGGGCGTCCCGGCCGACGGAGATACCGGCGAGGAGGGCGGGCGTGCCGACGTGCGGCGGTCCGCCGAGCCCTCGGGCGTCCGGGCGCCGATGCCGGCGAGCGGCTCGCGAGGGGCGGCCCGGCGTACGGCGGCGCGGTGAGATCCGCGGGCTGCCGACGACGGCTCGGCGAGGTCGGCGGGCGGCCCGGCGGAGGATCGGGCGGCCGGCCGGCGGCGGTCCGGTGAGACCTGCGGGCGAGCGGCCCACGACCGAGCGGCCCACGACGGCCGGCGGCCTGGGCGCGCAAGGGCCGGGGTCAGAGCTGCCAGGTGATCAGGGTGTAGATCATGCCCGTCACCCAGCCCAGACCCGCCAGGATCGCGAGGGTGAGGCCCAGCGTGACGGCTCGGCCGGTGGGGCGGGCGGGAGTGCGGCGGGGTCCGGCGGTGCGGTGTGTCGGCATGGCGATCACCCTGCCGTCAGGCGGGAGTTCGGACATCCGTACGCGTACTCACTCCTGTGTGAGTGCCGGTGCGGCCTCGCGCAGGGCGCGGCGGCAGAGGGCGTCCGCCCTGCGGGTGGTCTCGGGGAGGCGGTAGGCGGGGGCCAGGGCGAGCGTGTGGGCGCAGGCGTTGTCCAGGCTCACCCGGTGGCCGACCGACACGAACACCGGCTTGACGCCGGCCCTGGTGCGCAGGGCCCGGCCGACCTCCTCGGAGCCGGACAGCAGCGGGGACGTGCTGCCGCGCGGGGCGGCGGGTTCGTCGTAGGTGAAGGTGAAGGGGTTCTTGGCCACGCCGATCGTGGGCAGCCCGGTGAGGACTCCCAGGTGGCTCGCGAGGCCGAAACGGCGGGGGTGGGCGAGGCCGTAGCCATCGCAGACCACCAGGCCGGGCTCGCAGGGCAGGGCCTCCAGGGCGGCCAGCACGGTGGGGATCTCACGGAAGGCCAGCAGCCCGGGGACGTACGGGAAGGAGATCCGGCCGACGGCCGTGGACTCGGCGACGACGTCCAGGGTGGCCGCGTCCAGCACGACGGCCGCCGCGGCGACGACGTCCCGCTCGTCGTCGTAGGCCACGTCGACCCCGGTGACCCGTCCGGTGCCGGGCGGCGGCCCCGGTTCGTCGAGCACCACCCGCTCGCGCAGGGTGTCCTGGACCGCGCGGGCCTCTTCCTCGGTGACGGGCCGGCCGGCCGGTGTGCGTGCGGTCGTCATGGTGCCCAGAGCTTACGGGGCGGGGCGCTCCGCGCGGAGGGGGCCTCCCGGCCCGCGGCCCTCCGCGCGGAGGCGGGGTCACTTGCCGAGCGCCCGCTGCAGCTGGCTCTTGTTCATGCTCGAACGGCCCTCGACGTTCCGCTTCTTGGCCTCTTCGTACAGCTGGTCGCGGGTGGGGCCCTGGGAGCCCTTGCCGGACCGCTGGCCACCGCGCTTGCCGGACGACATGTCCTGCGTCGAGGTCCTGCTGGCGGTCTTGGACTCGCCGGACCGGGCGCGTTCCTTGTTCACCGTCCGGGCGGCGATCTCCTCGGCGCGCCCGGTGCTCTCGCCCCGGTCCTTCGCGCTCTCCTTGATGTGCTCGTACTGACGCTCCCGCTTGGGGCTGGAACCGCGTGGCATGTCCGCTCACTTTCTCTCGCGCTTCGCGAGCGCTCGGTCGCGTACAGCGGTCGGGTACCCCGGCCTGCGGGATGTAGGGCCCTCGGTCCGGGTCACTGCTCCAGTCGGGCGACCCGCCCCCGCTCCCCCGCCGCCCAGCAGGACCGGTCGGGCCTGCAGTCGACGGTGTCGTACGAGCCGGTGTCGACGGTCCGCCAGGTGCGCCCGCCGTCGGTGGTCAGGTCGGTGCCGGTGGGCCCGACGGCGAGGGCGTCGGTGCGGCTGTGCGGGAGCCAGGCGACGCCGGAGCGGTAGGCGGGCGGGGAGCCGGTGGCGGACCGCCAGGTGCGGCCGCCGTCCGAGGTGCGCGCGGCGGCGTCGGGCGAGGCCTGGCCGGGGTTGAAGTCGCCGCCCACGGCGAGTCCGTGGTGGCGGTCGCGGAAAGCGAGGGCGAAGACGCCGCGCGCCGGGTCGCCGGCCGGGATCGTCGTGTCGGTGGCCGTCCAGGTGCGGCCGCGGTCGGCGGAGTGCAGCACGCGCGCGCGTGCCGCTCCCCCGGTGGCCAGCCAGACGTCCTTCGGCCCGGACGACACCAGGCACTGGCCGCTCGCCGCGAAGCCGGCCTCGCCGTCGAGCGCCGGGGGCATGCCCGTGTCGGGGAGCACCGCCCAGGAGCGGCCGCCGTCGCGGGTCGACAGGATGCGGAACTTCCCGTCCACGGGGTCGCTCATGGCGAGTCCGTGGCGGTGGTCGAAGAAGGTGAGGCAGTCGTAGAAGGCGCGGGTGTCGGGGTTGCGGAAGGTCTCCGTCCAGGTCGCCCCGCCGTCGTCGGTGCGGTAGACCCGGGAGTCCTCGCCCTCCCCGATGGCCAGCACCACGGCCCGCCGCGCGTCGAACGCCTCGATGTCCCGGAACTGCAGCGCCTCCGCGCCGGGCGGCGAGACGTCCCGCCAGGTGCTGCCGCCGTCCGTGGTGCGCAGCACGGTACCGAGGGTCCCGGCCGCCCAGGCGGTGTTCCGGCTGACGGCGGCCAGGCCGCGGAACCGGACGTCCGGTGCGCCGGTGTCCTTGAGCGACCAGTGCGGGGTGCCGCCCTTCGGACCGTGCGCCTGTGCCGGTACGGCCGTGAGGGCGGCCAGGGCCGCCGCGCACACGGCAGCCGCCGTCACCCGGCGGAGGTGGCGTCCCGCCCAACCTGTCCATGCCGTCCGACTCGTCCGTCCCGCCCAACCTGTCCATGCCGTCCGACTCGTCCGTCCCGTCCGTCCCGTCCGTCCCGTCGGTGCCGTCGGTCCCGTCCGTCGCGTGCTTCCCGAACGCCTCATGGCGGGGGAAGCTAGTCCACCGGCCGGGTGCCGTCCAGAGCGCCTCGTCCCGGGGCCCGCCCAGCGGCGCCCCCGCCCAAGTGGCCCGTGCATCACGGGAGGAGAGACGTGTCACTCGGGTGCATGAAGGCGGTGACAGAGGTCACTCGCTCTCCATGCGCACGGAATGGCCGATTCCAGCGTCTCTTGCTGTAGCCGACCGACACGATCCGCCCGGAAGCCCGCCCAGCCGTCACGAGGGAGCAAGGCGTTGTCCACCGTCATCGAGCAGCCCGTAGAGGCCCGCCTGGTCGCCGCCGCGCCGCGGATGGCCGACATCCCCGCCACGCTGCACTACGACGGCGACGACCCGTTCGCCGTCCGCATGACCTTCCCCGCTCCCGCGACGCTCGAAGGCGTCGACGTGTGCTGGACGTTCGCCCGTGACCTGCTCGCCGCGGGCATGGAGGCCCCGGAGGGCCACGGCGACGTACGGGTGCGCCCGTACGGCTACGACCGCACGGTGCTGGAGTTCCACGCCCCGGAGGGGACGGCCGTGGTGCACGTCCGCTCGGGCGAACTGCGCCGCTTCCTGGAGGCGACGAGCGAACTGGTCCCCACCGGCCTCGAACACCTCCGCCTCGACCTGGACCACGACCTGGCGGAACTGATGCGGGACGCGTGAACGGTTCCGCGGGGCGGGGGCGCCCCGCGGAACCGGGCGCACACGGCGGAATCGGGTGCGCGCGACGTGCGAAAGGGGGCCGGGGCACGGCCCGATGGGAGGGATCGGTCCGGGTGGCCGCGTGCGGCCGGCGGTTCGGTCAGTGCGGCGGCGTCGGGCGGGCGCCTCGCAGGAACCGCGTCACCGCCGTGTCCACGAGCCCTTCGAGCCGTCCCGGTTCGATCATGCCGCTGTTGAGCATGGACGTGATCCCCAGGACGGTGGCGTAGATGACGAGTCCGATCTCCTCGGGGTCGCCCTCCTCCAACTCGCCGCGCGACTGGCCCTCTTCGATCAGGTCGCCGATCTGCCCGAACGCGGCTGCGGCGGCCTCGGCGACCGCGGTCGCCCCCGGGCGGTGCTTGGCGGCGTTCATCAGGCCGGTCAGCGCGGCGTTCTCGGTCGCGAACCGGACGTAGGCCGACGCGAACGCGTGCAGGCGAGCGGCCAGGTCGTCGTCGTCGATCTCGTCCACCGCGGCCCGCAGCCTCGCGCCCAGACGGACGAA
This sequence comes from Streptomyces sp. CNH189, assembly GCF_000527195.1. Lineage (NCBI taxonomy): Bacteria > Bacillati > Actinomycetota > Actinomycetes > Kitasatosporales > Streptomycetaceae > Streptomyces > Streptomyces sp. CNH189. Next base: position 33,931 of record NZ_AZUS01000028.1, read on the forward strand.
GCCCGACTCGGCGAGGGCGTCCAGCAGCGCGCGGCGGTCCGCGAAGTGCCGGCGGGGCGCCGCGTGACTGACGCCGATGTCCCGTGCCAGGTCGCGCAGAGAGAGCCGCTCGACCCCGTGCGCCCTCAGGCTGCGCTCCGCCGCGTCGAGGAGCTCCGTGCGGAGATTCCCGTGGTGGTAGGGCCGCTGCTCGGTGCTGTCAGGCATGAGGTCAGCCTACCCGGCGCGATGTTGCCATTGACAACAATGTTGCCAATGCCTACTCTCACGGCATGCCCGCATTCCCTCCGGCCGGCCTCCCCGGCGACAGCCGTGTCGGCCACCGCCGGTCATGGGACACCGCCTCGTGGTCGCGGGACACCGCCTCGTGAAGGGACCCGCCGTTGTGATGCGTCCAAGGAAAGACCCGCGGAAGCACCCTCGGGAAAGGGACGCACTCGTCGTCGTCTCCGGCGCCTCGTCGGGCATCGGAGCCGCGACGGCGCAGGCCCTCGCCGCGATGGGCTACCACGTCCTCGCGGGCGTGCGCACCGACACCGAGGCGGACGCCGTACGGGCCGACGGCATCGAACCGGTCACCTTGGACATCACTGTCCCGGAGCACGTCGAGGCCTTGGCCCGGCGGATCGCCGACGACCCCGAGCAGCGCGTCCTGCGTGTTCTGGTCAACAACGCGGGGATCGAGATCAACGCCCCCGTCGAGGTGCTCCCCCTGACCTTGTGGCGCAAGCAGTTCGAGGTGAACCTCTTCGGGCACATCGCCGTCATCCAGAAACTCCTGCCCTTCCTGCGGCGGAGCCGGGGCAGGATCGTCAACATCAGTTCCGTGGGCGGGGTGGCCGCGCTGCCCGTGTTCGGTGCGTACGCGGGAACCAAGTTCGCCCTCGAAGCTGCCAGCGACTCCCTGCGCCGCGAGGTCGCGGCACACGGCGTGCGGGTGGTCGTCGTCCAGCCCGGCGGCGTCCGGACCGAGATGGCCGCCAGCAGCGGTGACATCTCGCTCGGACTCGCCGCCGGGATGAGCGCCGAGCACCAGCGCCTCTACGGCGGCCTCATCCACGCGACGGTGTCGTCGAACACGGCCTTCCTCGAACGCGCCGTACCGGCGGCGAAGGCCGGGGCCAAGATCGCCAGGGTGGCGACCACACCCCGCCCGCGCGCCCGGTACACCCTCGGCGCGGACGCCGCCTTCATCGTCCCGCTCGCCCGTCACCTGCCGGCCCGGCTGATGGACGGCGTCCTCGCGATGAGCCACCGGTCCCGGAGCCCGAGAAGCGCGCCGACGCCCGCGCCCGAGCCGAGTTCTTCCTGACCACGCCGACCGATCGCCTCGAGCCGGTCGGGCCGATGCGCCGAGGGAACTACGGAGGGCTTTCAGCGTCCCCTGGACAGTGAGGGTGCCGGTGCCGTGTCCCGCAGGGCCGTACGGAGTTCGTCGAGGACGGCGGCGAAGGCCGGGGACGTCTCCGAGGCGCGGGCGGACAGGAAGTCCGTGGGCGGCGTGTCGTCGGCACCGAGCGGAAGCCCGGCCGCGGTCACCAGGGTCAGCGCCGTCGCGGTCGTCCCGGAGACCTCCTCCGCCGCGGCGGAGCCGGACAGGATCCGCCGGGCTTCCTCGCGCAGGGCGTCCGCGCGGGCGGTGTCGGCCAGGACGTGGTCCACGGACGGGAAGACGCCGAGGATCCGGTGCTTCTCGGCCCGCACGACGCCTTCGGCCACCAGGTGCTCGCGGACCGCGTCCAGGGTGTACCGCGCGTGCAGCGTCACCCAGGTGCGCCAGCGGTGCGGGAAGGACTCGCTGACCAGCTCCAGGAGCCCGTCCAGCGCCGGGTCGCCGGTGCGCGAGTCGAGGTCGCGGGGGGTCGTGATGCCGTCGTCGTCGACGAGCAGCCCGCGCCGGGCGAGGTCGGCGAGCGCGCCGGCCCGCACCACGGGGGCCGCCCGGGTGGGGTCGGTGTCCCAGGTCAGCAGGCACAGGCGGGCCGGCAGGGAGAGCGGGCCGTTGGCCACGGGGCCTCCTCGGTGCGGGGACGCAAGGTGCGTCGATGGGTGCGGGAAAACGCGTTGACGGCCGGGGCGGCCGCCCCTAACGTTTCCCTCGGTTCTGTTGCCGTCGATGGGAGAAGGACGTTGCTCGTCTGAGGTTCTGAGACACCGCGTCACACCGTTCTCAGGTGTGTGCGCAGCGTGCGACCTCGGCGTTCGAGCCGTCCTCGCGGACCCTCCGCGACAGGGCTTTCCTCATGCCACGGATCCCTTCCCGGCTGCCGGTCGTCGTCCCGCGGTGTCTCGATACGCGTGTGCCCCTGATCGCCCTCAGCAACCGCGGAGGCCCGCATGTCCGCTTCTCTCACCTGTATCTCCCTCTCCTTCACCTGGCCCGACGGCACCGTCGTCTTCGAGGACCTCGACGTGGCCTTCGGTCCCGGCCGCACCGGTCTCGTCGGTGTCAACGGCTCGGGCAAGTCCACCCTGCTGAAGCTGATCGCCGGCGAGCTCACCCCGACGGACGGCTCCGTCCGGGTGGCCGGCGAGGTCGGCTGGCTGCCGCAGAACGTCACGCTGGACACCGCGCTGAAGGTCGACGAGGCCCTCGGCATCGCCGGCAAGCGCGCCGCGCTGCACGCCATCGAGGCGGGCGACGTGGCCGAGGAGCACTTCGAGGCCGTCGGCGACGACTGGGACGTGGAGGAACGCGCCCTGGCCACGCTCGGCGAGCTCGGCCTCGGGCACATCGGCCTCGACCGCACCGTCGGCGAGGTGTCGGGCGGCGAGTCGGTGCTGCTGCGACTGGCGGCGCTGCTGCTGCGCCGTCCCGACGTGCTGCTGCTCGACGAGCCCACCAACAACCTCGACCTGTACGCCCGTCGGCGGCTCTACGCGGCCGTCGAGAGCTGGCCCGGCGTCATGGTCGTGGTCAGTCACGACCGGGACCTGCTCGACCTGGTCGACCAGATCGCGGACCTGCGCGCGGGCGGGATCACCTGGTACGGCGGCAACTTCACCGCGTACGAGGAGGCCCTGGCCGTCGAGCAGGAGGCGGCCGAACGCATGGTGCGGGTCGCCGAGGCCGATCTGCGCAAGCAGAAGCGCGAACTGGCCGACGCGCAGGTCAAGCTGGCCCGCCGCAAGCGGTACGGCCAGAAGATGTGGGAGCAGAAGCGCGAGCCGAAGATCGTCATGGGTGCGCGCAAGCGGGCGGCGCAGGAGTCCGCCGGCAAGCACCGCATCATGCACGAGGAGAAGCTCGCCGAGGCCAAGGAGCGGCTCGACGACGCGGTGGAGGCGGTGCGGGACGACGACGTGATCCGGGTCGACCTGCCGTTCACCGCCGTGCCGCCGGGCCGGGAGGTCCTCACGCTCATGGACCTGGAGCTGGCGTACGGCGCCCGGGTGACCGGCGGGTTCGACCTGCGGGGCCCCGAGCGGGTGGCGCTGATCGGGCGCAACGGCGCGGGCAAGACGACGCTGCTGCGGACGGTCGCCGGGGAGCTGGAGCCGGTTTCCGGCGAGACCCGGGCGCACGTGCCGTTGCGCTTCCTGCCGCAGCGGCTCGATGTCCTCGACCCGGAGCTGAGCGTCGCCGAGAACGTGGCACGGTTCGCCCCGGGCGCCACCAACAACCGGATCAGGGCGCGGCTCGCCCGCTTTCTGTTCCGGGGCGGCCGCGCCGACCAGCGGGCGGACACCCTGTCCGGCGGCGAACGCTTCCGCGCGACCCTCGCCGCGCTGATGCTGGCGGAGCCCGCGCCGCAGCTGCTGATGCTGGACGAGCCGACGAACAACCTGGACATGGCAAGCGTCCGGCAGCTCACCACGGCTCTGGAGTCGTACGAGGGGGCGCTGGTCGTGGCCAGTCACGACCTGCCGTTCCTGGAGTCGCTCGGCATCACCCGCTGGCTGCTGATGGAGGAAGGAGAGCTGAAGGAAATCACGCCGGAGGCTGTCGGGTATCCCGCCTAGCGTCGGCTTCACGACCCAGCGGGACGCGCGTCTCACCCTCACCGGGGCCACCGACGGGCAACACGGTGATCGTGGTGGAGCACCACCTGGAGGTGGTGGCGCACGCCGACCGGGTGGTCGACCTGGGGCCGGGCGGCGGACGGGACGGCGGCCGGGTGGTGTTCGAGGGAACACCACCCGGCCGGGCAGCTCCGGGCGCCGGGGTCCTTCACCGGGGAGCACCCGCGGCGGGCCGCCGGCTGAGGCCGGGCCTGCCGTGGCCCATCTCATCGCGGCCGGGGGTGGTCCCGTAAGGCGGGTGCCTGCATGATGGCTGCGCGGCCCCGCGGGCGCCCGGCCCGTACGGGCTCCCGAGCCCCGCCCACCCGCACCGTCCGATCCGAAAGGCGTACCCGTGCCCAGCAGGAAGGCCCTCGTCCGCCGTCCCGCCCCCTGCCTCGCCGAAGGGCTGGTGACCCACGTCGAACGGGACGAGGTCGACGTCGACCTCGCCGTGCGGCAGTGGGAGGGGTACACGGAGGCGCTGCGGACGCACGGCTGGGAGACCGTCGAGGTGGCCCCGGCCGACGACTGCCCGGACTCCGTGTTCGTGGAGGACACGGTGGTGATGTTCCGCAACGTGGCACTGATCGCCCGTTCCGGCGCGGAGTCCCGGCGGGCGGAGACCCTCGGGGTCGAGGAGGCCGTGGCGTCCCTCGGCTGCTCGGTGAACTGGGTGTGGGAGCCGGGCACGCTGGACGGCGGCGACGTCCTGAAGGTCGGCGACACGGTGTACGTGGGCCGGGGCGGGCGCACCAACGCGGCCGGCGTGCGGCAGGTGCGGGCCGCGTTCGAGCCGCTGGGGGCGCGGGTGGTCGCCGTGCCGGTGGCCAAGGTGCTGCATCTGAAGTCGGCGGTCACCGCCCTGCCCGACGGGACGGTCGTCGGGCACATCCCGCACATGGACGCGCCGTCGCTGTTCCCCCGTTTCCTGCCGGTGCCGGAGCCGTCCGGGGCGCACGTGGTGTGTCTCGGCGGCGACAAGCTGCTGATGGCGGCGAGCGCGCCGAAGACCGCGGAGCTGTTCGCGGACCTCGGGTACGAGCCGGTCCCGGTGGAGATCGGTGAGTTCGAGAAGCTCGAGGGCTGCGTGACGTGTCTGTCGGTGCGTCTGCGGGACCTGTATGCCTGACCGGCAGCCGTCTCACCCGGACGGCGCAACGACCTCTGCCACCCGGCGTACGCGCCAGGGCGAACTTCCAGGTGAACCCCGCTGATCAGCGGCCTTTACGGGGCTCTTAACCTACGGCTACGTAACCTACGGCTACGTAGCCTACGATTCCGTAGGTTACCCGGCACCGCTCGCCGGCACGTCCGTATGTCCCCGTCCCCCTGGAGTTACCCGTGACGACCTCTCCTGCCCACCTCGGCAGCCCTTCCGTCTGGACCGACGCCCGGCTGCTGTACGCCTTGGAGGAAGTGGTCGAGAAGGAGCTGAACCGGCATCTTGGGGTGGCGAAGGACTGGATGCCGCACGAGTACGTGCCGTGGAGCGACGGACGCAACTTCCCCGGTTTCTTCGAGGACGGCGAGGCCTGGGAGAAGGGGCAGTCGAAGGTCACCGAGGTCGGCCGGATCGCCCTCGTGGTCAACCTGCTGACGGAGGACAACCTCCCCAGCTACCACCACGAGATCGCCTCGCTGTTCGGCCGGGACGGCGCCTGGGGCACCTGGGTGCACCGCTGGACCGCCGAGGAGGGCCGCCACGGCATCGTGATGCGGGACTACCTGCTCGCCTCGCGCGCCGTCGACCCGGACAAGCTCGAAGAGTTCCGCATGTCGCACATGAGCGAGGGCTTCGAGTCGGACAACCGGCACTCGATGCTGCACTCGGTCGCCTACGTCGCGTTCCAGGAGCTGGCCACCCGCATCTCCCACCGCAACACCGGCCACCAGTCCGGCGACCCGGTCTGCGACCGCATGCTGGCGCGCATCGCGACCGACGAGAACCTGCACATGGTGTTCTACCGCAACCTGCTGAAGGCGGCCTTCGAGCTCGCCCCGGACCTGACCATGCAGGCGGTCCGCGACGTGGTGGTGAACTTCCGCATGCCCGGTCACGGCATCCCCGGCTTCGAGCGGGCGGCCGCGCAGATGGCCATCGGCGAGGTCTACAACCTGCGTATCCACCACGACGACGTGCTGCAGCCGGTGCTGCGCCACCTGAAGGTCATGCAGATCGACGGGCTGGGCCCGGAGGGCGCCAAGGCGCAGGAGGAACTGGGCCTGTTCCTCGGCGGTCTCGACTCCGAGGCGAGCAAGTTCGACGAGAAGCTGGCCGCGCGCAAGGCGCGCATGGCGGCCCGCGCCGCCGGCTGACCCCTCTACCGGGCGCCGGTCACCGCCGTCCGGCACGCCGCAGTTCGAGGCGTTCCTTCTCCGAGAGTCCGCCCCACACGCCGAAGCGCATGTCGTGGGTCAGGGCGTACTCCAGGCAGGTCGCGCGGATCGGGCACAGGCCGCAGATGCGCTTGGCCTCACGGACCGAGCTGCCGGGTTCGGGGAAGAAGAAGTCTCCCCCCGTCTGCGCGCACAGCGCCTCCTCCTGCCAGGTCAGGTCGGGTGGCGTCAACGTGTCGGTGTGCATGGCCGGAAGCGTGCCCGAGGGTGAAAAACGTTCGATCAACGCGGCATCAACGCCCGGGCCGCGGTCCGGGCCCGCCCGGTCCGGCGGGGGCGGGCTCGATGATGGCGTCCGGCGGCCCGGCGCGCACGGCGGCGCGCCGGGCCGTCAGGTCTCGCGGGGGTCGCCCCGGAGCACCGCGAGGCGGGCGCCGTAGGGATCCTCCAGGCGGGCCATCCGGCCCACGCCGGGGACCGAGGTGGGGGGCAGCCGCACCCGGCCGCCCAGCTCGGCCGCCCGGTCGGCCACGGCGTCCGGGTCCTCGGCGCCGATGTACGGCAGCCAGTGCGTCCGACCCTCCCCCGCCTCGACGGGGTCGTCGGCCAGCGGCACCATCCCGCCGAACGCGCCCTCCTCCTCCGTCCCCCGAGGGCTGACGGCGGTGTAGACACCACCCGGGAAGGTCACGGCGGCGGTCTCCCAGCCGAGGACCGCGTGGTAGAAGGCGGCGGCCCGGGCGATGTCCGGGGTGTACAGCTCGGCCCAGCACAGGCAGCCGGCCTCCCCTGCCGCCTCCAGGCCCTCGCGCCGGCCGGGCTGCCAGATGCCGAAGGGGGCGCCCGTCTGGTCGGCGAGCAGCGCCGACCTGCCCTGCTCCCCCACCGCGGCTGGCGGCACGGGGACGCTGCCCCGCGCCGCGCGGACGGCCTCGGCGGTGGCGTCGGCGTCCGGACTGCGGAAGTACACGGTCCAGGCCGCCGCGCCCTGGTCACCTCCGAGCGGGGCGCAGCCCGCGACGATCCGGCCCGCGCGCTCGAAGAAGCCGTAGCCGCCGCCGTCGGGCCCCGCGGGGCGGTACGTCCAGCCGAACAGGGCGCGGTAGAAGGACGCGGCGCCTTCCGCGTCGGGCGTGCCGACGTCGATCCAGCAGGGTGCGCCGTCGACGAAGCGGGTGGTGAGCATGGTGCCTCCCTCGAGGAGTCCCGACGCCTGCTCCGCCGAGTCTTCCACTCCCCACCGACAATCGCCGGTACGGCACCCGGACGGGCCGCGGCCGATCGGGGCGGGGCGGTCAGGCGGACGCCCTGCGGACCAGGGTGGTCGGCAGCACCATCCCGGACGGTCCGGCGTCCGTGGCCTCGTCCGGCGCGGTGGTGCGGTCCAGGTCGCGCAGCAGCAGGCGGGCCATCAGACGGCCCATCTCCTCGATGTCCTGACGGACCGTGGTGAGCGGCGGCTCGGTCTGCTCGGCGATCGGCAGCATGTCGTCGAAGCCGACGACCGCGACGTCCTCGGGCACCCGCCGTCCGTGTTCGCGCAGTGCCCGCAGGGCGCCGGCCGCCATGAGGTCGTTGCCCGCGAACACGGCGTCCAGGTCGGGGCGGTGGCGCAGCAGTTCCCGCATCGCCCGCTCGCCGCTGGCGGCGGTGAAGTCGCCCTCCACGACGAGCCGGGGGTCGGGGTCGGCCATGACGTCCCGGAAGCCGTCGAGCCGGTCCACCGCCGAGGTCTGGTCGAGGGCTCCGGTGATGTGCGCGACCCCGCGGCGGCCGAGTCCGAGCAGATGGCGTACGGCGTCACGGGCGCCGCCCCGGTTGTCGGTGTCGACGTAGCGGACGGCGTCGCCGCCGCCGTTCCAGTGCGGCCGGCCGCCGAACACGGTCGGCAGTCCGGCCCGCTGGATCAGTCCGGGCAGCGGGTCGTCGATGTGCAGGGAGAACACCAGGGCGCCGTCGACGTGGCCGCCGGCCAGGTAGCGGCCGACGCGCGCGTGGTCGTCGCGGTCCTCGGTGAGCAGCAGCACCAGCTGGTTGTCGTGGGCGGTCAGCTCCTTGCTGATGCCGCGCAGCTGCCGGGCGAAGAAGGGGTCGGCGAAGACCCGGGTCTCGGGTTCGGCCACGATGACGGCGACGGCGTCGTGGCGCCGGGTGACCAGGCTGCGGGCGGCCTGGTTGGGGACGTAGCCGAGTTCGTCCACCGCGCGCCGGACCCGCTCGGCCAGGGGTTCGCGGACCCCGTCGAAGCCGTTGACCACGCGGGACACCGTGGCCCGGGAGACCCCTGCCCGTGCGGCCACGGCCTCCAGCGTCGGTCGTGGCGCTGTCTCGCTCACTTCGGGGCTCCTCCCTGCGGTTGGCCGAAAGGATAGCCCTGGCCGGCCCGGCCGCCGAGAGCGCTCTCGGATCACCCGGGCCGCCCGTCAGTGCTCGTGCGCCGGCTCCTTCGTCCCGGTGGCGGTGTGGGCGTGTTCGTGGGGGTCGTAGCCGGGGATGGTGCCGTCCGGTTTCTTCACCAGGAACAGGCCGACCATGCCCATGTCGGAGTGGCTCTGGACGTGGCAGTGGTACATCCAGGCGCCCGCTCCCACCCCCTCCCCCGCGATCACCTGGAAGCCGAAGGAGTCGGCGGGGCCGCAGATCTTGGTGTCGACGACCCGGGTGGGGTCGTCGGGGCCGGTGAGCATGCCGGTGCGGTTGTCGGCCCAGCGGTGCCCGTGCATGTGGAAGGTGTGGTAGTACTCGCCGTGCGTGATCATGACGATCTCGACCCGGTCGCCCACGGTGGCCTCGAAGTCCGGGCCCGTGTGCGCCGGTTTGTTGTTGATCGTCATGTCGTTGAAGACGATGGTGTGCGTGGCGTCGGGGAGGATGTCGCCCTTGCGGCGCACGATCACGGGGCCGTACAGGCCGCCCCGGATGCCGCCGGTGCCGTGCACGGTGCCGACGACGTGGTCGTGGTAGTGCCAGTACCCCGCGCTGCCCGCCCGCCAGGTGCCGTCCGCGCGCCGCCCGGGGGCGTGGGTGCGCCAGGTGTAGGTGCGGCTTGCGCCGGGCTCGACGGCGCTCTTGTTCTGCTGGGTGCCGTCGCTGGAGATCTCGTAGTCGACGCCGTGGACGTGCAGGCTGACCGGCACGTCCATGGTGTTCTCGAACTCGATGTGCAGCGTGTCGCCCTCGTTGAGCTCGATCAGCGGGCCGGGGATCGTCGCCTTGCCCTTCTCGAAGCCGTAGCCCATCTGTCCGCCGGCCAGGCGCTCGGCGTACATCTTGATCCGGCGTACCTCGCCCCCGGCGGGCGCGGTTCTCGCCGTCGCGGTCGCGCTCACGGCCTCGGGCGCCACCGACAACGATGTCGCCACGGCCGCGCCGCCCAGAAGTACCCGTCGGTTGAAACCGCGTCTGTCCATGCCGAACTCCCCATGTGGCTGTCATGAACCTGTGAAACCGTAGCGGTGACCCGAGGGTTTATCCACACTCAGGACAAAGTTCGTTTCTTTGCTGCGATAGGTATTGGCGTCCGACGCAAAGAGGTCTAGCTTCCTTGACGCTGCTGCCGCGACCGAGGAGGGGTGGGTGACCACGTGCGGTCCACATCGCATCACGAACCCAAGGGATCAGGGGGGTTGGACACGTCCAGCACCTCGAACGCGCGAAGGACGAGAACCGGGCGACGCGCCTGGGCGGCCACCGTGGCCGCCGGTGTCGTCGCCGCCGGCCTGCTGTCGGGTCCCGCCGCCAGCGCGCGCCCGGCCCCGGATCCGTCTCTGACAACGATGTCCATCACGTCGCCCCCGGGCGGCGCGAACGTACGGGTGCTGCTGTTCCACGGCTCGGCGGCCGGCGGTGAGGAGTCACCGCTGGTGAACGCCGGGATCGCGGCGATCGAGCGGATCGGGCAGACGGGGCCGGAAGACCAGCGCTTCACGGTCACCGCCACCGGCGACGCCTCGGTCTTCACCAACGACAAGAAACTGAGCCGGTTCAACACGATCGTGTTCCTCACCGGCGGCGGTGACGTCCTCGACCCGGAGCAGGAGGCGGGCCTGGAAGCGTACATGGAGGCCGGCGGCGGTTTCGTCGGCCTGCACGACGCGGCCCGCGCGGAGCCCTACTCGGACTGGTTCACCGGTCTGATCGGCGCCCGCCCGGCCGCGGGAGCGGCCACGGTGCAGCGCGCGACCGTCGAGGTCGGCGACCGGGTGCACCCGGCGGCCAAGAGCCTGCCGCCGGAGTGGAAGCGGCCCGACAAGTGGCTGAACTGGGCCAAGAACCCGTCCGGTGACGTCCACACGGTCGCCCGGGTGCGCGAGTCGACGTACCGGCCGGGCGCCGGTGCCAACGGCTGGGACCATCCGATCAGCTGGTGCCGTGACTACGACGGCGGCCGGTCCTTCTACACCGGCATGGGCGGCACGGTGTCGTCGTACGACGAGACCGACTTCCGCGAGCACCTGCGCGGCGCCCTGCTGTGGACCACCCGCCTGGTGCGGGCCGACTGCAAGGCGACCATCACCGGCAACTACAAGGCGGAGCGGCTCACGCAGCCCAACCAGCCGGGGCAGAACGACCAGATCGGCGAGCCGCACGGGCTGGTCACCGCGCCCGACGGCCGGGTGTTCTACATCGGCCGGGGCGGCGCCGACGCCTCGCAGCCCGTGGTGACCGACTGGAACGACCCGGATGTCGGCAAGGGCACGGGCGAGATCCACGTCTACGACCCGGAGACCAAGAAGGTCACCCTCGCCGGCGCGCTCACCGTCTTCGGCAACAAGGGCGGCGGCGACGAACTGGTCAAGGTCGAGGAGGGCCTGCTCGGCATCGAACTGGACCCGCAGTTCGCGCAGAACGGATGGGTGTACCTGCACTACACCCCGCACTCGGGGATCGACCGGGACAAGCGCATGGCCGAGCGGCGGGTCTCCCGCTTCACCCTCGACCACGCCACCGACAAGCTGGACCTGAGCAGCGAGAAGGTGCTGCTGAAGTGGCCGGTGCAGATCCACAGCTGCTGCCACGCGGGCGGCGGGATGGCCTGGGACTCCAAGGGCAACCTGTACATCGCCACCGGTGACAACAACTCCAGCGGCTTCAGCGACGGTTACTCCGGCAACAACCCCCAGCCCAACTACAAGGGCGTGTCCTTCGCCGACGCGCGCCGCACCGCGGGCAACACCAACAACCTCAACGGCAAGATCCTGCGCATCCACCCGGAGCCGGACGGCACGTACACCCTCCCCGAGGGCAACCTGTTCACCGGCAAGGAGACCGACGAGGGCGGCGGCAAGACCCGCGGCGAGATCTACGTGATGGGCGTACGCAACCCGGCGCGGATCTCGGTCGACCAGGAGACCGACGTCCTCTACGCGGGCTGGGTCGGCCCGGACGCCGGCGCCCCGTCGACGACCTGGGGACCGGCGAAGTACGACACGTTCGCCGTCATCACCAAGGCGTCCAACCGCGGCTGGCCGTACTGCATGGGCAACAAGCAGCCCTACCGGGACCGCAATCTGCCCGACCCGTCCAAGCCGCTGGGCTGGTACGACTGCGACCACCCGAAGAACGAGTCGCCGAACAACGACGGTCTGGTCAACCTGCCGCCGGTCACCGGCAACAACATCTGGTACTCGCCGCAGGGCGGCGGACCGGACTTCCCGCGCGACGAGAACGGCGTCCCGTCCTACAAGCAGGACGAGGCGACGTACCGGCTGCCCTGGCTCAAGGGCGGCGGCCAGGCCGCGATGAACGGCCCGGTCTACCGCTACGACGACGCGAACAGCAGCGACGTCAAGTGGCCCGCGTACTGGGACGGCAAGTGGTTCGTCGGCGACTTCTACGACGCCGACCAGCCGCGCAACGCGGTGCTGATGGATCCGAGGACCCAAGGAGACGGCGGACTGCCGGTCCACTCGGAGTCCCTGAAGAAGATCGTGCCCGTCGGCAACGACGGCATCAAGAACCTGATGGGCTGGACGTTCGGGCCCGACGGCGCGCTGTACGTGCTGGACTACGGGCGCGGCTTCTTCACCTCCGACGCCAAGTCCGCGCTGTGGCGGGTCACCTACACGGGCGGCGGGCCGACCCCGGCCGCCGGTCAGCTGGCGAGGGGGACGCAGTGATACGACGACCAAGAGTGTGGGCCGTGCTGCTGGCCTGCCTGATGACGGTGCTCGGCCTGCAGGCGCTCCCCGCTGCGGGACAGCCGAAGGCCGACGCCGGCCGCGCGGCGGCGCAGGTCCTGACCTGGACCGCGGGCGACAGCATCACCGAGTACACGTCCGCGCCGGCCACCGCGGTGGCCGGTCCGGCGACGATCGTCTTCGAGAACAGCGCGGCCACCGGCAACACCACCGGCATGCCGCACACCCTGACGTTCGTCACCTCCGACCCGGAGTACAACAGCGACGTCCAGCTGAACATCCTGGCCAACCCGGCCGACGCGCAGGGCGGGCGGCACACCGCGGAGGTGACGCTCACCCCGGGCCGCTACTTCTACCACTGCACCATCCCCGGCCACGGGGAGATGAAGGGCGTCCTGACGGTCACCGAGGGCGGCGGCGAGGACACCACCGCCCCCGAGGCCACGGCCGACGTGACCGGCACGCTGAACGACCGGGGCGAGTACGTCGGCTCCGCGAGCGTCACCCTCGCGGCCACGGACGAGGGTTCGGGCGTCGACCGGATCGAGTACGCGCTCGGTGACGACGACGCCTGGCAGCCGTACACCGCCCCGGTGGTGGTCGACCAGGTCGGTACGCACACCGTCCGCTACCGTGCCCTGGACAAGGCCGGCAACGTGTCGGAGGAGAAGAGCGTCGAGTTCACCGTGGTCGCGCCGCCCACCGACGACACCACGGCGCCGGAGACCTCGGCGACCGTGGACGGTGAGAAGAACGCCGACGGTCACTACATCGACATGGCGACGGTCACCGTCACCGCGTCCGACACCGGCTCCGGCGTCAACACCATCGAGTACGCCATCGGCGCGGACGGCGCCTGGCAGACCTACAACGGTCCGGTGATGGTGCACGAGGCGGGCACGCACGCCGTGCGCTACCGGGCCACCGACAAGGCGGGCAACGCGGCTGCGGAGAAGAGCGTGGAATTCACGGTCGTCGCCGCTCCCCCGCAGGACACCACCCCGCCCGCCACCGGCGTCACCGTACAGGGCACGAAGAACTCCGACGGCGCCTACGTCGGCCGCGCCACCGTCACGGTCAGCGCCGACGACGGGCACGACGGGTCCGGTGTGGCACGCGTCGAGTACTCCCTCGACGCCGGGCCGTACCTGGCCTACACCGAGCCCGTGGTCGTGGACCGGGCGGGCCGGCACACGGTGGCCTACCGGGCCACCGACGAGGCCGGAAACACCTCCGAGCCGCTCACGGTGAGCTTCACGGTGGTGTCCGGCGGGGTACCCGCGCCCCCCTGCCCCGAGTACGACGAGCGGTTGACGGTGATCGTCGGGACGGTCGACTCGGGCGTGCCGAACCGCGTCACCGACAACCGGTGCCGGATCGGCGAACTGATCGAGGACGAGAAGGAGTGGACCTCGCAGGCGCTGTTCCTGAAGCACGTCACCACCGTGCTGGACGCGCTGCGCAAGGAAGGCGTCATCGACAAGCGGGAGTACCGGGCGGTCAACAAGGCGGCCAGGCAGTCCGGCATCGGCACGCCCGGCCAGACCGAGGGCTACCGCACGATCCTCGACGGCACCCCGGAGTCGTTCGCCAAGTGGGAGCAGGTGGGCGGCGGTTCGTTCGCGCTGAACCCGGACGGATCGATCACCTCGGGCACGGCGCGGGACGGGCTCGGCATGCTGTGGTTCCCCGAGCGCACGTACGGCGACTTCTCGCTGAAGCTCCAGTGGCGTGACGACGCGCCGGGCACCGCCAACGCCAACGGCGGGGTGTTCGTGCGGTTCCCGCAGATCCACGACCACCCGGAGGAGTCCCGGCCGGAGTGGGCCGCGATCAAGTTCGGACACGAGATCCAGGTGTTCGACTCACCCACCGGCGACATGTACAAGACGGGCTCGGTCTACGGCTTCGACCGGGTGGGCCTGGCCGGTGCCGGTGTGACGCAGAAGGGCACCTGGAACGACTACGAGATCCGCGTGGTGGACCAGCACTACTCGGTCTACCGCAACGGCGTGCTGATCAACGAGTTCGACAACATCGGCGGCCAGGACTTCACCCCGCCGCGCTCGGACGACCCGGGCACGGACGGGCGGCGGTTCGCCTCCGGTTACCTCGGGCTGCAGGTGCACAGCACGACGGACGTCATCTCCTACCGCGACGTCCGGATCAAGGAGTTGTAGCCCGCGCGAAGTCGGCGGGGAGCCGGGTCAGGAGGTCGTGGGTTTCGGCTTCCTGGCCCGGCTCGGCTGCACCCGGCTGGGCTCTCCGGGCATCTTCGGGTACTCCGGCGGGTAGGGCAGGTCGCCGAGGCCGTGGTCCTGCTCGTCGCGCCGGGCGAGTTCCAGCAGGGGTTCCAGGGAGAAGGCGTGGTCGTCCATGTCCGCGTGCACGTCGCCGAGTTCGGCGAAGCGCGCGGGCATGGTCGTGATGTCGAAGTCCTGCGGGTGGGCGACACCCACCTCGTCCCAGCGCAGCGGTGCGGAGACGGGGGCGTGCGGGCGGGGCCGCACCGAGTAGGCGGAGGCGATGGTGCGGTCGCGGGCGGTCTGGTTGTAGTCGACGAAGATGCGCTCCCCGCGCTCCTCCTTCCACCACTTGATGGTGACCTGCTCGGGCATCCGGCGTTCCATCTCCCGGCCCACGGCGATGGCGGCGCGGCGGACCTGGGTGAAGGTCCAGCGGGGTTCGATCGGCACGAAGACGTGCAGGCCCCGGCCGCCGGAGGTCTTGGGCCAGCCGCGCAGTCCGTACTCGCCGAGGACGGCGCGCAGTTCGTGGGCCGCGCGGGCGGCGTCGTCGTAGTCGGTGCCTGGCTGCGGGTCGAGGTCGATGCGCAGTTCGTCGGGGTGGTCGACGTCCGTGCGGCGCACCGGCCAGGGATGGAAGACGAGCGTGCCGTACTGGGCCGCCCACACCACGGCGGCCTCCTCGGTGGGGCACATCTCGTCGGCGCTGCGGCCGCTGGGGAAGGTGATGTGCGCCGTGGGGATCCAGTCCGGCATGCTCTTGGGCGCGCGCTTCTGGTAGAACCACTCGCCCGTGATGCCGTCGGGGTAGCGCTGCAGGGTCGTGGGCCGGTCGCGCAGGGCGCGCAGGATGCCGGGGGCGACGGCCTGGTAGTAGCGGGCGACGTCCAGCTTGGTGTAGCCACGCTCCGGGAAGAAGACCTTGTCCGGGCTGGACAGCCGTACGGTCCGGCCGCCGACCTCCAGTTCCACCGCATCACCCATGCGGCCACGGTAGGCGCGGGGACCGGCCCCCGCACACCAGACGCACCCACCCCGGCGCCCCAGGGGTGCGACCGCCCGCCGGCTGCGGCGTCCCGAAGGGGCGCGGGGAACTGCGCGACCAGGCCCGGACGGGCTGCA
The DNA here is from genome assembly GCF_000527195.1 of Streptomyces sp. CNH189. Lineage (NCBI taxonomy): Bacteria > Bacillati > Actinomycetota > Actinomycetes > Kitasatosporales > Streptomycetaceae > Streptomyces > Streptomyces sp. CNH189. The sequence continues at coordinate 49,781 of NZ_AZUS01000028.1, forward strand.
CCCGGCACACGACGGTGCGAGGCACCGCGTCAGCCGCAGGCACGGCGCTGAAACCGAGGCCCGCCGAGAGGGTGCCGCCTGCGCCCACCCGTGCCGCCCCAGCGGCACGACTGCCCGCAGGCTGCGTCAGGCTTCTTCGAGACGCGGACCACCGCGTCCGTCCTTAGAGTCGAGCCATGGACCTTCCGGTGATGCCGCCCGTCAGGCCGATGCTCGCCAAGTCGGTGGCGAGGATCCCGCCGGACATGCAGTACGAGGCGAAGTGGGACGGCTTCCGGGCGATCGTGTTCCGTGACGGCGACGAGGTGGAGCTGGGCAGCCGGACCGGCAAGCCGCTCACCCGGTACTTCCCCGAGCTGGTCGAGGCGCTGCGGGAGCGGCTGCCCGGGCGGTGCGTGGTCGACGGGGAGATCGTCATCGCCCGGGACGGGCACCTGGACTTCGACGCGCTGACCGAGCGCATCCATCCGGCGGACTCCCGGGTGCGGACGCTCGCCGAGCGGACCCCGGCCTCCTTCGTCGCGTTCGACCTGCTGGCGCTGGCCGCCGAGTCGCTGCTGGACGTGCCACTGACCGACCGCCGTCAGCTGCTCGTACGGGCGCTGCGCGACGTCACCCCGCCGGTGCACGTGGCGCCGGCGACCACCGACATCGAGGTGGCCCGGGGCTGGTTCGAGCAGTACGAGGGCGCCGGTCTGGACGGTGTGATCGCCAAGCCGCTGACCCTGCGCTACCACCAGGACGAGCGTGCCATGTTCAAGATCAAGCACGAGCGCACGGCGGACGTGGTGGTCGCCGGGTACCGGCTGCACAAGAGCGGGCCGGTGGTCGGGTCGCTGCTGCTCGGCCTGTACGACCGGGGCGGCGCCCTCCAGCACGTGGGGGTGTCAGCCGCGTTCACCATGAAGCGGCGCGCGGAGCTGATCGAGGAGCTGGAGCCGCTGCGGATGGACGACGTGTCGGACCACCCGTGGGCGGCCTGGGCGGACGAGGCGGCGCACGCCTCGGCGCGGCTGCCCGGGGCGCCCAGCCGCTGGTCGGGGAAGAAGGACCTGTCGTGGGTGCCGCTCAGACCGGAGCGGGTGGCCGAGGTCGCCTACGACCACATGGAGAACGGGCAGCGCTTCCGGCACACCGCCCGTTTCCACCGGTGGCGCCCCGACCGCACCCCCGAGAGCTGCACGTACGCGCAGCTGGAGGAGCCCGTGCGCTACGACCTCGCGGAGATCCTCGGCGGACCGTGATCCCGGGCCAACCGTGATTTCCGGCCGCCAACCGTGATCTCCGGCGGCCCGTGATCCCCGGCGGCCCGGGTCAGGGCTTGATCAGCACCTTGACCGAGCCGTCCCGCTTGTTCTGGAACATGTCGTACGCCTGCGGTGCCTCGTCGAGCGGCACGCGGTGGGTGGCGAAGTCGTCGACGCCGAGCGGATCCTCGTCGGTGAGGAACGGGATGATCTCGTCGCTCCAGCGGCGCACGTTCGCCTGCCCCATGCGCAGCTGGATCTGCTTGTCGAACATGGTCAGCATGGGCATCGGGTCGGCCATGCCGCCGTAGACGCCGCTGATCGAGATGGTGCCGCCGCGGCGCACCAGGTCGATGGCGGTGTAGAGGGCGGCAAGCCGGTCGACGCTGAAGCGTTCGGCCATCGGTCCGCTGATCTTGCGGGGCAGCAGCGCGGAGGCGTTCTGCACCATGCGGGCCGCCGCGCTGCCGTGTGCCTCGGTGCCGACGGCGTCGATCACCGCGTCGGGGCCGCGGCCGTCGGTCTGGTCGCGGATCGCCGCGACGAGTTCCTTCTCGTCGTCGAAGGAGCGCAGGTCGAAGGTCTCCACGCCGCGTTCCTTGGCCCGGCGCAGCCGTTCGGGGACGAGGTCCACGCCGAACACCCGCCCGGCGCCCTTGGCCTGGGCGACCCGGCAGGCCATGTCGCCGATCGGGCCGAGGCCGAGCACGGCGACGCTGCCGCCCTTGGGGACGTCCGCGTAGGCGACGGCCTGCCAGGCGGTCGGCAGGACGTCGGAGAGGTAGACGAAGCGGTCGTCCGCCGGGCCCTCGGGCACCTTGATCGGGCCGTACTGGGCCTGCGGCACCCGCAGGTACTCGGCCTGCGCGCCGGGGACCGCTCCGTACAGCCGGGTGTAGCCGAACAGGGCGGCGCCCATGCCCTCGGAGCTGACCTGGGTGGTCTCGCACTGGGTGGGCAGCCCGGTCAGGCACATCCAGCAGTTGCCGCAGGCGATCTGGAAGGGCACCACGACCCGGTCGCCGGCCTGGAGGTCGGGTACGGCCGCGCCGACCTCCTCCACGATGCCCATCGGCTCGTGCCCGAGGATGTCGCCCGGGGTCATGAACGGGGTGAGCACCTCGTACAGGTGCAGGTCGGATCCGCACAGTCCGGTGGAGGTGACACGGATGATCGCGTCCGTCGGCTCCTCGATCTTGGGATCCGGCACGTTCTCGATCCGTACGTCCCGCTTCCCCTGCCAGGTCAAAGCCTTCATCGCCGCCTGCTCCCTCCGTGCCGACCGGTGTGTGGCGCCCGTACGCGCCCGTGTGTCGCTCGTGCGGTCGGCTCCGGGTACCCGAGTGGCCGGACGCCGAACCGCCGATCGCTGGGCCGATCGGCGGAACCCACCGCGCGGGACGCCGTCCGACCGGACAGGGGCGGAGACGATCGGAAAAGCGCACAATCGAAACAGCGGATGATACGAGGATGGCCGGTGGCGACGGTGGGCACAGAACGAGGGACGCGCCGGGGGCGCGGCGGCAGGAGGGCCGGAGTGCTCGTCGCCGCCCTGCTGGCGGCAGGTCTGGCGGCGGGCTGCACGTCGGGCGGGTCCGGTGACGACGGTCGCGGCTCACCCGAGGAGTCGCCGACCGCGACCGGCCCGGACGGCCGGCCGCTGCCTCCCGCCCTCGCCGTGAAGGTCGACAACGCGCCCGAGGCCCGGCCCCAGACGGGTCTCGACGAGGCCGACGTGGTGTACGTCGAGCAGGTGGAGGGCGGGCTGAGCCGGCTGATGGCCGTGTACGCCACACAACTCCCCGAGTCGGTCGGCCCGGTGCGCAGCGCCCGCGAGTCCGACCTGGAGCTGCTGCGCCAGTTCGACCAGCCGCTGCTCGCCTTCTCCGGGGCCCAGAGCAAGCTGCTGCCGCTGATCGACCGGGCGCCGCTCACGCCTGTGGAGCCCGGGTCGGAGGACGACGCCTTCACCCGGGACTCCGCACGGGCGGCACCGCACAACCTGTACGTCCGCCCGCACCGGCTGCTGGACGACGCGCCCGGCGAGGCCGCGCTGACCACCGGCTTCCGGCACGGCCCGGCGCCCGCGGGCGGCACGCCGGAGGACGAGGTCACCGTGCGCTTCCCGGCGGCTCGCTTCACCTTCACCTGGGCGGATGCCGACCGGGCCTGGAAGGTGTCGATGGACGGCACCCCCGCGACCGACAGGGACGGCGACCGGCTGACGGCGTCCACGGTGGTCGTGCAGGACGTGACCGTGCGCCGCTCGGGCTTCCGGGACTTCCTCGGCAACAACACCCCGTACACCGAGACGGTCGGTTCGGGGAAGGCCACCGTGCTGCGGGACGGGCGTACCTACCCGGCCGTCTGGAACCGGGCGACCGCCGAGGACGGCACGTCGTTCACCACCGGGGACGGCGAGCCGCTGAACTTCGCGTCCGGTCCGGTGTGGGTGGTGCTGGCGTCGGGACGCTGAGCGCGCGCCTCATCGGGTGGCGGGCGCCCGCACCCGGTCGCGCGGCGTCCCGGCGGTATCGGCCACCCGGGGATCAGACCGATGAACGGCTCCCGCTCGGCGGGGTCGAGCGGGGCGAGGACGCGCCGGTGGCGTACGGCCACCACGACGCAAGGTTCCGCACGTACGGGCGGCCCGCCGCAAGGGGCCGTCGGCCGAGGAGATCGGCGCGGTACTGCCGCAGACGGCCGTCCGCTGCGGCATCCCGGCGCCGACGCGGGCCTTCACCATGGCGGGCGGGTGCCCGGAGGAGGATGGCTGGACCGCTACCTGAGGCCTGCGTACGTGGCCAGTTCGGTGCGGGCCTGTTCCACCAGGCCGTCCGCGCCGCATGAGCCGGCCAGTGCCAGGCCCCGCTCCAGGTCGGGCACGGAGCGGGCGAGGGTGCCGTACTCGATGCGGGCCGCGGCGTGTTCGTACTGGCAGGGCGAGGACTCCAGGTAGGTGACCGCCTGGGCGGCGAGACGCACCGCGCGCTGGCCGGTCTCCAGGGCGGCGGCGACCCGCAGGGCCTCCCCTATCGCGGTGTCGGTGCCGAGGCGTTCGGCGCGGCGGCGCACGTCGACGGCGAGCCGGGCCGCCCGGGCGGGGTCCTCGGTGGCGAGCGCGCGGGCGAGGTCGGCGGCGCCGAAGACGTGCACCGGGTTCTGGTGGCCACGCGCGGCGGCGGCCTTCTCCGCCGCCTCCAGTTCGTTGATGCCGTCCTTGGTACGGCCGACGGCCAGCAGCAGCCGGCCGCGCACCGAGCGCGGGTCGGGCAGTACGACGGTGGACGGGTAGGGCGGCGCGAAGCCGTGCCGTTCCGCCACGGCCCATGCCTCGTCGACGTGGCCGCGGGCGAGCAGGGTGTCGACCAGGTTGCAGGTGGCCGTCCAGTACAACGGCAGTCCACGGCCGACGCGTTCGGCGTGGCGCAGCGACTCGCGCAGGGAGGTCTCCGCGGCCTCCAGCCGGCCCCGCCTGCGGTGCGCGAGACCCACGTAGGCGTGGGCGAGGACCAGGTGGCCGCCGCTCCAGCCCGCCGTGTCGTAGGCCTGCAGGGCCTCGCTGTAGAAGCTTTCGGCGCGGTCGAGGCGGTCGGTGTAGGCGTAGCTGCTGGCCAGCATCAGCAGCAGTTCGACGCCCCACTCGGCGTCGGTCCAGCCCAGGCCCGGTGCGAGCCGGCCGTTGACCAGGGCGCGGTCGCAGATCTCGACGATCTCCTCGGCGTTCTCCCCGCGCATCATGCCGTCGAAGCCGCGCAAAATCAGCAGCGCGCGCTCGGAGTTGTCGCGGCCTGTGCAGGTGGCGGCGAGGTCGGCCAGGCGTTCGGAGCGGCCTGGTGTGATGGTCTCGCCCGCGTGCACGCCTTCCCACATGAACTGCACGGCCTGGAGCCGCATCCGGGCGGGTCCGGCGGGCAGCCGGGCGGCCTCCGCCTCGACGGTGCGGACGGCCTCCTCCATCTGGTCGTTGTGCAGCAGGGCCTGGGAGAGGCGGATCACGGCGTCCAGCCGGCGGCCGCCGTCCAGGCCGGGCATGCCGAGGGCGGTGCGCAGATGGCCGATGGTGCGGGCGGGCGCGGTCAGGAACGTGGCGCTGCCCAGTTCGTACAGGACGTGCGCGTGGACCTCGGGCCGGGGCGGTTCCTCCAGGGCGCGTTCCAGGCAGCGGCGGGCGGCGTCCGGGGCGCCGACGGCGAGGTGTTCGCGGGCGGCCTCACGCAGCTGCCAGACGAGCTCCTCGTCGTCGTCCGGGTGCACTTCGAGGAGATGGCGGGCGGCCGCGGCGGCGCCGCGCCCGGAGTCGGTGACGATCCGGGCGGCGATGCCGTGCATGGCCCGGCGCAGGGCGTCGGGGATGGAGTTGTAGACGGCGGTGGCGATCAGCGGGTGCACGAACTCCAGCTCGGCCTGCCCGGTGCGGCCGGCGGCGGCCGGGTCGGGGACGGTGAGGATGCGGGCGCTGCGCAGGCGTTCGGCGCAGCGGGCGGCGTCGTCGGGGCCGAGGGTGGCGAGCCGGGCCACCAGGTCGACGGTGATGCCGTCGCCGAGGATCGCGGCGGCCCAGGCGAACCGGGTGGCGTCTATGCCGAGTTCCTCCAGGCGGGCGACGAGGCCGCCGCCGCGGGCGGAGCGGTTGAGCTCGCGCAGTTCGCCCGCGTGGGCCTCGACCGGCTCCAGCTCGCTGTCCTNGACCTTGGCGAGGAGTTCGACGGTCTCGTAGGGGTTGCCGCCGGTCACGGCCCACACCTCGCGGCAGAACGCGGCGTCGGCGTTCTCCCCCAGGGTGGCGCGGGTGAGTCCGGCCGCCGCCTCGGGGGTGAGGGCGCTGAGGTTGGTGACCGGGCGGTCGGCCGCGGCGGCGACCGCGTCCAGGTGACGGGCGCTGACGCCGGAGATCTCACCGGGCCTGCGGGCCACCACCACGAGCACGGACAGGTCGGCGAGGCGCTCGGCGAAGGCGGCGAGCCAGTACAGGGTCTCCTGGTCGGCCCAGTGGGCGTCGTCGACGAGGAGGACCAGCGGCCAGTCCCGGCGCGCGAGCCGGCGCACGGCGGCGACCAGACCCTCGCACACGCCCTGCGGGTCGGCGTGCCCGTCGCCCGGGTCCGTGATCCCGAGGGCGGGGCCGGCTATGCCGTACCAGTCGCCGAGGTACTCGCGGGCCTCCTCGGGCAGCAGCGACACCAGTGCGGGCTGCAGGAGTTGGCGCACCACGTTGAACGGCACCGTGCGCAGGGTCTCGCCGCCGCGGGCGGACCAGACGGTGCAGCCGCGCCGTTCGGCGATGCGCCGGGTCTCGGCGAGCAGGGCGGTCTTGCCGAGTCCCGCCTCGCCGCGCAGCACCATCAGCGTGCCCGGCGAGGAGCGGTCGGCGCACAGGACGTCGACGGCCTCCGCGATGGCGGCCAGTTCCTCGTCCCGCTCCCACAGGGCGGCCGAGGGCGCCGCCGGGGGCCGTACCTCCGTCATCCCGCTACCTCCCCGAGTCGCCCGAATGACGTACCGGACCCGAGCGTAGTCCTCCGTCCGGCCGAGCGGAGCCGGCTCGGCGCACGTGTTGCCGTGACGAGTGACACCGGGTACGGGGAGTCGACGCGGGCAGCCTCTCACCAGCGACCCGTCGGTCAACAGCTGTTCCCGAACGGCCCGTTGACGTGGGTCACGCCGAACGGGTAAGGGGGCGGCGCCGGGCGCGCGGGGACTCTCTCATCCGGCTTTCACCGTCGCCTCGTACGGTGGGGGCATGACGCAGGTGACTCCTCCCGGGTGGTATCCCGACCCCGGGCAGACGCAAGACGGACCGGCCACCGAGCGCTGGTGGGACGGCGCGGCCTGGACGGACCGCATCCGGCCGGCCGCCCGTGCCGCCGCAGCGGACGAGGCCGCCGCCTGGGTTCCGCCGGGGCCGGGTGCCGAGGCCGCCGCGGGGTATCCCCCCTACCCGGCGTACCCGGCCGCGCCGCCGTCCGGGCGGGGGCGCGGGGTGCGCACCGGGATAGCCGTCGTGGTGGCCGCCGCCGTGCTGGCGAGCCTCGGTGTCGGCGTGTACGCGCTGACCGACGACGGCGGGGGCCGGACCACCGCCACCTCGCAGCAGCGCGGACAGGACGGCGACCGGGGCGCGCCGGACGAGGGCGCCCCGGACGGCCCCGAGGGCGACGAGCCCGGGGCCGACGGCGACGAGCCGCCGCGGGTCGAGAGCGGGTCGGTGACCGACGCGCTGAGCGGGATCAGCCTGCCCGTCCCCGAGGGTTGGTACGGCGATTGGCTCCAGGTGGGCGCGGCGGTGACGTCGAAGGACACCTACGACTGCCCCGGCGACACGTCGAGCACCTGCACGAAGGGCGGGGCGTACTCGGCGCCGGCCGTGGCGCTGGGCACCCGTGGTTCCAGCGCCGAGGAGGTCGCCAAGGCGGACATCGCGGCGAACGCCGAGGAGAGCTACGGCGGCGACTCCTACGGGCGGATCGCCTCGCACGACGTCCTCGACTCCAAGGCGGTGACGGTGGCCGGGCAGCAGGGGTACCTGGTCCGCTGGAAGGCGGTCACCAGCAAGGGCTCGGACGGCTACGTGCAGTCCCTCGCCTTCCCGTCCCCGGCGAGCCCGCGGCAGATCGTGGTGGTGCGTTTCGGCGTCGACACCGACCAGGGGCAGACGGTCCTCGACGAGATCACCGAGGGCATCGCGGTGTCGAAGGGCGGCGGCAACGGTCAGGACGTCTGACCGGCCCTCACGACGACGGCCGGGTGGGGCACCCCTCCGCTCAAGAGGTGTCCCACCCGGCCGGGTGGCGCCGCCCCCGTCCCCACGGTGCGGCGCGTCTCGGGCCTCCGTCCGGTCGTCCCCTTGACCGGCGGGGCCCGGGTCTCATTCCAGCCCGAGGGCCGGCAGCACGGCGGCCTCCACGAAGCGCACCACGTACTCCGGGTCGGCGTTGCGGCCCTCCAGCATGGGCCGGACCCGCAGCACCCCGAAGATCTGCGCCGGGATGTACTCCAGCGCCGCGTTGTCCGCGGCGACCTCGCCGCGCTCCACCCCGCGCCCGAGGATCTCCCGGAGCGCGGCGATCTCCGGGTCGACCAGCGCCTCCCGCAGCGCCTGCGCCAGCTCCCGGTCCTGGACGACCGCGTGGCCGAGGGCCTGGAGCAGCGTGGCGTCCTTCGGTGACCACTCCCCCGCGCGGCGGGCCGCCTCCCGCAGGTCCCCGGCGAGGCTGCCGGTGTCGATCCGCGCGAACCGCGCCTGCCGGCTGGAGCGCAGGGCGGCGGCGACGAACTGCGGCTTGGTCCGCCACTGCCGGTAGAGCGTCGACTTGCTGCAGCGTGTGCTGGCGGCGACGCCCTCCATGGTGACCGCGTCGTAGCCGCACTCGCGGATCTGGTTCAGCACGGCGTCGAAGAACTCCCGCTCACGCTCGGGCGTGATCTTGGAGCGGCGCGAGGTTCCGACCGGTCCGGGTCGGTCCGCGTCCTGCGACGTCATCGGCTGCCTCTCCTTCGACGGAATGTGTCGTGCCTCGAGTGTGTCGTACGTCGGGGTGTGTCGTACGCAATCGAAACACGAGTGTACCGGTACGCGAACGTATCGGTACACTGGCGTATCGGTACTGAGCCGTATCGGTACGTTCGCGTCTCGATATGATCAGCACCGATGAGCTGGACCCGGTCCCCGAGTCAGCAGCTCCGACTGCACCAGACCGCACCACCGTCAGCGAAGGGGCCGGGGGAATGCACGCGCGCGAGGAGTCCGAACCGCCGGAACCGGGTACCCGCGGGCGCCCGCCCGTGGTCCGTGAACTGCTGCTGGTGGCGGGGCTGTTCCTCGTCTACAAGCTCGGCCGGCAGCTGACGGCCGGCCACACCGCCGAGGCCTTCCGCAACGGCCGTGAGGTCTGGGACCTGGAGCGCGCGCTGGGCCTGCCCGGCGAGGGAGCCGTCCAGTCCCCGCTGCTGCACGGCGACACCCTCGCGCAGATCGCGAACACCTACTACGCGGCCGTGCACTTCCCCGCCACGGTGGCCTTCCTGGTGTGGCTCTACCTGCGCCGACCCGGCCACTACGTCTGGGCCCGGCGGGTGCTGGCGGCGCTCACCGCGGCGGCGCTGGTGCTGCACCTGGCCTATCCGCTGGCTCCGCCGCGGATGCTCCCGGCCACCGGTCTCGTGGACACCGCGCGGCTGTACGGACCGTCGGTCTACGGCCCGCCGAGCGCCGACCAGGTGTCGAACCAGTTCGCCGCGATGCCCTCGCTGCACTTCGGCTGGGCGCTGATGGTGGCCGTCGGACTGATCGTCGCCACCCGGTCGGTGTGGCGGTGGCTGTGGCTGCTGCACCCGCTGCTGACCCTGCTGGTGATCGTGGGCACCGCCAACCACTTCTGGCTGGACGCGCTCGCGGCGGCGGCGCTGCTGGGCCTCGCCCTCGCGGTGCTGCGCCGCCCGCGGCCCGCCCTCGCCGCGACCCGGATCCTGCCCCGCCGGCCGGTACGCCGCCACTCCCTGGTGGGGGCGGGCCGATGAGCGCCCTGCTGGTGGCGGTCCTGCTGTCCCTCGTCTCTGCCGTCGCCTACGCCGTCGCCGCCGTGGCCCAGGCCCGGCTGGCCTCGCGCAGCTCCGGCGCCGGCGCCTTGCGGCTGCTGGGCAGCGGCGCCTGGTGGGGCGCGGTCACGCTGAACACCCTGGCCGCACTGCTGCACGTCGTCGCCCTCAAGTACGGCCCGCTGACCGTGGTGCAGCCGCTCGGCGCGCTCACCCTGGTCGCGGCGGTGCCGCTGGGGGCGCGGATGGCGGGGCGGCGGGTGAGCGTCGCGGAGTGGCGGGGCACGGCCCTCACCCTGGCCGGACTCGCGGCGATCCTGGCCACGGCGTCCGGCCCGGCGCCCGACGGCGTGCTGAGCGTGCCGGAGGCGCTGGCCGTCGCGGGCGGTACGGCGTCGCTGATCGGCCTGCTGTCCTGGCCCGGCGCCCGGCCCGGCCTGCGTCACGCGACCGCGTCCGGCATCGCCTCGGGGGTCGCGTCCGCGCTGACGCAGACGGTGACGGTCGCGGTGACCGACCGGACCGGCCCGCTCCTCGACGTCCGCGTGGTCGGCGTGGCCCTGCTGGTGGCCGTGTTCGCGGCGGGCGGCCTGCTGCTCGCGCAGACCGCCTACCGGGGCGGCCTCGGAGCGCCGCTCGCGGTGGTGACCCTGGCCAACCCGCTTGCGGCGGCGGTCATCGGCCTCGGCCTCCTCGGCGAGCACCTGCGCGGCGGCGCGACGGGCATCCTCCTGGGTCTGACCGGAGCGGGGTTCGCCTCGTGGGGAGTGGTGGTGCTGTCCCGTGTGACCCAGGAGCCGGCGGGGGCGGCCGAGACGGCTGCCGCTGACACGGCGGGCCCGCGGACGGCGGTTGCGGCAGGTGCGCGGACGGCGGCCCTGGCCGACTCGCGGGAGACGGCTGCCCTGGCCGACTCGCGGGAGACGGCGGCCGGGCGGACGGGAGCGGTCGGCCCGGTGGACGTGCGGGAGCGGGAGTCGGCAGGAGCGCGGGTCGGTGCAGCGGTGGGGTCGCAGGCGCGCGGACTCGTAGGCACGAACGCGGCCGACTCCACGGCGGTTCCTACGGCGCAGTCGGCGGCAGCGTGGGCCGCCGCAGCAGTGCGCGCGCAGGCGGAGGACCACGCAGGACGGCACGCGGCCGACTTCACGCCCCGGAAGGCGACGGAGTCGGCGGGAGCGCGGGCCGCAGCGGGGCCATCGCACGCGGAGGTGCGCGCGGCAGCGAACGCGGCCCACGCCCTGGCCGAGTCGGCCGGAGTGCGGGGTGCCCCGGCCGGGCCATCGCACACGGAGAGCCGGGCGGCAACGAACCCGGCCCGCTCACTCGCCGAACCGGCGCAAGAGACGGCACGAGTCCAGGCCGCCACAGCGAGGCCGTCGCACGCGGCGGACCGCGCGGGGACGAACGCGGCCCACGCCCCGGCCCAGCAGGCGACGGAGTCGGCGGGAGTGTCGGCCGTTGAAGCGGGGCGGGCGCGGGCGTCGGATGTTGGGGGAGCCGGGGCGGCGGCGGTTGCGGTGGGCGCGCGGGCGTCCGAGCCGGTGCCGGCGCGGGCGTCGGGGGCCGTGGGAACGGATGCCGCCGGCTCCGTCTCCGTGCGGCGGGCGCGGGAGTCGGCGGCCGATGCCGCCGGCGGGACGGGACGACGGTTCCCGCGTCGGCGGGTCGCGTGGCCCTCGGGACGCGCGGCCACCGCCCCTGTGGTCGGTCCGGCCGGTGATCTGCCCGCCCCGGGCGACCCGGCACCGTCCTCCCCCGAGCCGGCCGAAGGCAGGGTCCGTAAGCGGGACCGCCGTCGGCTGCGGGGCGGGCGGCGGATGCGGCACGCGTGCCGGGGGCGGGACGCCGGGCGGCGCCGGGCCGCCTGAAGGATGGGACGGCAGGCTCAACCGGCGTCAGCCGAACCTGCGCGTCGGCTCCGCCGCCTCCTGACGGACGTACGCCGACCCGTCCATGATCGGCACCGCCGCGCCGGCCGCCTCCGTGCCCCGGCACCGGGCACGGTGCCTGCGGGCGATGCCGTCCAGGTCGAGGTGGCGGCCGAACGCGGGGTGCGCGGTCAGCCGCCGGGCGTAGGCCCACAGGCGCGGGTGTTGGGTGATCCGGAGCACCGCCGCCGCGTCGAGGTGGTGACGGTGCACGGTGTCCAGTTGCACCAGCGTCACCCACAGCCGGACGTCGGCGAGCGTGACGTCGTCGCCGAGGACGTACCGCCGGGAGGCGAGCCGCAGCTCCAGCACGTCCAGCGCCCGTAGCAGCGTGGCCGACGCGGTGTCGCGCTCCGCCCGGTCGCCGCCGTGCAGGCCGGCCCGCCGGGCGGTCGCGTCGACGCCCCGCTCGCAGAGCCGTTCGACGGCCGCCAGGGCCTCGTCGGTGCCCCGCGGGTACAGCGCGGATCCGTGATCGCCGAACCGCCGGGCCAGGTCGCGCAGGATGTCGGGCGCGTGGGTGCTGACGATCGTGCCGGTCCAGTTGTCGTGGAGGACCGGCGCCAAGGCCGGGCCCGGGTACAGGTGCGCACCGGCCTCGTACAGCGGGCGCAGCGCCCGGTGTCCGCCGTCGGCCGCGTCGGGCACGGCGGGCAGCAGCGTCACGGGAAGGGCGTCGCCGAGGCCGAGCAGGCCGTGCGTGACCGCGATCTGCAGACCGTGCGGACAGGCGGGTGAGAGGTGGAGCCGGTAGCGGTACGGGGCGGCGTAGTACCCGCTGTGCGGGTCGTCGCCGATCCGGCCGCGGAACGGCGGCACGGCGGTCGGGGATGTGGCGGACATGCGTCTCCCAGGGTGCTCGGTGACGGGGCGTACGGGCGTGGCGTGGCGCACGCGGGGGCCGTCGGGCCCGGCCGGGATGCGGTGTCGGGGCGTAGGGGCGGGAAGGGCGCGAGGAGAGGGAGGGCTCAGCGGCGCGCGGGGACGGTGTCGTCCGGGGCTCCCGTCGCGCCGCACACCCGCACGAGGTCGATGTGGCGACGGGACGTCAGCAGGGGCAGCTGCCGGAGGGCGAGACGCACGGTGTCCCCGCCGAGGTCCGGAGCAGCTTGACCCATCGCGTTCCCTACCGATTCACTAGGATTCCCGTACAGGAGTCTCTGGGCGGACACCGCCCGCGTCAAGGGGGCCGAAGGCCCCCGCACCCGACGTCTCAACACGCGAGAGGGGCGCGGGGGCCCGTCACCGGGAAGGCGCGTGCCGCGCGCGGGTCAGACCACGGTCACCTCGTGCCGTACCACCGCGTCGAACAGGTAGCCCTCGGTGTTGAACACGGAGACGTCCGGCTGGGTGCGGCCGGCCGTGTCGGTGGCGCGGGCCAGCAGCTGGGTCCTCCCCCGGGTGCGGGGCTTCCAGTCGACGGACCACCGCGTCCAGGTGTCGGGACGCGGCCGTTCGTCCAGCCGGGCCGGCCGCCAGCTCGCCCCGCCGTCGGTACTGACGTCGACCCGCGCGACGGGACCGGCGCCCGACCACGAGCGGCCGCGCAGCACCTGGCTGCGGCCCGCCGGGAACGTGGCGCCGCTCGCCAGTTCGAAGGCGCTCTTGAGGGTCTGCCGGGTCAGCGGCGCGCTGCCGCCCTCGGGATGGGCGGGCCCGAACAGCCGGTAGAAGGTGGTGTTCCAGGGCGAGAAGAGCGGCTGCCGGGACACCTCGATGTCGCCGACCCACTTGATCGACGCGATCCCCACCCAGGAGGGCACCAGCACCCGCACCGGGTGGCCGTGGTCCGGCGGCAGCGGCTCGCCGTTCATCTCGTAGGCGAGCAGGACGTCGTGCAGCGCCTTGGACAGCGGCAGCGGCCGGCGCACCCGGCCGAGGTTCTCCCCGCCGCTGACGTACTCGGCGTCCAGTCCGCGCGGCTGCACGTCCACGGCGTACGGCGACAGGCCCGCCCGGCGCAGGACGGTCGACAGGGGAACGCCCCGCCAGCGGGCGACACCGATCGCGCCCTGTGTCCAGGCCGTGCCGCCGACCGTCTCACCCTGCTGGGTGGTGTAGCCGCTGCGTCCGTTGCCGGCGCATTCGACGAACGCGGTGCGGGTGACGGACGGCAGCTTGCGCAGGTCGTCGTACCCGAACTCGGTCGCCCTGTCCTCGGCGGGGCCGCCGCGCAGCCCGCTCCCCCACAGTCGCAGCCGCCAGTCGTGCGCCCGAAGGGCGGGCGTGGCCGTGTGGTTGCGTACGAAGAACAGGTCGTTGGGGGTGTGGTGGCCGGTTCCGCGCAGGGCCTCCCAGCGGGTCTCGGCGTTGGTGCCGCGGCGGACGAACTTCTCGGGCGGCAGCGGTTTGACGATGGTGTCGCCGTCGGCGGCGTGGGCCGGTGCGGACAGGGGCATCGCGCCGGCGGCACCGGTGGCGGCGAGCAGGGTGAGCAGACGGCGTCGGCTCACCCCGTCCGCCCTCGCCTCCCCGGCGAGCCACTGGCGCAGCCGGTGCCGGTCGTAGGCGGTTTCGTCGGGGTGGGAGGAAGACGCGGCGGATGAGGGCATGGCGGGGTCCTCGTCGTCGTAGGGCCGGGAAGTGACGGGGTGTGGCGGGCCGGAGCAGCGGGAGACGCCCGCCCGGTCCGGCGGACCGGCGGGAGCAGGCGTCCGCCAAGCCGGCGGAACGGCGGGAACAGTGGGAGCGGGAGGCGCGCCGGGTCAGCCGGGGAGCCGACAGAGTGCCGAGGCCACGCGGACCAGGTCCACGGTGCGGCGGCGCGTCAGGGGCTCCAGCGGCGGCATGACGGGATGCAAGCACGCACCGTTCGGGAGTGTCAACGGACCGTCAGATCCGCTCGGCCGCCGCGCGAGCCTGCCATGCGGTCCAGGGAGCGACCCCGCGTGCTCAGCATGCGAGACGTTCCCTTGTTTTCCTACAGACTTAGTAGGGAAAGCTTGACGGTGTCCTCGGGGGGTGCGCAGCATGAGGACCATGTCCCTCACACAGCTACGACTCGTACGTCGTCGGCATGTCGACTTCGGTCACGTCGTCAGCGCCGCCTGCTGTCGCGCATAAGGCACGGCCCGCACCACCGCCCGTGCACTCCGGCCCACTCCTCCCCGGCCGCACGCACCACCCCCGCGTCCACCGGGGACCCGACACCTTCTCCGAGGGACCACCACCATGACCACGGCTCTTACGCACCCGACCGCCCCGCTCCGTGCCTCGCTGCCCGACGCGCGCCACCTCCACCTGGTGGCCGACGCCGTGCGGGAGGGCGGCGAGGACCCCCAGTCCGCCCCGCTCGTCGGCTACCTCCTGCTGGTCCCCCGGGGCACCGACCCCACCGAACTCTTCGTCAAGGACCGGCCGCGGCCGGAGTTCCGTCTGGTGGCCGCCGACGACGCGGCACCCGTGCGGCAGCCGGCCGACGACGCCGTCCGCGTCGACACCGCGCGCCGCGTCGCCGAGGTCGACGGACGCGAACTCGACCTGACGTACCTGGAGTTCGAGCTGCTGGCGCACCTGGTGCGGCGCCCCCACCTGGTGCAGTCGCGCGAGCGGCTGGTCGCGGCCGTCTGGGGCTACGACCACGTCGGCGACGGTCGGACGGTGGACGTCCACGTCGCGCGGCTGCGCCGCAAGCTGGGCGCGGCGCACCGGCGCCGCATCGTCACCGTACGGAGCATCGGCTACAAGTACGTCCCCGATCAGCAGGAAAGCCCCCACGCCGCATCCCGCGGCCGATCCTGAGGAGAGCACCGCCATGTGCCCTGCCGCCGCGCCGACCCGCCCCGCACCCCCGGCCGAACCCGCCCCGACCGGACGGGCGCACTGGCTGCGCGTGGCGCGCGAGGCGGCGGACGACCTGGCCACGGACACCGTGGTCAGGGAACAGGCAGGCAAGGCACCCCTCGACGAGGTGTCCCGGCTGCGCGAGGCGGGGCTGCTGACCCTGTCGGCGCCGGCCGGTCCGGGCGGGGACGGCGCGGACTGGGCCACGGCGTACGCGGTCGTCCGGGAGATCTCCACGGCCGACGGCGCCATAGGCCGGCTCCTCGGCTCGCACTACTTCCTGTCGTGGAGCGCCCGGTTCTTCGCGGACCCCGAGGCGGCCCTGCGGACGGCGGAGCGGTCCGCGGCCGAACAGTGGTGCTGGGGCGGCGGGTTCGCCCCGCAGGAGCCGCCGCTGACGCTGTCCCGGACGTCCCGGGGCCTCGTGCTCGGCGGCCGTCAGAGCTACCCGACCGGGGTGCTGGTGGCCGACCGCGTCGCCGTGCGGGCGGTGCGCGGGGACACGGGCGAGCCGTTGGCCGTCGTGGTGGACCCGGCCCGCCCGGGTGTCGTGGTCGACGCGACCGGCGACACCTTCGGGCAGCGGCTCGCGGCCGGCGGCAGCGTGGAGTTCGACGACGTGCCGGTGGGCGGCGACGACATCCTCGGCTCGCTGTCCGCGGACGAGGACCACCTGGTCCCCCGGGCCGCCCTGGCCGCGCCCGTCGGCCGGCTCTTCTCCGTGCAGTTGCTGCTCGGCATGGCCGAAGGGGTTCTGGCGGAGGTGCGTGAGTACAGCAGGGCCGGCCACCGGCCCTGGCAGCCCGTCCCGTCGGCCGGTTCGCCCGACGACCCGCAGGTACTGACCGCGTACGGCGAGCTCACCGTCCTCACCCGCTCCGCGTCCGCGCTGTGCGACCAGGCGCTGGACGCCGTACGGCACGGGCTGGAGCGCGGCGAGGAGCTGACCTACGACGAGTACGCGGACGTGTCCGCACTGGTGTCCATGGCCGAGACCGCGGCCTCCCGGGCGGCGCAGGAGTCGACCACCCGCGCGCTGGACATCATCGGTCCGCGCTCCGCGTCCGCCCGGCTGGGCTTCGACCGCTTCTGGCGCAACGCCCGCACGCATACGCTGTACGAGCCGGTCGCCCACCGGCTGCGCGACGTCGGGGACTACTTCCTCAACGGCGCCCACCCTCCGTTCGTGCTGCCCGCCTGACCCTCCGGGGTGAGCCGGGGGCCCTGCTCCAGGACGACTCGTGAACTGGTCCACCGGACTCGCCGGGCTGGCCGCGGGCCTGGTCATCTCGGTGATGACCACGCCGGCCGGCGTGTCGGGCGCGGTGTTCCTGCTGCCGGTGCAGTTGAGCGTGCTCGGCGTGCCGAGTCCGGCGGTCACCCCCACCAATCTGCTGTTCAACGTGGTGGCCGGGCCGGGGGCGCTGCTGCGGCATCACCGCGCGGGGCTGCTGCGCGACCCGCTGACGCGCCGTCTGGTGAGCGGCACCCTGCCCGGTGTGGCGGCCGGCGCAGCCGTACGGGTGTTCGCGGTCCCGGGGGCCACCGTGTTCCGGCTGCTGATCGCCGTGCTGCTGGTGCCGCTGGGGTTCTGGCTCGTGCGGCGCACCCTTCGCCCCTCCCGCCCGGTGGAGGACGTAGAGCCCTCGCCGCGGACGGTGACCGGACTGGCCCTGGTGGTCGGGGTGATCGGCGGGATCTACGGCATCGGCGGCGGCTCACTGCTCGGGCCTCTGCTGGTGGGGCGGGGCATGTCCGTGGCGCGGGTGGCGCCGGCCGCGCTGGCCTCGACGTTCGTCACCTCCGTGGCCGGCGCCGCCGTCTTCGCGCTGCTGTCCCTGGCCGGCACGGGCGACGTGGCGCCGGACTGGTACCTCGGCCTGGCCTGCGGGCTCGGGGGCCTGGCCGGCGGGTACCTGGGGGCCGTGCTGCAGCCGCGGCTGCCCGAGACGGGGCTGCGCCTGCTGCTGGGCGGGCTGGCCACCGCCGTGGGCACCCTCTACGCCGTGCAGGCGCTCGGCTGATCCCCGGCGCCGCACGCGACGGACGGCGGGTGGAGTGCGGCGGACCGCGGGTGGAGTGCGACGCACCGCGGGTGGAGTGCGGCGGAGGCCGTACGGGATAATGGCCGCATGCGGATCTCAGCCAGGGCGGACTACGCGGTACGTGCCGCGCTGCAACTCGCGTCGTCCGGGGGCGACGGGCCGCTCAAGGCCGAGGCGATCGCCGACGCGCAGGAGATCCCGCACAAGTTCCTCGAGAGCATCCTGAACGACATGCGCCGGGGCGGCCTCGTGGTCAGCCAGCGCGGCGGCAACGGCGGGTACCGGCTGGCGAAGCCCGCGGAGTCGATCAGCATCGCCGACGTCATCCGGGTCGTGGAGGGGCCGCTGGTCTCCGTGCGCGGTGTCCGTCCGCCGGAGCTGTCCTACTCGGGTCCCGCCGAATCGCTGCTCCCGCTGTGGATCGCGCTGCGGTCCAATGTGCGCCAGATTCTGGAAGGCGTGTCCCTCGCCGATGTGGCGTCCGCACAACTTCCCGCCGGGGTCGCAGAGTTGGCGGACGCTCCCACGGCCTGGGTGAACCCCTGATTCAGCCGCCCGACCAGGCGTTTCTCACCATGTGAGAGAGCGGCGTCCATCATATGAGCTGCCTCTTGGGGTGGGGGCTGCTTTCTGCCACGATCCCTATCAGCCAGGTAGGAAAACTAGGGTTCCGCAGGGGGAGGCCATGACCACGCGTGCGTACGCCGTCGTCACGCTGCTCCTGCTGACCTCCCGCCGCCACATCGACTTCGGCCGCACGTCCAGCGCCATCTGTCGGCCGGCCTGAGGCCGCACCGGTAGCGCATCCGCGACCGGCTCCACCACTCCCTCCCCGCACCCGCGCACCGAACCCGCGGCCGCCTCCCTCCGTCCGGAGGCCGGCCCGACGGTCGCGCGGGCGCACGCCCCTGGGCTCACGCCCGTACGCCGGCGACGTCCCGATCCTTCTTCCTCCGAGAGGACACCTCTGTGTCTGCCGCACGACCGCTCACCCTCCTGCGCACCGTCGCCGCCACAGCGGCCCTCCCGCTCCTGCTCACCGCCTGCGGCTACGGATCCGACGCCGCCGACGACGCCCCGAAGGCGGAGGTCGCGGCCGGCGCCGAGAAGCTGTCCGCCTCCGAGGTGAAGATCGGCTACTTCCCCAACCTCACGCACGCCACCGCCCTGGTCGGCGTCCAGGAGGGCCTGCTCCAGAAGGAGCTGGGCGGCACCAAGATCAAGGCGAGCACGTTCAACGCCGGGCCGTCCGAGATCGAGGCGCTGAACGCCGGGTCCATCGACATCGGCTGGATCGGCCCCTCACCGTCCATCAACGGCTACACCAAGTCCCAGGGCAAGAACCTGCGCATCATCAGCGGTTCCGCGTCCGGCGGCGTGAAGCTCGTGGTGAACCCGGACAAGATCAAGACCCTGGACGACCTCAAGGGCAGGAAGATCGCCACCCCGCAGCTCGGCAACACCCAGGACGTGGCGTTCCTGCACTGGATCGCCGAGAAGGGCTGGAAGGTCGACGCGCAGAGCGGCAAGGGTGACGTCTCCGTCGTCCGCAGCGACAACAAGATCACCCCGGACGCCTACAGGTCCGGCTCCATCGACGGCGCCTGGGTGCCCGAGCCCACCGCGTCCAAGCTCGTCGCGGACGGCGCGACGGTGCTGCTCGACGAGTCCGACATCTGGCCGGACAAGAGGTTCGTGATCACCAACATCATCGTGTCCCAGACGTTCCTGAAGGAGCACCCGGACGTCGTCGAGGCCGTGCTGCGCGGCTCGGTGAAGACCAACGAGTGGATCAACGCCGACCCGGACCGGGCCAAGGCCTCCGCGAACAAGGCGCTGGAGAAGCTGTCCGGCAAGGCCCTGCCGGCCGAGGTGATCGACCCGGCGTGGAAGTCCATCGCCTTCCTCGACGACCCTCTGGCGTCGACCCTCGACGCCCAGGCGGAGCACGCGGTGTCGGCCGGTCTGCTGGAGAAGCCCGACCTGAAGGGCATCTACGACCTCGCGCCGCTGAACAAGGTCCTCAAGACCGAGGGCAGGCCCGCGGTCGACGACGCCGGGCTCGGCGTCCGCTGACGACCGCGCACCCGACGAGACCCCAGGAGGTGACGACCATGGCCACCACGATGGCCGGGACGGCCGAGGACACCAAGGCGGCGCGGTACGCCGCACGGGTCGAGCACGTCTCGAAGTCCTTTCCCGCACCGGGCGCGCCCGGCGGACGGCAGCTCGTGCTGGACGACATCACCCTCGATGTCGCCCCCGGCGAGTTCGTCACCCTCCTGGGTGCCTCCGGCTGCGGCAAGTCCACCCTGCTCAACCTGGTCGCGGGACTGGACCGGCCGTCCGCCGGCACCATCGGCACCGACGGCAGGCCGGCCCTGATGTTCCAGGAGCACGCCCTGTTCCCGTGGCTGACCGCGGGCAAGAACATCGAACTCGCCCTGAAACTGCGCGGGGTGGGCAAGCCGGAGCGCCGCCAGGAGGCGGAGCGGCTGCTGGAGCTGGTGCGCCTGAAGGACGCGCACGGCAAACGGGTGCACGAGCTGTCCGGCGGTATGCGTCAGCGCGTGGCGCTGGCCCGCGCGCTCGCCCAGGACAGCCGGCTGCTGCTGATGGACGAGCCGTTCGCCGCGCTCGACGCCATCACCCGGGACGTCCTGCACGACGAACTCACCCGGATCTGGCGCGAGACGGGCCTGTCGGTGCTGTTCGTGACCCACAACGTGCGCGAGGCGGTGCGGCTCGCCCAGCGCGTGGTGCTGCTGTCGTCGCGGCCGGGCCGCATCGCCCGGCAGTGGACGGTGGACCTGCCGCAGCCGCGCCGCCTCGAGGACGGCGCCGTCGCCGAGCTGTCCGCCGAGATCACCGAAGAACTGCGTGGGGAGATCCGCCGCCATGGCCAGCACTGAGAAGACCGGCCTCACCAAGGACGCCGCCGCACCCCAGGACCCGGACGACCTCGCGGGTCTCGAGGCCGGTCTCGACGCGCTGGACTCCGCGCGGACCGTCCGCACCCCGCTGCGCCAGACCCTGCTCCGCAAGGTCCTGCCGCCGGTCACCGCCGTCCTCCTGGTACTGGTGGTGTGGCAGGTCCTGGTGTGGGCGGAGGTCGCGCCCGCGTACAAGCTCGCCTCCCCGTCCGACGTGTGGGCCGAGCTGCGCACCGCCTGGCTGCAGGGGAAGCTGCTGGACTACATCTGGACGTCCGTCTCACGCGGCCTGCTCGGCTTCCTGCTGGCGCTGGCCATCGGCACCCCGCTCGGGCTGCTGGTGGCCCGGGTGAGTTTCGTCCGGGCGGCCATCGGCCCGGTCCTGTCGGGGCTGCAGTCGCTGCCCTCGGTCGCCTGGGTGCCGCCGGCGGTGATCTGGCTGGGCCTGAACGACTCGATGATGTTCGCCGTCATCCTGCTCGGCGCCGTCCCGTCCATCGCCAACGGCCTGGTGGCGGGCATCGACCAGATCCCGCCGCTGTTCCTGCGCGCCGGTCGCACCCTGGGCGCGACCGGGCTGCGTGGGGCCCGGTACATCGTGATGCCCGCCGCGCTCCCCGGCTACCTGGCCGGACTCAAGCAGGGCTGGGCGTTCTCCTGGCGCTCGCTGATGGCCGCCGAGATCATCGCCTCCTCCCCCGATCTCGGCGTAGGCCTCGGTCAATTGCTGGAGAACGGGCGCAACAACAGCAGCATGCCGCAGGTGTTCCTGGCCATCCTGCTGATCCTGCTCGTCGGCATCACCATCGACCTGCTGATCTTCAGCCCGCTGGAGCGGCGGGTGCTGCGCGGGCGGGGGCTGCTGGTCGGCCGCTGACCCCGCCCGCTTCCCAGGCGTCAGGACCCGTAGACCTCCACCTCGCCGAACTGGGCGGCCGGCCAGCCGGTGTTGCCGGTGACGTGCAGCCGCAGGTGGCGCAGCGTGCCGTCGACCGGGACGGTCACCGTGTTGCCGGTCGCCGGGTCGAAGCGGTGCTCGCGCGCGGCGGCCAGCGTCGTGTACGCGGAGCCGTCGGTGCTGCCCTGCACGGACAGGGTCTGGGTGCGGGCCTGCCACGCGGCCTGCGGCGGCAGCTTCAGCACCACCCGGCGCACGGTCCGGGCGGCGCCTAGGTCGATCGTCAGGGACTGCGGGAAGGCGTGGTTGGCCGACTCCCAGTACGTGTCCGAATCCCCGTCGACCGCCTTTCCGGGGGTGTACACGTCCTGGGAGCCGGTGGCGGTCGCCGGGCGGCCCAGGGCGAGGTTGCGGTCCGGGTCGGGCTGGGGGTTCTGCTCGCCGGGCCGCGGCCAGCTCGCGCAGTCCGACCAGGTGCTGCTCCAGCCGGAGTTGCCGCCGCCGTCGGTGACGGTGAAGGTGCCGGAACCGGCCGGGTAGGGGCAGTTGTAGATCCCGGCCGAGCCGACGCCGGTCGCGGTGACGTTCCGGAACGTGGCCGCGCCCTGCGTCTCCGCCTGCACGACGACGGTCCCCACCCGGTTCACGGTGGCGCCGTCGACGGTGATGTTCCGCGCCGCGAGGCCGCGTCCGCCGCCGGAGACGAACTCGAAGGCGCTGTACGGGCTGTCGGTGATCGTGGTGTTCGTGATCCGTACCTGGGCGTCGATGGCGCTGTCGTAGGAGTCGACGCGCAGGGCGCCCATCGGGTGGCTCCAGTTGGGGTTCATCGCGCCCGTGCGCACCAGGGTGTTGCCGTCGACGGTGATGGTGCCGGACAGCGGGTGGAACGGGTCGAGGAACTTCTGGTTGGAGATCGCGATGCCGCTGCCGAGGGCGTTGGTGTCGGAGATGAGGTTGTCGCGGACGGTGATGTCGGTGCCGCCGTAGACCGCGATGCCGTTGGCGAGGTTCGGCTGGGTGATCGTGTTGTTCTCGAAGCTGCTGTCGACGTCCGGCGCGTTGAGCGACCACATGGCGAGGGCGTCGTCGCCCTGGTTGCGCAGGAAGTTGTTGCGGACCTTCACCCCGCGGGCGTTGCCGTTGAGGTTGAGGCCGTCGGCGGTCATGTCGAGGAAGCGGTTGTTCTCGACAACCAGGTTGTCGTTGTTCCCGGTCAGCCAGAGGCCCACCTTGAGGTGTTGGAGCCACATGCCGGAGACGGTGGAGTTCGGGCCGAGCGAGCCGTTGACGAAGTTGTCGGGGCTGGAGTCGACGCGTTCGGTGACCTCGCCGATGACCGCGAAGTCCTTGATGTGGACGTTCCCGGCCGAGGAGCCCTGGTCGACGAAGCGGGAGGTGCGCACGACCGAGTGCCAGTGGCCGGCGCCCTGGAGGGAGACGTTCTGGACGCCGCTCAGGGAGGAGGTCAGCCGGTACTCGCCCGGCGGGATCCACACGGTCCCGCCCTGCGCGGCGGCGACGGCCTCACGGAACGCCTGGGTGGAGTCGCCCTGCCCGGTCGGGTCGGCGCCCTTGTCGGTCACGGAGACGGATCCGGCGGGGCGGGAGGCGGCGCCGGGTGCCTGCTCGAAGTCGGCCACGTCCACGGTGACAGGAACGTTCGTGGCCTGGAAGGCGACGGTGTCGCCGGCCCGGACGTCCCGGCCGAGCAGCATCCGCGCGTTGGCGTAGAGGTGGTGGGTGCGGGCGCCCGGGATCCAGGGGGTGTCCACGTAGCTGTACTTGGAGGTGACCGGCAGGGTCCGGTCGAGCCGCTGCCCGTTGACGTACACGTCCAGCGAGCCGGACTGGCCGTCGGGGACGCTGTACGCGACGGTGACGGCGTTGGCGGCGCGCGGCACGGTGAACTCCACGCGCCGGCCCGCGTTCAGGCGCACCGCCTGCCGCCCGGACGCCTCGGAGGCGAGGGTGCCCTGGGTGTGGTCCGGGCCGATGCGGCTTCCGGTGTGGGTGGCGGACTCGGCCTCGACGGAGGTGAACGGGAGAGTGGCGCCGGCGGCGGCGTGGGCGGGCGCGGAGGCGACGGCGACGAGCAGCCCGGCGGCGAGGGCGACGGCCGTGGCCGCCGCCGGCACGCTTCTGACGGTGGGGGTGATCATGGTGCTGGTCCCTTCGTGGTGGGGGCGGGGAACAGGCGGGGCGCGGCTCAGGCGCGCAGCCAGACCGCGGTGTCGCGGGGCAGCCTCCCGGCGGTGTCGAGCGGGCCGCTGGCCAGGAGCAGCGCGGTGTGGGCGGGCAGGCCGACGGACCGGCCGGAGAGGTTGACGACGCACAGGGCGCCGGAGCGGGCGAAGGCGAGCACGCCGTCCGGTGCGGGGAGCCAGGTCAGGGGCGCGTCGCCGAACCCGGGCCGCAGGCGGACCGCCTCGCGGTAGAGGCTGAGCATGGAGCCGGGGTCGTGGGCCTGCCGGTCGGCCGCGTACGCGGGCCAGCCGGCGGGCTGCGGCAGCCAGGGCTCGCCGCCGAACCCGGCGTGCGGGGCGTCGGAGGTCCAGGGCAGCGGCACCCTGCATCCGTCGCGTCCGGGGTCGGTGCCGCCGGAGCGCGCGTGCATGGGGTCCTCGATGCGGTCGAGCGGGATGTCGGCCTCGGGCAGCCCCAGTTCCTCGCCCTGGTAGACGTAGACCGCGCCGGGCAGGGCGAGGGACAGCAGGGCGGCCGCCCGGGCGCGGCGGGTGCCCAGGGCCAGGTCGGTGGGGGTGCCGAAGGCTTTGGTGGCGAAGTCGAATCCGGTGTCGGCGCGGCCGTAGCGGGTGACGGTGCGGGTGACGTCGTGGTTGCACAGCACCCAGGTGGCGGGGGCGCCGATCGGGGCGTGCTCGGCCAGCGTCTCGTCGATGGAGGCGCGCAGCCGGGCGGCGTCCCAGGGGCAGGTCATGAAGGAGAAGTTGAACGCGGTGTGCAGTTCGTCGGGGCGCAGGTAGCGGGCGAAGCGTTCGGTGTCGGGGAGCCAGACCTCGCCGACGAAGACGGCCCCGTACTCGTCGGCGACGGCCCGCCAGGCGCGGTAGACGTCGTGGAGTTCGTCGCGGTCGACGTAGGGGTGCGGGTCGTGGCCCTCGGTGAAGTCGGGCAGCTCGGGGTCCTTGGCCAGCAGGGCCGCGGAGTCGATGCGGACGCCGGCGACGCCCCGCTCGAACCAGAAGCGCAGGATGTCCTCGTGCTCCTGGCGGACGGCGGGGTGCGCCCAGTTGAGGTCGGGTTGCTCGGGGGCGAACAGGTGCAGGTACCAGTCGCCGTCGGGCAGCCTGGTCCAGGCGGGGCCGCCGAACTCGGACTGCCAGTCGTTGGGCGGGAGTTCGCCGTGCTCGCCTCGGCCGGGGCGGAAGTGGAACAGTTCCCGTTCGGGGCCGCCCGCGAGGGCCGCGCGGAACCAGGGGTGCTGGTCGGAGACGTGGTTGGGGACGACGTCGACGATGGTGCGGATGCCCAGTTCCCGTGCCTCGGCGATGAGTTTCTCCGCCTCGGCCAGGGTGCCGAAGGCGGGGTCGATCGCGCGGTAGTCGGCGACGTCGTAGCCGCCGTCCTTCATCGGGGACCGGTACCAGGGGTTGAACCACAGCGCGTCGACGCCCAGTTCGGCGAGGTACGGCAGGCGGGCGCGGACGCCGGCCAGGTCGCCGGTGCCGTCGCCGTCACCGTCGGCGAAGCTGCGGACGTACACCTGGTAGATGACGGCGGACCGCCACCAGGCGTCGGCGGTGGCAGGGGTGGGCTGTCCCACGTGGGTGCCTTTCTCTTCTGTGGACGGGGGTGCGGCGTCAGCCCTTGGTGCTGCCCGCGCTGATCCCGGCGATGATGTGCCGCTGGAAGACGAGGAACAGCGCGACCATGGGGATGCTGGCGATCACCATCGCGGCGATCAGCACGGTCAGCTGGATGTTCTGCGACAGCTGCACCAGGGCCACGCTGATGGGCTGCTTGCCGGTGTCGGAGAACACCATCAGCGGCCACAGGAAGTCCTGCCAGACGGCGACCAGCGCGAAGATCGACACCACGCCGAGCACCGGGCGGGACATGGGCAGCACGATCGACCACAGGGTGCGCAGCTTGCCCGCGCCGTCGATCTCGGCGGCCTCCAGGACGTCCCTGGGCAGTTGGTCGAAGAACCGCTTGAGCAGGTACAGGTTGAAGGCGTTGGCGACGGCCGGCAGCCAGATGGCGAGCGGGTCGTTGAGCAGGCCGAGGTCCGCGACGGTCAGGTACTTCGGGACGACCAGGGCCTGGGCGGGGACCATCAGCGTGGCGAGGATGCCGCCGAGGATCAGGGTGCCGAAGGCGGGGCGGAGCTTGGACAGGGCGTAGGCGGCGGCCGTGCAGAACACCAGCTGGAAGATCCAGGCGCCCGCCGCCTGCACCACCGTGTTCCACAGGTGCGTGGGCAGCTGCATCAGCTCCCAGGCGTCCGCGTACCCGGCGGTGCTCCAGCTCTCCGGGACGAGGGTGGGAGGGGTGCGGGCCACCTCGTCCGGTGACTTCGTCGCGCCGGTCGCCATCCAGTACACGGGGAACAGGAACGCCAGCGCGAACAGCAGGACGACTCCGGTGAAGACGGTCCAGTAGACGGCCCTGCCGCGCGGGCGGGCCAGGACCGCCGGGGAGACCAGGGTGCGGGTGCCGCCGTTCATACGGCCTCCTCTCCGGAGCGGGTGAGGCGGAGGTAGACGGCGGAGAACGCGCCGAGCAGGGCGAGCAGCATCACGCTGAGCGCGCAGGCGCCGCCGAAGTCGTTGTAGAGGAAGGCGTACTTGTAGATGAGGTAGAGGACGGTGACGGTGGCGTTCTCCGGGCCGCCTCCGGTGATCACGAACGGTTCGGTGAACACCTGCATGGTGGCGATGATCTGCAGCAGCATCAGCATGAGGATCACGAACCGGGTCTGCGGGACCGTGACGTGCCGGACGCGTTGGAGCAGGTTCGCGCCGTCGAGTTCGGCGGCCTCGTACAGCTCACCGGGGATGGACTGGAGCGCGGCGAGGTAGATGAGCACGGTGCCGCCCATGTTGGCCCAGGTGGCGACGATCACCAGGGACACCAGGGCCGTGTCGGCGCCGTTGGACCAGTTCGAGGTGGGCAGGTGCAGGAAGCGCAGCGCCTCGTTGGCGAGGCCGGCGCCCGGGTCGTAGAACCACTTCCACAGCAGGGCGCTCACCACGGGCGGGATCATGACCGGCAGGTAGACGACGACCCGGAAGAACGCCTTGGCGTGCCGGAGTTCGTTGAGCACGAGGGCGAGCACGAAGGGGATCGCGAAGCCGATCAGCAGGGCGAGCACGGTGAAGGTGAGCGTGTTGCGCCAGGCGGCGGCGAACTCGGGGTCCCGCCAGACGCGGGTGAAGTTGTCGGTGCCGACCCATTCGGGGTCGGAGCCGGGCGTGTACTTCTGGAAGGCGATCACGACGGCGCGGATCGCGGGGTACCAGGAGAACAGCGCGAAGCAGATCAGTCCGCCGAGGAGGAAGCCGTACGCGCGCAGGTGGTCGGTGAGGCGGCGCCGTCTCCGATCCCCTGCCGGGGACGGCGCCTTCACCGGCCGGACCCGCACGGCGGACGGCCGTTCGACCGTCTTCGTCACCGGTCAGCTCCGTGCCAGGATGCCGTCGATCTTGCCGGTGGCGTCCTTGAGCAGCTGGTCGATGTCCGCGTCCTCCTTGGTGAGGACGGCGGAGACCACGCCGTCGAGGACGGAGTAGAGCTGCTGGGCGTGCGGCGGCTCGATCTTCATCGCCAGCTTCTGGTTGCCGTCCAGGAAGGCCTGGTAGTTCTCCACCGGGACGTTGGCGTTGGCCTTCTTGGCCTGCTGGTCCTCGGCGTCGGCGGCGCCGGTGAACAGACGGGGTTCGGGCAGGCCGACGGGGGCGTCGTTCTGCCTGGCGCGGGCGTAGTCGCCGAGGAAGCCGTCACCGGGGGTGAGGAACATGTGGTCGAGCCACTTGAGGCCGGCCCTGATCTGCTCCGGGGTTGCCTTCTTGCTGAACATGTAGCCGTCGCCGCCGACGAGGGTGGCCCTGCCGCCGGGCATGGGGGCGATGGCGATGTCCTTGTACTCGGCGCCCTTCTCCTTGACGAGGATCGGGATGTTGTCGGGGGCGGCGAGGTACATGCCGAGCTTGCCGGAACCCATCATCTGCTGGGCGTCGTTGATGACGAGCAGTTGCTTGCTGCCCATCGACTCGTCCGTCCACCGCATGTCGTGGAGGGTCTGGAGCACGGCGCGGCCCTCGGAAGTGTCGATGGTTGCCTTGGTGCCGTCCTCGTTCACCACGGCGCCGCCCTGGGAGTAGAGCTCGGCGGTGAAATGCCAGCCGCCCTGGTTCTGGGCGCTGTAGTCGGCGTAGCCGACGGTGCCGTCGCCCAGCGCGGCGATCCTCTTCGCGGCGGAGCGGACCTCGTCCCAGGTGGCGGGCGGGTCGTCGGGGTCGAGGCCTGCCTTCTCGAACAGGGCGCGGTTGTAGATCAGGCCCATCGAGTAGCCGGTGCGCGGGATGCCGTAGATCTTGCCGTCGACGGTGTAGATGTCGCGCAGTTGCTGCTGGATGGTGTCGTAGCTCTTCAACTCCGCGACGTACGGGGTGAGATCGGCGGCCTGGTTGATGTCGACGACGTGCCGGGCGTCGGTGAAGTACGTGTAGAAGACGTCCTCCATCTGCCCGCCGGCGAGCTTGGCGTCGAAGGTCTTGGGGTCCTGGCAGGGGAACGCGTCGTGCGGGACGACGTCGATGTCCGGGTTCTTCTTCTCGAAGGCGGCGACGTCCTCCTCGAAGAACTGGCGGTCG
Organism: Streptomyces sp. CNH189; assembly: GCF_000527195.1. Lineage (NCBI taxonomy): Bacteria > Bacillati > Actinomycetota > Actinomycetes > Kitasatosporales > Streptomycetaceae > Streptomyces > Streptomyces sp. CNH189. The sequence continues at coordinate 77,995 of NZ_AZUS01000028.1, forward strand.
ACCTTGGCGCTCTTGGGCGGCATGCAGTTGACGGTGATGCGGGTCTTGCCGTCGGCGGCTTCGTCGCCGCCGGAGCCGCAGGCCGTCAGCGTGAGCGCGCCGACGCTCAGCGCGACGAGGGTACGGCGGATCCCGGTGCTTCTCATCGGTGGACCCCTTAAGGGACAGGAGCGAGTGAACCCCTCGGAACAGGAGCGGTGGGCGGGGCACACTCAAGCACCGACGACATCGGTCCGCAATATGTCGCGCAGAATTTGAAATTATTCGACAGCTGAAGCCGGCTCAGGTTCGGGGCGCCTGGGCGGTCGAGCCGCGCACCACCAACTCCGGTTCGAACAGAAGCTCTTCGGGGGCCACCGTGCTGCCGCTGATCTGTGCGTTCAGCAGTTCCACCACCGCCCTGCCCATCGCCTCGATGGGCTGCCGGACCGTGGTGAGCGGGGGTTCGGTGCAGTTCATCAGGGCGGAGTCGTCGTAGCCGACGACGGAGATCTGCCCGGGCACGTCGAGTCCCTTGCGCCGCGCGGCGCGTACGACTCCGAGGGCGAGGGGGTCACTGGCGCAGATGAAGCCGGTGACGCCCCGGTCGATGAGCCGGGTGGCGGCGGCATGGCCGCCCTCGATGGAGAACATGGCGCGGGCGACGTGCTCCTCGGGCACCTCGCCGGCCACCGCCCGTGCGGCCGCCAGCTTGCGCGCCGAGGGCACGTGGTCGCCGGGGCCGAGCACCAGGCCGATGCGCTCGTGCCCGAGCGAGGCGAGGTGGCGCCAGGCCTGCTCCACCGCCACCGCGTCGTCGCAGGACACGGCGGGGAAGCCGAGGTGCTCGATGGCCGCGTTGACGAGGACGACAGGGATGTTGCGCTCGGCGAGCTGCCGGTAGTGGTCGTGCGGCGCGTCGGCCTGGGCGTAGAGACCACCGGCGAACACCACGCCGGACACCTGCTGTTGCAGCAGCAGGGTGACGTAGTCCGCCTCGGAGACCCCGCCCCGGGTCTGGGTGCACAGCACAGGGGTGAGGCCGAGCTGGGCCAGCGCGCCGCCGATGACCTCGGCGAACGCGGGGAAGATCGGGTTCTGCAGCTCGGGCAGCACGAGGCCGACCAGCCGGGCGCGCTCGCCGCGCAGCTGGGTCGGGCGCTCGTAGCCGAGCACGTCGAGGGCGGAGAGCACCGCCTGCCGGGTGGCCTCGGAGACTCCCGGTTTGCCGTTGAGCACCCGGCTGACCGTGGCCTCGCTGACCCCGACCTTCTTCGCCACCACAGCAAGTCGTCGCGTCATGCCCGCAAGCGTAGCGCAAGATATGCAAGCTGCTTGCATAATCGCGCAAACTTCCGCGTCAGGGTGCTGCCCACAGTCCTCGCACCTGCCCGAGGTGGCGGGTCATCACCTCCCGCGCGCCCTCGGTGTCGCGGGCGAGCAGTGCGTCGAGCAGGTCGAGGTGCTCCTCCGCCGACGCCCGCAGCCTCCCCTGTTCCGCCGGCGCGGTCAGTCCGTACAGCCGGGAGCGGCGGCGCAGGTCGCGGACCACCTCGACGAGGTGGCCGTTGCCGGCGAGCGCCAGCAGGCCGAGGTGGAAGCGCCGGTCGGCGTCGACGTACGCGACGAGGTCGCCGGCCGCGGCGGCGACGATCTCCTCGGCGAGCGGCCGGAGTTCGCCGAGCGCGACCGGGTCGGCCGTGCCGGCCGGCGCGGCCGTCGTGGGGATCTCGACGAGGGCGTGCACGTGGGTGTACTCGTCCAGCTGCCGTTCGGAGACAGCGGTGACCCGGTACCTCTTGTAGGGCACCACGTCGACCAGCCCCTCCTTGGCGAGGTCGAGCAGCGCCTCGGGCACGGGGGTGGCGGAGACGCCGAAGCGGGCCGCGAGCCCCGGCGCCGAGTACACCTCGCCGGGGCGCAGTTCACCGGCGATCAGCGCGGCCCGCAGGGCGCCCGCGACCCGCTCGCGGTAGCTGGGCCCGCGTCCGCCGAGCGCGGGCAGGGCGGGACCGCCGGCGGTCACAGGACGAACCCCGCCGGGAACGGGTCCCGCGGGTCCAGCAGGTACTGGGCGGTGCCGGTGATCCAGGCGCGTCCGGTGAAGCTGGGCAGCACGGCGGGGCGTCCGGCCACCTCGGTGGTGCCGAGCAGGCGGCCGGTGAAGCGGGTGCCGATGAAGGACTCGTTGACGAACTCGGTGTGCATGGGCAGTTCGCCGCGGGCGTGCAGCTGGGCCATGCGGGCGCTGGTCCCGGTGCCGCACGGCGAGCGGTCGAACCAGCCGGGGTGGATGACCATGGCGTGCCGGGAGTGCCGGGCGGTGGAGCCGGGCGCGGTCACCTGGACGTGGTGGCAACCGTGGATGGACGGGTCCTCCGGGTGGACGGGCTCCCCCTCGGCGTTGATCGCCTCCATGAGGGACAGCCCGGCGGCCAGGACGTCGTCCTTGCGGGAACGCTCGAAGGGCAGCCCGAACCGCTCCAGCGGCAGGATGGCGTAGAAGTTCCCGCCGTACGCCAGGTCGTACGTCACCGTCCGCCCGTCGGGCAGGGTGGCCTCGCGGTCCAGGGCGACGGCGAAGGACGGCACGTTGCGCAGGGTGACGGCGGTGGCGGAGCCGTCCTCGACCTCCACCTCGGCGACGACGAGCCCGGCGGGGGTGTCCAGGCGGATGGTGGTGACCGGCTCGACGACCTCGACCATGCCCGTCTCGACCAGGACGGTCGCCACGCCGATGGTGCCGTGGCCGCACATCGGGAGGTAGCCGGACACCTCGATGTAGAGGACGCCCCAGTCGCAGTCGGGGCGGGTCGGCGGCTGGAGGATCGCGCCGCTCATCGCCGCGTGCCCGCGCGGTTCGTTCATCAGCAACTGCTTGACCTGGTCGCGGTGTTCGCGGAACCACAGGCGCCGTTCGTTCATCGTCGCACCGGGAACGGTGCCGATGCCTCCGGTGATCACCCGGGTCGGCATGCCCTCGGTGTGCGAGTCGACGGCGTGCAGGACGAGTGTGCTGCGCATCCCGTGCCCCTCCCCTACGCCAGACCCGCCGCGACGGCCTGCTCGGTGGCGGCGCGGACCGCCGCCTCCTGTTCCGGGTCCAGCGGGACGCGCGGCGGACGGCAGGGGCCGCCGTGGCGGCCGACCAGGTCCATGGACAGCTTGACGGCCTGCACGAACTCCACCCGGGAGTCCCAGCGCAGCAGGGGGTGCAGCTGCCGGTACAGCGGCAGTGCGGTGGCGAGATCCCCGCCGGTGGCGGCGCGGTACAGCTCCGCGCAGGACCGGGGCAGCGCGTTCGGGTAGCCGGCCACCCAGCCCTTCGCCCCGGCGACCGCGAGTTCCAGGAGCACGTCGTCCGCTCCGGCCAGCAGGTCCAGGTCGGGGGCGAGTTCGGCGATCCGGTAGGCGCGGCGGACGTCCCCCGAGAACTCCTTGACGGCCTGGACGTACCCCTCGCCGTGCAGCCGGGCGAGCAGCTCCGGCACCAGGTCGACCTTGGTGTCGATCGGGTTGTTGTAGGCGACGACGGGCAGTTCGGCGCGGGCCACCTCGGCGTAGTGGGCGAGCACGGAACGCTCGTCGGCGCGGTAGGCGTTGGGCGGCAGCAGCATCACCGCCCGGCACCCGGCCTCGGCGGCCCGCTCGGCCCAGCGGCGCGCCTCGGCGGACCCGTAGGCGGCGACTCCGGGCATGACCCGCTCCCCGCCGACGGCGGCGACGGCGGTCTCGACGACACGGGCGCGCTCCCCGGGGGTGAGCACCTGGTACTCGCCGAGGGAGCCGTTCGGCACGACCCCGTCGCAGCCGTTGGCCACGAGCCAGGCGCAGTGTTCGGCGTACCGGTCGAGGTCGACGGACAGGTCCTCGCGCAACGGCAGCGCGGTGGCGACGAGGACTCCCCGCCAGGGGCGGCGGTGATCGGTCATGGGGATCCTTCCTCCGGGCGCGGGTGAGGCCGGTCGTGCTGGGCCGCCAGGACGCCCAGCGGAACAGGGCGGGCGAAGGGGCGGCGGGAGGGAGTCGGGGCGCACCCCGTGAGGGCCGCGACGGCCGGCGCGCACAGACGACCCTGGCACCACCCCATGCCGGCCCGGGTGAGCAGTCTGACCGTGCGGAGGTCACCGGCGCCGAGGGTGAGGGCCTCGCGGACGGCGCCCGCCGGTACCTCCTCGCAGCGGCAGACCACCGTGTCGTCGGTGACGCCGTCGGCCCAGTGGGCGGGCGGGGTGTGCAGGGCGTCCAGGGCCTCGGCGGCCGCGCGCCCCTGGGCGCGGGCCCGGGCGGCGGGCGCCCAGGCGCGCGGGTCGGGCGTCCCGCCCCGCAGCCGGGCCGCGATCGAACGGCCGGCGATGTGTCCCTCCGCCAGCGCGAGGGCCGCCCCGCCGATGCCCGTGGCCTCTCCGGCCGCCCACACGCCCGGCACGTCGGTGCGCTGCTCGCCGTCGACGGCCACGGCGGTCCCGTCGAGCCGGCAGCCGAGGCTCCCGGCGAGATCGGTGTGGGGCAGCATGCCGTGTCCCACCGCGAGCGCGTCGCAGGGCAGCAGGCGTTCGGTGCCGGGCCGGACACGGCCGTGCGCGTCGAGGGCGGCGACGGTGACACCGGTCAGCCGGTCCTCCCCGTGGGCGCGGACCACGGTGTGCCGGGCCAGCACCGGTACGCGGTGGCGCAGCAGCCGCGCCGCGTACCCGGCGGCCTCGGGCAGCTTTCCCGCGAGGGCTCCGGCGTGCCGGGGCAGGCGTACCGGGTCGGTGGACTCCACCAGGGCGGCGACCCGGACGCCCGCCGCGGCGAGCCCGGTCGCCACGGGCAGCAGCAGGGGGCCGGTCCCGGCGACCACGGCGGTGCGGCCGGGGGTGACGAGGCCGCCCTTGAGCATGGCCTGGGCGCCGCCCACGGTCACGACACCCGGCAGCGTCCAGCCGGGGAAGGGCAGGACCGTCTCGTACCCGCCGGTTGCCAGGAGCACGGCGGTGGCGCGCACCGCGGCAGGATCCCGCCCTTCGGGGCCGGTCAGCGCGTGCACCGTCAGCCCTTCGGACTCCCGCTCCACGCACCAGACATGGTGATCCGTCCGTACGTCCACGGTGCTCGCGGCGAGCGCGTCCCGCAGCCGGGTCCAGGTGCGCCGGCCGTTGCCCGGCACCTGGGTGTGTTCCGTTCGGAGCCCTGGCGCGGGCTGCCGGAAGTACTGCCCGCCCGGCTGCGACGCCGCGTCGATCAGCGTGACCCGGATGCCGCGCCGGGCCGCCGCGAGGGCCGCGGCGAGGCCCGCCGGACCCGCGCCGATCACCGCGAGGTCAGTCCTCATGGCCCGTCCCCTCCTGGGTGCGTATGTCGTCACCCGGGCGGGCGGGGACCAGGCAGGCGCGCCGGTTGGGGCGGCCGTTCACGGTCACGAGGCAGTCGAAGCAGACGCCGATCCCGCAGAACACCCCCCGCGGACGCCCCTCGTTGCGGGTGGTGCGCCAGGAGGCGACACCCGCGGCCCACAGCACGGCGGCGATCGTCCGGCCGGGCAGTGCCTCGACCGTCCGCCCGTCGAAGGTCACGTCGAAGGCGCGCCGTGGCCGTGGCCCGGGGCTCTTCCGGGGGTTCACCGTGCGGCCTCCTTCGTGGGGCGAGGGAAGCGGTCGGGACGGAAGGGGGCGAGGTCGAGGTCCGGCGTCGCCCCGGTCAGCGCCTGGGAGATCAGCAGTCCGGTGCCGGGTGCGAGGCCGATGCCCGCGCCCTCGTGCCCGCAGGCGTGGAACAGCCCGGGCACTCTCGGGTCGGGGCCGATCGCCGGGAGGTGGTCGGGCAGGTACGGGCGGAATCCCGCGTACGTCCGCAGGGCCCGCACGCCGGCCAGGAAGGGGAACAGCCGGGTCGCCCCCGCCGCGAGGGCCCGCACCGCCCGCAGCGACAGCGAGCGGTCGAACCCGACGCGTTCCCGGCTGGCGCCGATGAGGACCGGTCCGGCGGCCGTCCCCTCGACGACCGGGGAGGTCAGCAGGTCCGCCGTGTCGCCCGCGACGTCGGCGACGTAGTCGGCGGCGTACACCTTGTGCCGGATGCGGGGCGGCAGCGGCTCGGTGACGAGGACGAAGCCGCGCCGGGGCATGACGGGCAGGAACACGTCGGCCCGGTCGGCGAGTTCACCGCCCCAGGTGCCCGCCGCGTTGACGACGGCCGGTGCGTGCAGGTCGCCGCGCGGGGTGCGCACGCCGCGCACCGTGCCGTCGCGGGCGCGCAGCACCTGGGTCACCTCGTGGCCGGTGAGCAGTCGGGCACCGGAGGCGCGCAGCAGGTGGGCCGCCGCGAGGGCGGGCATCACCTGGGCGTCCTGCGGGTAGCGCACCCCGCCCGGGAGCCCTAACGCGAGGCGGGGTTCCAGGTCGTGGAGGCGGTCGGCGGGGACGAACTCGGCGGTCACCCCGGCCGCTCGCTGGGTGTGCGCGAACGCCCGGAGCGCGTCGAGTGATGTCGCGGTCCCGGCGACGACCAGGCCGCCCTTGGCCTCGTACTCCGTCGCCGGGCCCGACTCCCGGGCCAGCTCCGCCCAGAGGCGGGTGGACAGCAGGGCCAGGTCGAGTTCGGGTCCGGGTGCCTTGTCGGAGACGAGGAGGTTGCCCTCCCCCGCGCCGGTCGTCCCGCCGGCCACCGGGCCGCGGTCGACGACGGTGACGTCCAGACCGGCGCGAGCCGCGTACAGGGCGCAGGCGGCGCCCGTCATCCCGGCACCAACCACCACGACATCGCAGGTCAGCGACTCGCTCACGCCAGTACTATGTCACACATCACACTGCCGGGAACAGGGTGGAAACGGGCTGCCGTCGCGGCGATGTGTCAGTCGGCGGCGGGGACCACGCGCAGGTGGCCGGCGGCCCTGCGGGCCCCGCGGTCCCGGCCGGTGGCGCGGGGCGTCTCACGCAGGACGAACGTCAGCCGGCGGCACTCCATCTCCTCGAGGACGGAGGCGGTCTCCACGACGAGGCGGCAGTCCGTGGCACCTCGGCGCGGGTCCGGGTGCAGCAACGGCCGTACGGAGCCGTCGTGCCGGGCGGCCCGCTCCCCCACGGCGCGCAGCCAGTGCGGCACGCCCTGCCGGTAGGCGGCGTCCATGATCGGGTCCTGGGCGATGTCGCGCCGTACGGCGTGCAGCACGGGGTCGTGGGGGTGGCGCTCGGCCGTCGCCGCGTGGTCCGCCAGCATGGGCAGGCACCAGCTCGCCTCGTGGTCGCCCAGGACCGTCGCGGCGTCCGGGTGGAAGAGGACGAACCGCTGGAAGTTGACGCCCGGGTGGGCCGTCGGATGCGGCTCCACGCCCTGGAAAAGTGTCCGGAAAGCACCGTTGGTGAGCAGCACGTCCCAGCGGTGGTCCACCACCAGCGAGGGGAAGGGAACGGCGTCCAGCAGGACGGCGTAGTCCCGCAGATAGGCCTGCGCCTCGGACGTTCCGGGGCCGGGCCGCGGTGCCGGCCGCTGCCCTCCTGCCTGATATGCCATCGGGAGGTCACCCCTCTTGCCTGTGCGGCCCTGACGCGGCGCCCCGATCCTGCTGCGCCGGGACACGGCGTGTCAACTATCGTGGCATTCCGCGGCGGTTGACGGCCGAAATTGGCCACAGTTGTGGCGACACCTGGATGGGAGTTCGAAACACCGGCTAGTCTCCGTGAAGTTCACGGCAATCGCTTGTGAGAAGCCTGTGAGAGACGTAGGAGATCTTTCGGTGACGGGTGGCTTCGAGGGACCGGGCGCCGCGCCGACGAACGCGCTGCCGGCCGTCGTCGCCCGCGTCACCGCACTCGCCGACCGGCTCGGCGTGGCGCACACCGAGGTCTTCGACGTGGACCGGCTGTCCGTCGCGTCCGGTGTGCCGGAGCCCGTGGTCAAGGCGCTGCTGAGCGGCCGGCCCGCGGGTGAGCCCGATGTGCAGGCGCGGTTCCTGCAGCGGCTGGACCTGCTGCGCCGCACCCGGCTGAAGCCGAACGGACGCAAGTACACGCAACAGGAGATCGCCGACGGGGCGGGCATGTCCCGGCAACAGGCCGGCGCGCTCATCAACGGCGACCGGCGGCCCACCATGGAGCACTGCGACGCCCTCCAGCGGTTCTTCCGGGTGCACGCCGGTTTCCTCACCGCCGAGGACCCGGAGGCGCTGGCGAACGCCCTCCAGCACACCGAGCAGGAGCTGCTGCAGAAGCTGGCCGAGCGGGAGTCCGCCGCGACGGCCGACGACCCGCTGGAGCGGCTGCTGCAGGACCACGGGGTGCGGGGCATCGCCTGGCGGGCCGCGCAGCTGCCCACCGACCAGCACCGCGACAAGGTCGCGGAATGGCTGGACATGCTCCTGGAGAGCGTCCAGCGGCCCAAGTCGTGACCCGGGGAGAACTGTGGGCATCGGTAGGAACATGCGCCGTCTGTGCGGCGAGTTGGTCACGGAGCTGACGCTTCCCGTCCCGGCGCGGCCCGCCGATCTGTACGCCGCCCTGTGCGAGGCGATGAGCCGGCGGCGCGGACGGCCCGTGCTGTTCCGCACGGCCGTCTTCCCGCCGGGGACCGCGAGCGGGCTCTGGCTCGACATGGCGGACCAGGACCTCGTGGTGGTCGAGGAACGCACGGCGCCCGACCACCAGCTGGTGATCCTCGGCCATGAGCTGTGGCACATGAAGGCGGGCCACTCCGGCCATCATGTCGCCGGCGCCGAGGTCGCCACCCGTTTACTCGGTGAGGCCATGGACGACGAGGCCCTGCGGGCGACCGTGCTGAGGGTCGCCGCCCGCACCCGGTTCGACCAGGCGGACGAGAAGGAGGCCGAGGCGTTCGGTCTGCTGCTCGCCAGCAAGTGCCGTACCTGGCTGGACGGTTCGTCGCTGCGGGGGCCGGTGCAGCGGGATCACCTCGCGGGGCGGATCGGGGCTTCGCTCGGGTATCTGGGGCCGCAGAACTGAGGTTCTCCGGGCGGGTCGCGGGGGCGTGCGGCGAGGTAACGAGGGTGTACCTCGGGGTGATTGTCAGTGGTGGGCGGCAAGCTGGTGGTGCGCCCCTGTTTGTGCCGGGGGCGTGGGGACCGACGACCACGACACGGGGAGAGCCGAGCGATGCCCACCGCCGTACTGACCGACCGCGAGCGCACCGCCGTCCAGGCCTATCTCAGACTGCTGCACACGGTGCGGGCCGCCTTCGACGAGGGCCGGCCCGCACCGCCGGGGCCGGTTGTGCTGCCGGTCGTGCCGCCCTCCGTCCTCGCGGAGGCGGAGGTGGCGCTGGAGCGCGCGGGGTTGGCGGGGAACGAGGAGTCGTTCTTTCGTCTGGTGCGGGAGTGGTGTCCCGAGGGGTAGGCGCCGCCATGGCGGCACGCTTTTCCATCGGGCGGGGCACCGAGGGTGGCCCTGGGCCTGGTGGCGGCCTGGCGGCTGCGGAGTGGTGGGGGCGGAGCGCGCAGTTCCCCGCGCCCCTTGGGGTGTTCGTCCACACGGCGCGTGAGAGGTGACCGGTGTGGGACGGCCCCGGACGGGCGGGGGTTGTCTGCGGCTGCGGGGCCGTGGGGGTTGCGCGCGCAGTTCCCCGCGCCCCTTTGGGGCGCGCTTCTCCTCCGCGGCCGTGGGATGTGACCGGTCGGCCGGTGTTTATGTGTGGGGGATGGGGACTGCTGTGGCCAGCAGGGTGGGGTGGGTGGTCCAGTGGCCGGTGAAGTGGGTCAGGCGGCGGCCTGAGACCACGGGGCCGGGGACCAGGAGCTCCGCGTGGAAGGTGCCGTCGAGGTGGATCGCGATGTCCGCCTCCGAGAAGTCCAGCCACTTGCCCGTGAGCGGGAACCACGCCTTGTAGACGGACTCCTTGGCGCTGAACAGCAGCCTGTCCCAGTGCACGTCCGGTCGCTGTGCGGTCAGGCGGGCGATCCGCTGCGCCTCCTGGGGCAGGGATACCGTCGCCAGCACACCCTCGGGCAGCGGGCCGTGGGCCTCCGCGTCGATGCCGACGGACGCCAGGTCGCCGGCGCGGACCAGCGCGGCCGCGCAGTAGCCCTCGCAGTGGGTCATGCTGCCGATCAGCCCGTCGGGCCAGACGGGCGCGCCCCGCTCGCCGGAGACCACGGCCCGCGCCGGCACGCCGAGCTTCTCCATCGCGCGCCGGGCGCAGGACCGTACGGCGGTGAACTCGCGGCGGCGTTTGGGGACCGCCCGGGTGATCATCGCCTCCTCCCCGGGGAACAGCGGGGCGTCGGTGCCCTCGTCACCGTAGGCCTCGACGACGGCCGCCGTCGGCGGGAGCAGTTCCTCGATCACCGGGCCCGCTCCTCCGCGGGCAGGATCCGGCGCAGCCGCCCCGGCGGCTCCTGCCGTTTGCGCCACTCGCGCGGGTAGCCCACGGAGACCTCCTTGAAGCGGACGCCGTCCTGCGAGGTCGTCCGGGGAATGTGCAGGTGGCCGTAGACCGCCGTGTGCACGGGGTACGTACGGTGCCAGTCGTCGGTCAGCACGGTGCCGCACCACATGGCGAACTCCGGGTACCACAGCACCTCGGTCGGATGGCGGTGCAGCGGCCAGTGGGTGACGGGGATGAGGGGCAGACCGGCGGGGAGTTCCGCGAGCCGCCGTTCGGTCTCGGCGACCCGGGCCCGGCACCACTCCTCGCGGCTCGGGTACGGGTCGGGGTGCAGCAGGTGCTCGTCGGTGCAGACCACCCCGGTGCCGTGCGCGTACTCCAGCCCCTCCTCCTTGGTGGTGCACCCGGGCGGCAGGAACGTGTAGTCGTACAGCAGGAAGAGGGGGGCGACGGCCACCGGTCCGCCAGGCCCTTCCCACACCGGGTACGGGTCCTCGGGCGTGACGACGCCGAGCTCACGGCACTGCTCGACCAGATGGTCGTAGCGGGCGACGCCGCGCAGGGTGACCGCGTCACTCGGGTGGGTCCACAGCTCGTGGTTGCCGGGCGTCCAGATCACGCGGGCGAACCGCCCGGCGAGGGTCTTGAGCGCCCAGCGGACGTCCTCGACCGTCTCCGCGACGTCACCGGCCACCAGCAGCCAGTCCTCGTCGGACTCGGGCCGCATCCCCTCGACCAGGTCGCGGTTCTCGGCATAGCCGATGTGCAGATCGCTGATGGCCCACAACTGTGCGCCGCCACCACCCGTCGCCATCACCGTCGCCCTTTCAGCAGCCGCCGGACCCCTGCCACGAGATCACATCCGCCCCGCCGGAACAACCGCGCACCGGCCGCCGTACGTGGTATCAGGACGCACCGTCCAGGTCGTATGATCTGCCCGACACCACCGCCATGGACACGTCCCTCACGAACGGCGGTTCGGTGACCCTCCCTACGTCATGCCCGGGCACGGGCCGCTCCCCCCTGCCCGCACGCACACCCCGAAAGGCGGCCCGCATGGTCTCTCGCGTACGCGTCTGGCTCAACCGCACGTACGCGGAGAACGTGTTCTTCATGGATCAGCTGCGGAGAAATCCCGACGACCGGGCCGTCGAGATCCATGCCACCCACGGCGACCCCGACTCCCCTGTGCTCGCCGCGGCCGACACCGCCGAGCTGGAGCCGGAGGGTCTGTCCCCGGCGGCGTACGTCGAGTACGCGCTCACCCAGTGCGAGCGGCGCGGCATCGACGTGTTCGTGCCCCGGCTGCACCAGGCGGCCGTCGTCGCGCACCGCGCCGAGTTCGAGGCGGCCGGCACGGCGCTGCTGGCGCCGCCGCCCCAGGCGGTCGCCGTGTTCGAGGACAAGGTGGTCGCCTACCAGGCGGTCCAGGCGATCGGTGTGCCGGTGCCACCGTGGTGGCGGGTCCGCGACGCCGACGAACTCGTCATGGCCGTGGAGGAGTTGGAGCGTCTCGGGTACCGGGCCTGCTTCAAGCCCGCGGCCGGCGCGGGCGGGGTCGGTTTCCGGGTGATCACCCGCGAGCCCTTCTCGCTCGCCCAGCTGAACGGCTTCCCCAGCCCCCAGGTGCCGCTCGACCTGGCGCTGGAGGCCCTGCGGCGGGCCGAGGAGCCGGTCGACTGGCTGGTGATGCCGCGCCTGGAACAGCCCGAGGTGTCGGTGGACTGCCTGACCGGCCCGGACAACCGCGTCCGGCTGGCCGTCGGCCGCACCAAGAACGGGCGGCGCCGGGGCTTCACGCTGCACGAGCGGTGGCTGGAGCCGGCCCGGCGGATCGCGGAGGGCTTCGGGCTGCACCACCTGTCCAACATCCAGTTCCGGATGCTGGGTGACCGTCCGGTGCTGATGGACGTCAACACCCGTCCGGCGGGCGGGCTGCACCAACTGTCGCTGTGCGGGGTGAACGCGCCCTGGGCCGCGGTGCGACTGGCGCTCGGCGACGACCCGGGTGAGATCACCCCGCCGTTCCTGGGCCACGACTACGCGGTGGTGTCGGGTCCGCGTCCGCTGCTGTCCGTGACGGTGCCCCGGCAGCGGACCGGGTCGCCCGCGGCCCCGGGCACGCTGGACGCCCTGCCGGCCCCCGCGGCACCTGCCGAGCCGAGGACGGCGTCCGGCGCGCTGCCGTAGCCGGGCGGCGAGCGCGGGCGCTCCGAGAAGTTCCTCGAAAAAAATCTCCGCCAGGGTGTATCAGGCCCCGGTCTGCGTGCTCTTGATGATGAACGGCGACTGGGGAAGCCGCCGGGGGGAGCACGGGGGACCGGGGGGAGCTCGGGTCGGTCGGCCGCTGTCACGGGGGGCGACCGGCCGGCCCGAGGCCCGTCTCCCCCGCGTCAGCCGAGGTAGGCGAGGCCCGGATGGACGGCGGTGTAGCCGTCGACGAGCCGGCGCGCCACGCTCACGGAATCCACCAGCGGATGCAGGGCGAACGCCTTGACCGCCGTGGCGCGGGACCCCGACCGGGCAGCCTCGAGCACCTCCCGTTCCACGGCCTTGACGGCGCACACCAGTCCGGTGGCGTGGTCGGGCAGCGGATCGACGGAGACGGGGTGGGCGCCGCTCGCGTCCACCAGGCAGGGCACCTCGATCACGGCCTCCGCGTCCAGCGGCGACAGCGTGCTTCCGTTGCGGACGTTGAGGATCAGGGTGGTGCGCTCGTCCCGGGCGATCGCCCGCATCAGCGCGAGCGCCACCTTCTCGTAGCCGCCGGACAGGTCGTCCGCCTCCCGTTCGCCCGCGCCCGCGGCCTCCCGGTTCTCACTCATGTAGGTGGCCTCGCGCTCGGCGCGGGTACGGTCCCACAGGTCCAGGGCCGAGACGTCCGGATCGCCGGTCCCGGCGTAGAAGCGTGCCTGCTGGTCGCGCAGGAAGGCGCCACGGGTCCGGCGCGCCTGCTGGTACGCCCGCACGGCCTCGCGGTTGAAGTAGTAGTAGTGCAGGTACTCGTTGGGGACGGCGCCCAGGGAGCGCAGCCAGTCGGCGCCGAAGAGCCGGCCCTCCTCGAACGAGCCGAGCAGGGCGGAGTCGCCGAGCAGGCGCGGCAGTTGGTCCCGGCCCGCCACCCGCAGACCACGCACCCAGCCGAGGTGGTTGAGGCCGACGTAGTCGATCCACGCCTCCTGCGGACGCGCGCCGAGCACACGGGCGATGCGGCGGCCGAGGCCGACGGGCGAGTCGCAGATGCCGATGACGCGGGCGCCGAGGTGTCGGGACATGGCCTCGGTGACCAGACCCGCCGGGTTGGTGAAGTTGATGACCCAGGCGTCGGGGGCGAGGCGGGCCACGCGGCGGGCGATGTCGACGGCGACGGGGACCGTGCGCAGACCGTAGGCGATGCCGCCCGCGCCGACCGTCTCCTGTCCCAGCACCCCCTCGGTGAGGGCGACCCGCTCGTCGTGCGCCCTGCCCTCCAGGCCGCCGACGCGGATCGCCGAGAAGACGAAGTCCGCGCCGCGCAGGGCCTCGTCGAGGTCGGTGGTCGTGGTCACCTCGGGGGCGTCGGGCACGCCGGCCGCCTGCTCGGCCAGCACGCGGGCGATCGCGCGCAGCCGGGCGGCGTCCACGTCGTGCAGGACGACCCGGGTCACCCTTCCCTCGGCGTGGTCGGTGAGCAGCGCGCCGTACACGAGCGGCACACGGAAGCCACCGCCACCGAGAATCGTCAGCCTCACATCCGCACCTTTCCGCAGCTCCGGCCTCCCTTCCGACCCTACTCGCGCCCCACCCACGACGCCCCGAAGGGCGGGGCCCCTCACCACGCGAGAAGCGCGGCACACGGCGCCCCGAAGGGGCGGGGAACCGCGCACCCAGCCCCCCACCACCCCGCACCCGCCCCCGAAACGCGACAAGCACAACCCACTCCCCGACAGGGGCGCGGGGAACTGCGCGCCCAGCCCCCACCACCCGCACCCACGAGAACCCGAACGCCACCCCTCCCCAGCCCGCACCGAGGAGCCGCCCGGTGGTGCGACTCCCGGGTACCCCGCGTGTGCGCGACCCGCCCCGGTTCCCCCTATTCGCGCGCTTTCGAGAGGTGAACTCCCCCACGGGACAAGCCCTTTCGGGGTTACACCTCTTGACGCCGACGAGACCCCGGAGCACATTGGCGTGACCGTGAGAGCGCTCTCACAAGCGGTTCGGGGCGCTCGGAGCACGGACCCCCACAGCACTCCGCACCGAGAGGTTCCCCCCATGACCGTCACCTCCGGCACCGCCCGGTCCTCCCACAAACGCCGGCGCCTGCGCCGCACGCTGGTCGCCGTAGCCGGCGCGCTGGCGCTCGGGGCGGGCGCCGCCACCCTCACCGGTCCCTCCGCCAGCGCCTCCGTACCGCCCCCGCCGTCGGGCTGGACCCAGGTCTTCGCCGACGACTTCGACGGCGCCGAAGGCAGTGGCGTCAACACCGACAACTGGCGGTACGCGACCGGCACCGGCTACCCGGGCGGCCCCGCCAACTGGGGCACCGGCGAGATCGAGACGATGACGTCCAGCCCGGACAACGTCTCGCTCGACGGCAGCGGCAACCTCCGCATCACCCCGCGCCGCGACGGCGCCGGCACCTGGACGTCGGGGCGCGTCGAGACCAACCGCGACGACTTCCAGCCCCCGGCCGGCGGCACGCTGCGGGTCGAGGCCCGCATCCAGGTGCCGAACGTCACCGGTGACGCCGCCAGGGGCTACTGGCCCGCGTTCTGGATGCTCGGCGCCCCCTACCGGGGCGACTACTGGAACTGGCCCGCCGTCGGCGAACTGGACATCATGGAGAACACCCAGGGCATGAACACGGTGTTCGCCACGATGCACTGCGGGACCTCCCCGGGCGGCCCGTGCAACGAGACCAGCGGCATCGGCGGCGAGACCACCTGCCAGGGCACGACCTGTCAGGCCGGCTTCCACACCTACCGGATGGAGTGGGACCGCTCCTCGGACGTGGAGGAGATCCGCTTCTCTCTCGACGACGACACCTTCCACACCGTCCGGGAGGACCAGGTCGACGCGACGACCTGGTCGAACGCCACGGACCACGGCTTCTTCGTCATCCTCAACGTGGCGATGGGCGGCGGCTTCCCCGACGCCTTCGGCGGCGGCCCCGACGCGGGCACCGAGCCCGGCCATTCGATGCTCGTGGACTACGTGCAGGTGCTGACCTCCTCCTGACCCGACGGCCCCACCCCCCCACCCGGCCCTCCTGGCCGGCGACGAGGGCCCCACGCGACCCCTGGAAACCGCCCCCCGCGTGGGGCCCTCGTCGGTTCCCGCCCCGCCGCTCAGCGGTGTTCCGCGCGGAAGGCGGCCGGGGCGGTCCCGGTGTGCTGCTGGAAGAACTTGGAGAAGTTCGCCGGGTCCGGGAACCCGACGGCGGCCCCCACCCGCCCTATGGGCAGTTCCGTGTGCGCGAGGAGCCGTTTGGCCTCCAGCACCACCCGCTTGTCGATGAACGCCTTCGGCGTCTCCCCCGTGGCGGCGCCCACCGCCCGCGCCAGGGTGCGCCGGGAGTAGCCGAGGGCGTCGGCGTAGGCGCTGACGCTGTGGTTGGTGGCGAAGTCCCGCTCCACCGCCTCCCGGAACAGCATGAAGGTGCTGTCGTCGGCCGGCCGGGCCGAGTCGCCCGTACCGGCGGTGAGATGGGCCAGCCGCAGCAGGAACGCGGTGAGGGAATGACGGAGCACGGCCGTGTGCAGACTCAGCGGCAGGGTGGCCGTGTCCTCGTACTCACGGCGCAGTTGGTCCGACGCGGCCCTGAGCGCGGCGAACTGCGCGGGGCCGGGGCGCGTCAGCGGCGGGCGGTCGTAGCGGTAGAGGCCGGTGGCCTCGACGGTGGCGCGGGGCAGGAAGCCGGGCTGCATGGTCAGGGCGGTTCCGCGGTACTCGCTCCCCCGGGAGAAGCGGTGGACCTGCCCAGGGCGGATCCACAGCACATCGCCCGCCGTGGCCTCGTACTCGGTGAAGTCGATCATGTGCCGGAGCGGTCCGCCGTCGAGCAGCATCACGATGTGGAACTCGATGCGGTGCAGCCCGTCCGGCGGCGCGTCGGCACGCCAGGTGCGGTCGGGGCCCATCGGGGCGATCTGCATGCCGACACCGCACACGCTCCGCTCGACCGGGAAGGGGAAGGTTCTGATTCCGCCGCCGTCGGCGACGTCCGCCGTCCGGGCGCCGCCGTCACTCCCCTGGGGGAATCCGCCCGCCATGTCTCGCATGTCCGTCACCCGTCCGTCGGGCACCCCTCACGGGCGTGCCCGGTGTCCCACTTTCACCACAGGCTGGCACACCGGAACCTTCTTGTGAATAAGTCAGACTTTTACTTTTGAACACACTGCGGAGTTCCTTACGCCCGGGACGAGGACCACGTGGAGACGAGCACGCGCACGGCCGGCCGGCCCGGCCGGACCGGCGGGGAATCACCGGCCGCCGTACGCGGTTGACGCGACCGCGAGAAAGAAGATGATCACCGTGACCTGTGCGGCACGCGAAGAGGTGTTCGATCCGGGCGGCGGGGCCGCGGCCGGCGCACCGCGGCCCCCGTGGGCGCTCACCGGGGTGAAGGACCCCGCGGACGAGGACACCCTGTATGGGAAGGACCACGTCGGGCCCGGCGGTCGCGCCCGGGCGCGGCTCGCCCCGTCCCTCACAGGGCGGCCCGGCGGGGCGTACGACGAGGTGGTGCGGCAACTGGAGAACGAGGGCATCGCGAGGTTCGTGGACGCCGGACCCCGGCCGCTCGACGCGGTGACGGCGACGTCCGACAGCAAGGGAGTTGACGCGGAATGACCGACGAGACCACCGAACCGGCGGTGGACGCCCCGCAGGCGGAGCATGGTGAGCGGGCGGACACCGCGGCCGCCCTCACCGCGCCCCCGCCCGGCTGGGCCAACCCGCTGCGCGACGCCGGGGACCGCCGGCTGCCCCGGATCGCGGGCCCCTCCGGTCTGGTCATCTTCGGGGTGACCGGCGACCTGTCCCGCAGGAAGCTGATGCCGGCCGTGTACGACCTCGCCAACCGGGGGCTGTTGCCGCCCGGCTTCTCCCTGGTGGGCTTCGCCCGCCGTGACTGGGAGGACCAGGACTTCGCCGAAGTGGTGCACGACGCGGTCAAGGAGCACGCGCGCACCCCGTTCCGTGAGGAGGTCTGGCAGCAGCTGTCCGAGGGCATGCGCTTCGTCCCCGGCGACTTCGACGACGACCACGCCTTCGACCAGCTGCGCAAGGCGGTCGACGAGCTGGACACCTCCCGGGGCACCAGCGGCAACTACGCCTTCTACCTCTCCGTGCCGCCGAAGTTCTTCCCCAAGGTGGTCCAGCAGCTCAAGAAGCACGGGCTCGCCGACGCCCCCGAGGGTTCCTGGCGGCGCGCGGTCATCGAGAAGCCGTTCGGGCACGACCTGAAGTCCGCCCAGGACCTGAACGCCATCGTCCACGAGGTGTTCGACCCGGAGCAGGTCTTCCGCATCGACCACTACCTGGGCAAGGAGACCGTCCAGAACATCCTGGCGCTGCGCTTCGCCAACCAGATGTTCGAGCCGATCTGGAACCGGTCCTTCGTGGACCACGTGCAGATCACCATGGCCGAGGACATCGGCATCGGCGGCCGGGCCGGCTACTACGACGGCATCGGCGCCGCCCGCGACGTCATCCAGAACCACCTGCTCCAGCTGCTGGCCCTCACCGCGATGGAGGAACCCGCCTCCTTCGACGCGGCGTCGCTGCTGACCGAGAAACTGAAGGTGTTCCGGGCCGTGCGCCTCCCCGACGACCTGGGCCGGCACACCGTACGCGGGCAGTACGCGGCCGCCTGGCAAGGCGGCGCCAAGGTGCGCGGCTACCTGGAGGAGGAGGGCATCGCCGAGTCCTCCAAGACCGACACGTACGCGGCGATCAAGCTCGGCGTGGACAACCGCCGCTGGGCGGGCGTGCCCTTCTACCTGCGCACCGGCAAGCGCCTGGGCCGCCGGGTCACCGAGATCGCCGTGGTGTTCCAGCGGGCGCCGCACTCCCCCTTCGACACCTCGGCGACCGAGGAGCTCGGCCAGAACGCCGTCGTGATCCGGGTCCAGCCTGACGAGGGCATGACGGTGCGGTTCGGCTCCAAGGTGCCGGGCACCTCGATGGAGCTGCGGGACGTGACCATGGACTTCGCCTACGGCGAGTCGTTCACCGAGTCCAGCCCCGAAGCCTACGAACGGCTCATCCTGGACGTCCTCCTGGGGGACGCCAACCTGTTCCCCCGTCACCAGGAAGTGGAAGAGTCCTGGAAGATCCTCGATCCGATCGAGGAGTACTGGGCGTCGCACGGTCGGCCGGCGCAGTACACCTCGGGCAGCTGGGGACCCGCGGAAGCCGACGAGATGCTCGCACGAGACGGACGGAGCTGGCGCAGGCCATGAAGATCGACCTGACCGACACCACGGCAAGCAAGATCAACAAGGCGTTGGTGCAGGGCCGCCGCGCCATCGGCACACCGGCCGTGGGCATGGTCCTGACGATGGTGATCGTCACGGACGAGGAGAACGCCTACGACTCCATCAAGGCGGCCGAGGAGGCCTCGCACGAGCACCCCTCGCGCACCCTGGTGGTGATCAAGCGGCACGCCCGCAACCCGCGCGAGCGGACCCGGTCGCGGCTGGACGCCGAGGTCCGGGTGGGCTCGGAGGCCGGCACCGGGGAGACCGTGGTGCTGCGCACCTACGGCGAGGTGTCCGAGCACGCCGACTCGGTGGTGCTGCCGCTGCTGCTGCCCGACGCCCCGGTGGTGGTCTGGTGGCCGGCGGACGCGCCCGACAACCCCTCCCAGGACCCGCTGGGCGCGCTCGGCCAGCGCCGGATCACCGACCTGTACGCGGTGGAGAACCCGATGGAGGCGCTGCGCGCCCGGCAGCGCGCCTACGCGCCCGGCGACACCGACCTCGCCTGGACCCGGCTGACCCTGTGGCGCTCCATGCTGGCCGCGGCCCTCGACCAGGCCCGGACCACCGTCACGTCGGCGACCGTCGAGGCCGAGGCCGACAACCCGGCCGCCGAGCTGCTGGCGCGCTGGCTGGAGGCCCGGCTGCGGGTCTCCGTCGACCGGGTGGTGACCGCCGGCCCGGTGGTCACGGCGGTCCGGCTGGGCACCGAGGGCGGCGAGATCGTCATCGACCGCCCCGAGGGCCCCCTGGCCACGCTCACCCTGCCCGGACAGCCCGCACGCCGGCTGGCGCTGAAGGTCCGTTCCACCTCCGAACTCATCGCCGAGGAGCTCAGGCGCCTCGACGCGGACGAGATGTACGCCGTCGCCCTGCGCGGCGAGGCCACCGAGGAGACCCCCGCCCATGTCTGACGTCCCCGAACCGACCCGTCGCCCCGAGTGGGCCGCCCTGGAGCAGCACCGCGCGGACGCGCTCCCGGGCCTGCGTGAACTGTTCGCCGACGACCCGTCCCGCGCGGAGCGGTACGTCGTGCGCGTGGGCGACCTGCGCATCGACTACTCCAAGCATCTGGTGACCGACGAGACGCTGCGGCTGCTGCGTGAACTGGCGGTGGCCACGGAGGTGTCCGGGCTGCGGGACGCGATGTTCCGCGGGGAGCGGATCAACACCACCGAGGACCGGGCGGTGCTGCACACCGCGCTGCGGGCGCCGCGGGACGCGGTGATCGAGGTCGACGGGGAGAACGTCGTCCCGGCCGTGCACGCCGTGCTGGACCGGATGGCCGACTTCGCGGACCGGGTCCGTTCGGGCGAGTGGACCGGTCACACCGGCCGGCGTATCCGTAACGTCGTCAACATCGGCATCGGCGGCTCGGACCTGGGCCCGGCGATGGCGTACGAGGCGCTGCGCGCCTTCACCGCGCGGGAGTTGACGTTCCGGTTCGTCTCCAACGT
>NZ_AZUS01000029.1:0-88253 GCF_000527195.1 Streptomyces sp. CNH189
TCCCCGCGTCCGACGCCTCGTCGATCTTCGACTTCGCGTCCCGCGCCGCCTCCTCACGCATCTTCCGCGCGTCCGCGGCCATCTTCTTCGCCGCGTCCAGCGCGCCCTGTGCGGACGTGACGTCCGACTGCGCCTTCGTGTGCGCGCTCTTGGCGCTCCGCACGTCCCGGGTCGCGGCCCGCACCTTCGCCTCGTCCGGCTTGTCCGCGTCCGACTTCGACCCCGTCGGGTCGTCCTTGTACTTGTCGGCCTCCTTCGTCGCCCGNCCCACCCACGACTCCGCNGACGCCAGCTTCGACTGCGCCGACGTCAGATCCGCCTGCGCCTCACGCGCCTTCGCCANAGCCTTGTCCGCNAGCGCCTGCGCNCGCTCCAGCTTCGGCCAGTAGTCCGCGAGCGCGTCCCCGCACATCGCGTACGACTTCTCCAGCNTCTTCAAGTTCTTGGGAACGCCGGAGAACTCCTCCTTGAAGACGGTCGCCGACTTCCCCGCCCACTCCGCCAGCGTCCCCTCACCGGCCATCCCCTTGACCAGACGCAACGCCTCGGAGACGTCGTCGGCGAAGTCGTGCAGGAACCGCGCGAGCTTCCGCACCCGCTCGGGGTCACCGGGCGTGGGGTCCTTGTCCAGAGCAAGGACATGCCAATCACTCGGCCGGTGACCCACCATCCCGCAACCCCCGTCACGCGCACATCGTCAACACCCGTATACACACGTGAACTTACACAGCACAAAAGTGCGGGGAAAGTGGCCTTGAGGCGCCTGCGCCTGCGTGCCAAGCGGGAAAAGCGCAGTGGTGGAGCCACCAGGACGGCCGAGTCGCGGACTGTCCCGTACTGCTACCTGTGGTGGACGCCGTCTGAGAGCAGGTTGAGCAGAACTAGCGCCTATCCGTTGATGCGGCGACGAACAGCACCGCAGGGAGCCACTGTGACCGCCGCCGTCACCTAGCCCGTGTACTTCTCGTCCCCGCCGTCCTGATCCGCGCCCTCGTACCGACCACACCGACGTTCGTCGCCAGGACCCCGCGGATGCCACCGACACGCGCTCGGTGCAAGATGAGACGCGGCGCCGAAGTCGTGGCGGTCACGCATCGCGCGGAACGGGCAGGTGCACCTGTCGGTCCGCTCGGCGGCAGTGGGCGGCCGTACCGTCAAGGTCCGCCTGCTGACTACGGACGGCTGGAGTCCGTCCGACCGGCGGCAACACTGGCCCACCTTCTGGCTGCTGCAAGGATGCTGCGGCGACTACACGTCCTGAACCTTGCTGACGGACGTCGCGGAGACCGATAGCCTCCGCGACGTGCTCGTGGTAATGCCGCAGGCCGGCTGGTACGGCGACTGGTGCTCGCCACACGGGACGAGATGGTGGCCGGCATCCTCCTCGCCCTCGTCGCACGAGGCCCGGTGCTGGTCTACGTCTACAACAGTCACTTGCAGCGGGACAAGAGTGCGATGCGCATGTGGGACAACCTGAAGGCGGGGTGGTGGAGTGTCGGGGCACTGAGCACACGGCTGGGCGACAAGTATGCTTACCTGCCGACCGTCATCGGAACGATGAGGCACCGGGGCCTGGACGCCCCGCCTCCGAACGCGGTGGAGGCCCGAACCGCAGTACGTGATCGACGCGGCTCCACTCAACGCAGCAGCATGGCACCTAGCCGCCGTCCTACGCGTGCCCCCCGTACTTTGCCTACGCCCCCGCTGGACCCGTCCCACCTGCCCCGCATCGACGGGGTCGTGTACGTGAGGGACGTCCCGCACGAATAGAGTCGGCGTGATGGCGCGTACGACTCGCCCCGTTCGGAGGGGAGGCGAAGAAACCGTTGCTCGCACTACTGGCATTCGCTCTGTCTCTGGTCTGTGCAGTCGCGGTACTCATCTCCGCTGCACGGGCCGCCGCGATGACGCTTCTGGGGCGGCCCCAGCCTCGGTTCGAACACCTGGTGCGCCGGACGGCAGCAACGCTCGGCTGGGTCGCAAGCGCTGCGTATAGGCATCGTTGACGCCGTCAACGCCCATCGCGTATTGCTGCAGACAGCTGCTCTGTGTACGGTGGCCGCATGCCAGAGACTCCGGCCAGTCCGACGAACCCGTTGGTGACCGGTTCCGAGATCGCCCGCCTCGCCGGGGTCACTCGCGCCGCCGTGTCCAACTGGAGACGGCGGTACGACGACTTCCCGGCGCCTGCGGGAGGCGGAGCCAACAGTCCCCTCTTCGATCTGGCCGAGGTGCAGGCCTGGCTGAACAAGCAGCGCAAAGGGCAGGACGTCAGCGACGAGGTGCACCTGTGGCAGGTACTGCGCGGCGCCTACGGTGATGACATCCTCAGCGGTCTGGCGGACGTGGCTCAGATCGTCGCCACCCCCAGGGGTACGAAGCCGTCTGTGCTGTCCAAGCAAGCGGTCGACTTGGTCCGGCGGCTGGGGGAGGAACGTTCTCCCGCGGATGTCGTGAGCGCCCTGGCCGAACGCTTCACCGATTCCGTACGGCGCGCCGGCTCCGACCAGGTCACCTCGGCCAGACTGGTCCGCGCCGTACGTCATTTCGTTGGTGACGTCGCCCCCGATGCCGTGCTGTTCGACCCCGCATGCGGCATCGGCACGCTGCTCCTCGCCATCGGTTCCGGGCCGGACGTCAGGCGATACGGACAGGAGAGCGACTCCCGCAGTGCGCGGTTTGCGCAGTTGAGGGGTGATCTCGCCACCGAGACCCACATCGACGTCAAACAGGGGGATTCCCTGCGCTACGACCGTTGGGTGGACCTGAGAGCCGACTTGGTCGTCTGTGATCCGCCGGTCAGTGACACCGACTGGGGGCGGGAGGAACTGCTCCTCGATCCCCGGTGGGAACTCGGTACCCCGTCCCGGGCCGAGGGCGAGCTGGCCTGGCTGCAACACGCCTACGCACACACGGCGCCCGGCGGTCGTGTCGTCATGGTGATGCCTGCCTCGGTGGCGTACCGCAAGGCTGGCCGCCGCATTCGTGCCGAACTCGTTCGCCGCGGCATCCTGACGCAGGTCACCGCGTTGGCTCCGGGCACTGCCGTGGCTCATGCCCTTCCGGTGCATCTATGGCATCTGCGCCGTCCGCAGACGTCGGAGGACTCGGCGACGACCGTTCGCATGGTCGACCTGACGTCCAACGACCCTGACGGGCCTTTGGACGCGAGTGCCGAGCAAGTCACCGAGGTCGCTCAGATTGACCTTCTGGACGATCTCGTGGACCTCACCCCCGGGCGCTATGTCGAGGAGTCCCACAGGGACTATGGAACCGAGTACGAGACGCTACGCCAGGAGCTGTCCGAGCAGGTAAGCCGGCTGACGGAGCTGCTGCCGACGCTGATCGGGGAGGAGCCGACCAGCATCCTTGACTGGCCCAGCGTCAGTATCGCCGACCTGTTGCGGGCGGGCCTGGTCGAGTTCGGCGACCCGGAGCCGGTCTCGACCAGCGACCAGCTCGACACCGACTTCCTCCAGGGATTCCTGCACAGCACCGCCAACAGCCGGCGCTCCACCAGCTCTAGCGGCACCTTCCGTCTCGACAGCAAAGGCGCCCGCATCCCCCAGATGGACATCGAGGCCCAGCGCAGATACGGATCCGCGTTCCGTGCACTCAGGGAGTTCGAGGAGCGCTCGCGCAGAGTCGCCGAGCTGAGCCGTCAGATCGCCGCGCTGGCCCAGGACGGACTGGGCAACGGTGCTCTGAGGCCCCAGGACTGACGCGAAGCGGGCGCCACGGGCCGCCCGCGACTCACGATGCCAGGAAAGGGCTGACCGCCCCGCTCCACGACACCGCGAGCGCCTCCCGGGCCCTAGTACACGCCACGAACAGCAGGCATCGCTCCCGCAGCAGGTCGGACTCGTGCTGCAGAACGTCCACGGCGGCCGGCGTCACCTCCCGGGAGAACGGCACCGCGCCGGCGGTGACACCGAGCACCGCTACACACCGGAACTCCAGACCCTTCATCGCGTGCATGGTGGCGAGCCGAACCCCCTCCACATCGGCACCCGGGTTGTCCCTGACCCGGGCCACGGGCACCCCGGCGACCGCCAGCTTGTCGTACGCCTTGTCGAGCAGAACGTTGAACCGGGCGCACACTCCGATCTCCGACGGACGGATGCCCTGGGCGATCCAGTCCCGGACACGGGCGACGAGCGCCGCGACCTCCTCCTGTTCCGACCCGTACCCGGCCACCTGCGGTCTGCGGCCGTGCAGCAGCGAGCGGTAGCCGGCCAGCGTGTCGCTGCCGTCGCCGCCCAGATCCTCCACCGTCACCTGACTCAGTAGGCCGGTCGACCAAGTCAGGATCTCCTCCGTACTGCGGTAGTTGAGCCGCAGCCGGTGAGTGCGCCCGGTCACCGCGATACCCAGCGAACCGAGGGAGACCTTCGCGTCGTAGATCCGCTGGTGGGGATCGCCCGTGATGAACAGGTCGTCGCTGCCCGGCGCCACCGCGCCCCGCAGCACCCGCCATTGCGCGGGATGCAGATCCTGCGCCTCGTCCACCACCACATGGTCATGCGTGGCCGACGACGCCGCCAGCAACTCGGCAGCCCGCGCACACACCTTCAGATACGTCGTCCACTTCCGCTCATGCAGCATTGCCTCGAACAGCTCGACCGCCGGCCACAACTGCTGCCGCCTGCCGGCGGACAGCGCGCTGCCCCGCCCGCGCCGCGAAGCCGCGAGATAGCCGTCCACCGTACGCAGATCCTGTGCCAGGACCACGTGCCGGTACTCCTGGGCGAGGAACTGCTCGGTCCACGGCAACCCGAGCTTCTTGACCACCCGCTGCCACACCTGACGCTCCTCGCGGTCACCGACGGGTGAGGGGGCCTTGCCGTCGAGACGCACCACGACGCCGTGCGCGTAGGCGTTGACCGTGGTCACGTCCACCCGCTCCAGCAGCTCCTCGTCACCGTCCAGGAGCAGCGACAGATTCTCCCGCAGGGCGGCCGCCAGGGCGTTGGTGTACGTCGTGAGCAGGATCCGGCTGTCCGCGGAGCGGTCGAGCAGATGCTTGACCCGGTGCAGGGCGGCGACTGTCTTCCCTGTCCCGGGGCCGCCGGTGACCTGCACGGGGCCGCTGTAGGACACCCGGTAGGCAACCCGACGCTGCGAGGGGTGCAGGAAGACCCGCCAGGCCGCGAACGGCTTCTCCAGGATGTCGGCGAGTTCGTCCGGACCGGTGACCAGCGTGATCCGGCTCGTGGTGTTGGCGATCGCGACGGCGAGGCTCTCGTCCGGATCGGGGGCGGACGCGACCGGCCGGCGCACGGCGACGACGTCGCGGTAGACGTCCTCCGGACTGAATCCCTCCGCCAGGTACTGCAACACCTCGAACTGGTCCTCCGGCAACAGCGTGCCAAAGGCCTCGAGTTGCGGCTTGTCGATGATGGTGCGCACCGCGCGGAGCACCTGGTCGTCGAGACCCAGCTCACGCAGCACGGTGTCCGAGTAGCGTGCGAACAGCAACGAGGGCGCCACTGCGGCGGCCTTCTCCAACTGCGGCGTCAGCTGTTCGAGCGCCACCACGTTGCGGACTTCGAGCGCCCGCGTCGCGGAGTTCGTCGTGTAGAGCCGCTTGGCGGCCCAGGTGTAGGCGTCGTCGTGCCGGACGACGTTGACGAGCAGGAACACATCGCTGCCGTCGTCCGGAGCCAGGACGACTCCGCGCCAGAAGTCGTTGATGCGGATGGTGCGCATCCGCGGATCCCGGGCCTTCTCGACGGACTCCAGATGCAGGCCCTTGTCCGCCTGCAACTCGGGAACGCTGAGTTGCTGGAACTTCTGCATCGCCTTGCGCACGCCGGCCCGCACCGGTTTCTCCAGGAGGTCGTAGCTCTCCCAGAAACTGTTGGCGAACGCCAGCTGTGGCACGACGTGCCCTCCCCACCCCGGACGGTCACTGCCCGCCGATCATACGCGGGCGCCACTCACCATCAGGGCGGCCACCTCCGCGACGTCCGCGAGCAGCCCTGTCGGACTCTGGTCGAGGTCCAGGGCGTGTTGGTGCAGCACGACGCCCGCGTGCCGCACGCGATGGGAGGCGTGCCCCGCGTTGCCCTTGGCGTACACCAAGTGCCCGTCCCGCAGTCCGAGAGCCGTGCAGTAGGCGAGCATCTGGTACAGGTCAGCCTCCGGAAACCCACTGGGCTTCTCCGCCTTGTACTTGGCGTCGGCCACCGCGCACGGCGTGCTGTCCGGGCCATACAGGACGAAGTCGGGCTTCATGCGGACGGTGTCCGCCTCGTCGAGGTGATGGGCGTCCTGGAGCCGAGCGAGGTGCCCTGAGCCGCTCAGGGCCTCCCTCAGGGCGTTCGTCACGAAGTCCTCGAACAGCTTGTTCATGTCGAACAGAAATCCCTCGATGCGCAGACCGCCCGGCCGGTGCTCGGGCGATGCGCCCTCCAAGACGGCCCGCGCGAGACACAGGGCTTGGTGGTAGCGGGCGTTGAGCCGGCTCGGACGCCATTCGGGGAGGGTGGGACCGCGCACGAGTACCGAGACGTCCGCCAGCCGGGCACGCTGGTACAGCAGTCTCCGTCGCACGTCCCGTGGCACATCCGGAAGCCGCAACAGGCGCTCGACGGCCGCCCGGAGAATCCGATTCTCCGCGATGTCCGTCGTGAACTCGTCGTACGTCACCTCGACCGGCAGTGCCGCTCCGAAGCGGCGCCGTATCTGCTCGGCTTCCCGGATCCGCCCCCGCACGACCAGCGACGTTTCCTCGGTCACCCGGTAGCCCTGCAACAGTCCTTGCCGCAACGCCCGGTCCACCTGCCGCTCGACCGCGTGCGCGAGCGCCGGCAGCAGATCCTCGTGCTCGGTCACGTCCACCTCGCCGTCCCGCCAGGCCCCGGCGGGGTCGAGGCTGTAGCCGAGCAGGAAGAAGAGACGGCTGATCGGCACCTTGGGCACGATCCGGAGCGTGAACCGTTCGCCACCTCCCGGCACGGCGAGGGTGACGGCCCCGACCTTGCTTCCTGCCCGCAGTAGCCACCGCCCGGGGGAGTATGTGTCCGGCACGGCGTCCGCGATCCGCAGAGCGGTGACCGCCCGCCCCACGTCGGGGGGCAGCGCAACGCTCACCGCCGGCGCGTGCTCGATGAGCTCGACGACCCGCGTCACCCCAGCGACTCCCGCAGCGCCGCGAGCCCGTACCGCTTCTCGACGTCCACACCCTCGCCGTAGTGGTGCTCCTCCAGCAGCGGGAGGATCTTCGTCCGCCAGGTCCTCTCCAGGCCACCGTCCCGGTACGTCCCCTTCTTCATGAGGTAGGACGGGCCGATACGGAAGTCCGGTTCGTCGATCCTCGAGTTGAGGGCGTCGAGCAGATCGGCCGGCTCGGTGTCCTTGCCCTCCCGCTTCAACCAGCGTCTCAGCAGCCCACTGGTGGGCTCGGTGCGCGGCGACAGCTCGACGAACGCGAACCGCCGCCGCATCGCCGCGTCCACGAGGGCGATGGACCGGTCGGCGGTGTTCATCGTCCCGATCACGAACAGATTGGGCGGCAGCGCGAAGTCGTCACCGGAGTACGTCAGGCGCACTGACTTGCTGCGGTACTCCAGCAGGAAGTAGAGCTCACCGAAGACCTTCGCCAGGTTGGCCCGGTTGATCTCGTCGATGATCAGGAAGTGCGGGATGTGCCAGTTGCCCTCACGGGACGCGAGATCGGCCAGCTCCCGCAACGGGCCTGCGGTGAGCCGGAAGGCCACCTCGCAGGTCTCCGGGTCCTCCTGCGGCCGGAACCCCTCGAAGAAGTCCTCGTAGGAGTAGGAGGGGTGGTACTGCACCAGTTTGACCTGCTCGGGACCGCCGCCCAGGAACTCGGCAAGCTTCAGAGCGAGATACGTCTTGCCGGTGCCGGGCGGACCGTAGAGCACCAGCTGGCGTTCGTCCCACAGCAGGTCACACACCTCCGCCAGCCACGCCAGGTCGTGCACGAGCAGGTCGGAGGCCAGCTCCGCCGTCGGCCGGGGCAGCTCGAGCTCGCGGCGGGCCGTGAGGGCCGGGATCTCGATGCTGGGATCGCGGTCGGTGGCCTCGGCCTCGTCGATCAGGTCCTGGTCACTCAGTCCGAGACCGTCGATCAGGTCCTTGACGACGGTGAGGTCGACCACGTCGTGCTGAGCCGAGAGCCGCTGCTGCAGCTCCTCGGGCAGCTCGTCGTATGGATGTCCTTGCGCCGCCCAGTCCACCGGGCGCCGCAGATTGGACCGTCCGTCCTCGGAATCGACCTGCTGTGCGGGGCCCGAGATCTCACCGACGTGGAGTCGCCCACCGGAGATCGTGCA
Organism: Streptomyces sp. CNH189; assembly: GCF_000527195.1. Classification (NCBI taxonomy): domain Bacteria; kingdom Bacillati; phylum Actinomycetota; class Actinomycetes; order Kitasatosporales; family Streptomycetaceae; genus Streptomyces; species Streptomyces sp. CNH189. The sequence continues at coordinate 8,301 of NZ_AZUS01000029.1, forward strand.
CATCGTGTCGCCGGGCCGCATGCGGGAGAGGAACGCGTGCACGTCCTCGACCAGCTGCATCTTCTGGTTGTACGTCGCGGTGGACGCGTAGTCCTCGTCGACGGCCGTGCGCAGCCTGTCCTTGCTGACGCCCTGCTCGATGCCCTTGCGCAGATGACGTGCCGCGAGGGAGACCAGCCCTTCGGGCAGCCATAGCCGCTGCACCAGGTCGAGACCGGCGACGTTGGACCCCCGCACCAGCCAGGCCCTGCTGCGTCCCCACCAGACCTGGTCGAGATAGTCGGCGAGCGGATGCCCGTCGGCGGCGGACTTCCACTCGGTCCACCCGTTGGCGCTGCGCCCGACCAGGATCTCCGCCGCGGCCGACGGCGAGTTGCATTCGACGTCCCGTGTCGTCTCCAGCCAGCCGGGCCGGGAGGCGGACGCGACCAGCACACCTTCGGCGATCAGCCGCTGACGGAGCCGGAACGACGACGGCATGCGGTGCGGGAACGAGGGCACGACCTCCGCCCGGCCGGGCGATCCGGCCAGGACGACGAACTTCTGACTGCCGTTCGTGCCCTTCTCCGTGAGCAGCCGGCCCCGCGCCTCGGGGCCGCCGCCCGGCAGTCGCAGCCGGAACTCCGGATACCGCGCCGTCCCGGAGGGGGGCTCGTACTCCTCGCTCACACCTACTCCTTGTCCGTGGGCCCTGGTGCTTCCTCCAGGACCCTATGCGTCGGTCGGTCGACCCCGCCGCTTGCCTCGGAAAGAACCGAACCGCCGGTCACGCTTCCGCGCGGTGGCCCGCCGGTGCCGCTGCCGCCCCGGCGTCCAGGACGGCCAGCAGCGCGGTGACTTCTTCCAGCCGGATCCGGATCTCGGCCGGCGCGGGCGGGAGTTCATACGTGCGGTAGTGGCAGACCGCGCTGAGCGCCGCCCACGTCGTACGGCACCGGCGCGCGGTGTCACGTCCCGCGTACCACTCCAGACATAGCATCCGGTGCTTGCCCACCCGGGTCATCCGGGGGGTGACCTGCCGCCAGTAGGTGTCGAGCGCCTGCTCCAAGGCCATGCGCAGCAGGACCGCGGCGGCACGAGCCCGCAGACCGGGAGCCAGGCCCTGTGCGACCCCCGCAGGAGGCAGCAGCAGTCGGTCGGCGTCGGTGACAAGCCTTTCCGGGACGGCCGTCATCGCCGACCTCCGCCATTAGCCGGGGCCGGTACGCGAGTGAGCGAGGTGCCGGAGCGGAGGATGGCCGTCACCAGAGCGTGGGTGCCGGACACCAGGTCCCTGCGGTCGTCGACCGTGGGCAGAGCGGAGTGCGTACCGGAGTTGAACAACTCGATGAGCTTCCAGCCGCCCTGCCGGATCCGCTCGACGGCGCTCTGCGCGTTCCGCTTCCCGTCGCCCAGTAGGGCGAGAGCCGCGTATTCCTTGGTGCGTTCCACAGACGCGATGCGCTCCTCCACCTCGCGCAGTGAAAGACCGTGCTCGTCGCGGAGGCGGCGGCGTGCCGTCATCAGGCAGGCGACCTCGACGGCGCCCCTGCACATGGCCGGCAGAACCCGGTCGGCCACGTCCTGGGGCACCCAACGGTCGAGGGAGATGGCGCGCGCCTCAGCAAGTGCCTGGTCCACAGGGTCGGTCACCGTCTCGACCGCCACCACGGAGTCGGTCTGACGGGTGACCCGCAGCACCGTGGCGCGGATACCGAGGTGGTCGATCGCCTGCTGAAGCCGGGTGTCGTGGGTGAAGACGATCACTTGGCGGTCCTTCGCCACAGTGTCGAGCACACGGGCCAGTCCCTCGACCTTCTCCGGGTCCATGGACTGCACGGGGTCGTCGATGACCAGGAAGCCGAACGGGCTGGCTTCATGCGTGGCGCGCGGCAGGAACAGGGACAGCGCCAGCGAGTGCAGCTCGCCCTGGCTCATCACGCTGTACGCGGGCGCGGTCATGTCGTCGACGGTGACGCCCAGTTCCACCCTGCCCCGACCGGGAGTGCCGGCCAGGGTGACGGAGCCCAGCGTGACGCTGCTGTGCTCGCAGAGCTGCTACCACACCTCCTGCGAGCGTTCGGCGAAGGGACGCAGCCGCTCGTCCCGCAGCTCGTTGATGACCGTCCGCAGCCAGGCACGCGCCTTGTTCACGTAGGGGCGGCGGGCGCGGGCGGCCTCGGCCGCTTCCGCCACGGCCAGCCAGTCGGTGAGCCGAACGGCCATCGGCTGCCACTCGCCGTCCTGGTCCGCCAGCCGACGGACCGAGTCCTCCCGTACCTGCCGGCACGCCTCGTCCAGGGCGACGGCGGCTCGCTCGGCCAGGCCGGCCAGCTCCGTGGCATCGGTGACGCTCCGGCACCGCGCCCACTGCCGCCAGAGCTCGGCGAGCGGCGAGTCGTGCGTCTGCAGCCACACTGGGACCGGTTCGATCACGTCATGGAGTGCCTGCCGGGCCTTGGTGACCTCCTGCAGAGCGGTCTCGGCCTCGACCGCCTCCCGCTGGAGCCGCTCCACCTCAGCCCGCGCCCGCTCGGCCCATGCCTGGTCGAGCTGTCCGGCGTTGCCGCACACCGGGCAGTCCAGGGACGGGGACCGCCTCCGGTGGTCCAGAGCCGCCTCCAGCAGCATGGCCAGACGCCGGGCGTTCTCCGCGCTGCCGTGCCGGGCGTCCTCCGCGCCAGCCGCCGCCTCACGCAGCCGCGTGACAGCACCGGAGACCTCGCGCAGATCGGGACCGGTGAGGCCCGCCTGTCGTCGCAACCCCGCCAGTTCCGCCTCGGCCGTCGAGGACCGGCTCGCGAGCAGTGTCCGCACTCTGTCCGTGTCCGGCCGACTGCCGGACAGCGCCTCCGCCGCGTCCCGGGCCCTGGGGTCGTCCAGCTCGGCCAGTTCGCGGCGCAATTGTTCCGTGCGCAGCTTCTCGTGCTTGTCGGCCTTCTCGCACTCGCTCACCGCATCCTTGACGCGTTCGTCGAGCTCAGCCAGCAGCTCAAGACCGAGGAGCTTGAAGAAGGCATCGTGCAGGTCGGAGAGCGTGCCGTTGATCATCGAACCGAGTTCGCTGTACGGCAGGAAGGGCCGGGCGAGGTCGAGCGCGTCGGCGTCGACGATCTCGTCCAGCTCCCGCTCCGAGCCGTCGGGCCCCTCGGCGTGTGTGCGCGCCTCGTCCACCTTGGCTCCGTGCCAGGCCCTGCGCACAGTGACGGGTTCACCGTGCTCGCCGACGTTCAGTTCGACGGATACCTCGGGCACCACGTCGGGGCTGTGCAGGTTGCGCCATCCCTGTTTCCAGTCACCGGCCCGGCGCCTCTCCCACCGGGAGTTGCGTCCCGTCAGGGCAGTCTCCGCCGCCTCGGCGAAGCTCGACTTGCCGGAGCCGTTGGGCCCAGCCACGACCACGAGCCCAGGGCCGGGGGGCAGTTCGAGCGTGGTACGCGGGCCGATGCCGCGCCAACCGGCGGCGGTGATGGAACGCAGCTGCACCGGCCCGGCCCGGCCCTCGCTGTTCCTGGCCCGCTCGTCGGGCAGCAGTTCGCGCAGCAGGGACCGTACCTCCGGAGTGAGATCCGAGCCGTCGAGCCGGGCGAGGAGAAGCTCCCGTACCGAGACCGGGCGGTCGGCGAGCGAGTCGGCAGAGGTCTGTGGAGGGCGGATCACGAGTTGCTCCTTCTACGCCAGTGCTGATGGAGGGTGTGCTTGGGACTGATGGGACGGCGTGTTGCTGCATCAACGATGACGTGATCCTGTGAATGACGTCAACACGCTGACTAATATTCACGGTCCTCGAATATGTGTACGCAGGAAGGCCTCGTACCGGATCAGCCGCTGAACGCGCCCGTGCGCCCAGCGCCGCTGCCGAGGGACGGGGATGCTGCGGTTGCCGGAGCGACTTGGCACCATGTGGTGTAAAAATCGCTGCGGGCAGCACATGACGTGCACGCGGGCTCCCGTGATGGTTCGCGGGTGCCGACCGAGGGGGAGCAGTGGCGGACTGGATCTACATCCTCAATCCGAACAAGGACACGCTTGACGGGGAGCCGTCCGACAAGGAGACGATGCTCCGGCTCGCGGAGGAGGAGCCCGCACTCGAGCTCTGGCTCAGCCGTCGCAACCGCATGAAGACGGGCGACCGCCTCTGGTTCTTCTTCACGCACCCGGAATCGGCGGTCGCCGCGGTGGCCGAAGTCGACGAAGAGCCCTGGGACGACCCGGAGGACCCCGATGTTTCCTACCTGGTCGGCGCGACCCTGCTCACCGCGGCGACGCGGGCGCTGTACCGCGCCCCCGTGAGCCGGGACGAACTGGGGCTCGGGCAGGTGCGGTCGGTGCAGACGGTGAAGCCGCAGGCGCTTCTGGTGCTGCTGGAGCGGGCGGGCCTCTGACCGGCAGGACGGCGGTCGGCTGTCGGGTGCCTCGGTAAGGTGAACGGCATGTCGTCCGCGCACCTGCTGATCATTGGAGACCGGGCCGCCTTGAGCTGGGTGGTGACCGAGCAGCGGATGGCGTTCCCGCGCGGGCGGGCCAAGTCGGCGCGGACGCTGGAGGAGGGCGACGAGGTCTTCCTGTACACGACGCGCGGCTGCTTCCGGAACCCCACCCGAGACCTAGGTCGCGTGATCGCCCGGGCCCAGGTCACCAGTCCCGTACGGGCCTTGGAAGAGCCGGTCGTCTTCGGCGACCGCTCCTTCGCGGAGGGATGCCGCCTCGACGTGTCCGGCCTGGCGCAATTCCGCGAGGGGTTGGTCCTGCGTGACCTGGTGCCTCGGCTGTCGGTCTTCCCGGACCCGGCGACATGGAGTGTCCGCATGCGGCGGGCGTCACTGGAACTGCCGCCGGCGGACGCCAACCTGGTGCGCGCCGAACTTGAGCCGCTGCTGCGTCCGTACGACGCATCCGTCGGCGCCTATCGCTGGGAAACGGCGTCGGCCTGACCCGGGACGGCGGCTCCCGCGCCAGGCAGGAAGCCGCCGCCCTCTCTACTGGACAGGCCCCCGCAGCCTGATCGGTGTCCTGTCCCGCGCTCCGTCGAGGACCGTGTGGTCGATGGAAGGCCGAACTCGAGGCGTGGCCGCGGTGAGCGTGATGACGCCACGTTCGCCGAGTGCGGTCTGCCACTCGCTGGGCCGAGGCCGGGTACCCCGCTCGCCCGCGGCCTGCGCGAAGAGCCTCCGCACCCCGTCGGTCTGGCGCTCGTTGAGGCAGCCGGGAACAGGCTGCAGGTCCTGGCCCGGAAGGACGTACGGCTGCTGGGCGACGATGCGCCCCGCCACCAGGGCGGTCTTGTAGGCGTCCGTGTCCACCGTCGCGTCGGTGGAGGGCGCGAGCGGATCGTTCCAGTCCGGTGTGGCGGCCTGGGCCTGGACCGCCGCCCGCCCTACACGGCGGAAACCGTCACAGTCGAGGAAGTGGACGGCGGGCTCGGGCGAGAGGGACCACAGGACGTTGGCCTGTGAGATGTCACCGATCACGAGCCCGGCGTCGTGGAACCAGCCAATCGCCTCGACGCAGGCCAGCGCGAGAGCCCTGCGCTGCTCCGGGCCCGGCTGAACGACGCCCTGCCAGGCCGCCTTCGGCGGCCGGATCAGATACTGCAGTTCGACCAGTTTCGTCGTCCCCGCAGCGGTCCGCCAGGTCATGTGGGCGGGGGCGCGTCTCATGAGGAAGCCGAGCGTTCGGCCGCTCTCGAGCACACGGCACAGGGGCCAGGCAGCAAGGGCGTCGAGACGGCTCCTGTCCGCCTGACCGAGGCCCTGCCGCAAGGCGACCAGGTCGGCGAGGGCGGTGCCGTTGACCTTGGAGGGCTCCTTGTACTCCTTGAACAGGAGGGAGCCGCCCGTGACCGCGTGGACGTCACCCTGGCCGCCGCTGCCGACCCGTTCTCCCACGGTGAGCGACGACCGTGCGACGTCGGCTCCGTCATCCGCGCTCACTCCGGTCCCTCCCACACGCAGATGACGGTCCGGTCGTCGTCGTAGGACTTGGCCCGTGTCTGCGCCTGCCACAGGAAGTCGGACAGCGAGGGTGCTTGCGGCCCGCCCCACGCGTGCGCGAGATGCTGGGCGAACGCGGGATCCCTCTGGGTGAGCGGGTTGGTGATGCCGTCGGTGCCTAGGAGGAGAACCTGACCCGGTTCGCTGTACAGCAGCTTGGCCTTGACGCTTCGGTAGGCGTGCGGGAGAGCCTCGGTGCGGGTGTCCAAGAGACTTCCGTCGTCCACCTGATCGGTCTGATGCCACTGCCCGTCCAGCAGGACGAACAGCCCGCCGTCACCCACGCTGATGACGACACGCTCGCGGATGCGGGCGTCGGTCGGCACCAGCAGGACGTGCAGGGTGGTGGCGTAGTCCTGCCCGATGCGCAGTTCGCCGACCGCGCCGGCAACCGCCTTGTTGGCGATCGCGCGGAGCTCACCCTCGTCCCGGGCGATCAGCGCCGCATGGATGTTCTCCGCCTCCCGGTCCAGGTGGAGGGCCGCCTGGCGAGTGACGAGGTACGAGCCTTCGTGCGAGTGCCTCGCCGAGCCAACCCCGTCGGCGACTGCCAGCAACAGCAGTTCGGCCCCGGGCGGACCGACGCGGGTCACCGTCATGGAGTCCTGGCGGCAGCTTCCCTCCCAGTTGTGGGAGTCACCGCGGATGGACGCCGCCCGTACGGTCAGCCGTCCGACCTGGGCCCCGTCCAGCAGCACGGCCGGGGTGAGGGCCGCGAAGTGGTCGCTGTCCCGCACGGACGGACATCTAAGCGGGTGCGGCGGGTAGCTGGGGGGCCGTTGGCCGACGTGCGCCGGCGCCCCGCGCGACGGAACGTCTCCCGGCTCCGCTGGAGCCGGATCGAAGCGCTCTGCCGCCGGAGGCGGGGGCTGCGGCGTGGGATCGGCAGTCCCGAGCGTGCGCGTGTCCTGGACGATTCCGGTGGGCAGGCCCGCCAAGTGTGCGTCCAGCTCGTCATCGTGGGCGCGTCCGTCGGGACCTGGCACATCCCCATGGGGAACTTCCCCGTACTCTCCGTACTGCATCGGGGCGCTCACAGCTTGTCCAGGGAAAGGCTGGTGAACCCGGGCACCTGCTCGTCCACCTGGAGCTGGAACCCGTCGCCGCCCTGGGCGGCCATGCTGGTCGCCGAGCTGACGATGGACCGGGTGAGGCTGGAAGCGAACTCGCGCAGTGCGACGGCCGGCGAGATGGAGTCGTTGTGCTGGATGAACGCCTTGAAGTTGGCCACCTCGGTGATCGTCGCGGCGTCGGCGTCGCTGATGCCGAACGCGATGATCTTCGGCGCGTAGCGGAAGGCGTTCAGCTCGTTGAGCGCGGTGCGCCAGCCCTCATCCGTAGGAATGCCGTCGGAGAGGAAGAACACCACGGGCCGGTAGACGTCGTGGCCCTCGCTCTTCAGGGCCGTGACGTCCTTCTCGATGGTGTCCTTCAGCAGGCGGAAGGCGGCACCGAAGGAAGTGACGCCGCCCGCCGACAGGGACGGCAGTTGCGTCAGCTCGCTCAGATCGGCGAGGGGCTGCAGCACGGAGGCCTGGGTGGAGAAGCCGATGAGCGCGAAACGCGTCTTGTCCGCGACACTCGGATTGGTGCTGATCTCCTGGTGCAGGTCGGGCAACGCCGCGTTGATGGCGTCCACGCCGCCGCCGGCCATGGAGCCGGACTCGTCGCACACCATGTAGAAGGGAAGGAGCTGCATGAGCTGTTTCTCCTGGGCTGATGAGACGGCGTAGCCGTCAACGGGTGTAGAAGTAGATCTCCAGATCGGCCGAGCCCGAGGGGCCGCCGTTCCAGAAGTCCCGCGTCGTCGCGTCGGTGAACATGTCCGGTCGCGCTTTCCGCAGGGCCTTGTTCACGTCCCGCGCGTACGCCTGGCCGTCGCTGGGCTCCGGTGCCTGGCCGAAGGTCAGGACGATGGCGGCTTCGCGGCCCTCGTAACGGGTGGTTGCGGCACGGAGCTGTTCGACCATCCGCGTGCTGTCGCCGACGGCTGCGGTCAGACGGACCGTCACCGGCTTGCGTGCCACCGACCGTGGTCCGATCGGCGTCCGGCTCGGTTCGGGTGACGGCGTGGCCACCGCCGACTTGGAGGGCTCGGTCTCCGGGCGCGCGGCGAGAGGGTCACCGCGGTCTCCCATCGACACCAGGGCAAGCACGAGCAACATGTCGGCGAAGAGCCACCCGGCCAAGTGAAGCGGTGTGAACCGGAAACGCCTCTTCAGAGGGCTCACCGAGCCGGTCCGATCCCGGCCCGCAGCTGCTCGGCCTGCCGTAGATCGCTCTCCGCGCGCCGCTGGGCCGCCTCGGCACCCGCACGCGCCGTCTCGGCCTCGCTGCGAGCTGCTTCTGCCTCGATCCGGGCGTCCTCGGCCTTGTTCCGTGCGGCCTCCGTTTCGCGAAGCGCCCGTTCCAGGGTCTCGGTGACGGTGACGAAGCGGTCCGTCGCCTCCTGCACGGCGCGGCTGCGCGCCTCCATACCAGCCAGAGCCTCCCGTGACGCATCGGCGGCCTCACCGGTTCGATCGGCCACCGAACCTAGGTCGTTGAGCAGACGGCCGTTGACGTCCGCCACGACCTCGATGCCGGTGGTGAATCCACGCTGGGAGGCGGCCAGCACGGTCAGCGAGTCCTCGACCTGCCGCGCAGCGTCCGACAGCGCGTCACGCACGCGCTCACCGTTGTCACCGACCGCCGTTTCCAGCCGGTCCGCCGCACGGGACAGGACGTCGCGCATGCTGTCGCCGGCCGTCCTCAGATCCTCCAATGCCTTGTCCAGGACACCGGTCTGTCCCCTGACCGCGTCGGCCAGTTGGCGGCCCGCCTGCGTCAGCGGGTCGTCCAGCCCCTGGACGGCCGCCTGAAGGGCCGTGCCGCTGTCGCGCACGCTCTCCTCGATGCGCAGCACGACTTGCTCGATGGGGCGTACGTATGCCTCCGCCTGGGCGAGACGCCGCTCCGCCTTGTCCGCGGCCTCGCTGACCATTTCGGCGGCTCGACTGAGCGCCTCCTGCGTGGTGATGGCCTTGGTGTGCATCCGCTGCAGTCGTCCGGCCGCCGAGTTGAGCTCTGCTGCGAAACGCTGAGGTGAGGCGAACCGGTGCTCGTTGAGCGAAAGCTGGGCGCGCGTGAGGACGGGGACCAGACGGGCCATAGCCGCGCCGGCCCGCCCGCGGGCCTGCTCCTCGCGCCGTTCGGCGCCGGTACGCCGGTAACCGTGGACGGCCGTGAGAAGGAACAGCATCACCAGGGCCAGGCACCCGCCCACGGCGACGTGACCGAAGCGGTACGTCTCGCTCAGGTGCCCGTCGAACCCGGACTGCCACAGTTGCAGGAACGGACGGCCCGCGGCCTTGGGATCGTCCCCGGTGAGCGCCCCGTAGGCACTCGACGCCTGCCACAGACCGAACCAGGTGAAGAGCAACGGCAGGAAGACCAGCGCTCCCAGCACCCAGTCCAGCGCCGAGTCGAGCTGTTCGCCCTTACGGGCGTCCACCGGTTCGGCGATGCTCTCGGGCCGGGCGAAGTGGGTCATCAGGTCGAGATCGGCCCAGGCGTCGAGGGCATCCACGTCGGTGGAGTCGAGTGCCTGTGCCAGTGCGCGCAGTTCTTCCGCGCGTGGGGCGAGCGCAGGATTCTGCGCCGCGTCCTCGAGGTGACGTGCCGTCACCCCTTTGTCGAAATGTGTCCCCGTGAACATTCCCCACCCTTGCCCGGTGAAGCCGGGACTTTGTACAGAGCCGAGCGCGGCGGGAACAGGGCGACGGCGCGCCTCACGTACCCCTGCCGCATGAACGAAGTGACAGGAACCTTCACATCTCCTTCACTGATCGGGCAATAATAGACGACGATCACATGGCGTGGACGGCGTGGCGTAAGACAGCTGCGTAGGTTGCTGGGGTATAGGGGCATGAGTTGAGCGGTGACGGCAGGCGGCGGACGGTCATCGACCTGACCGGAGGAAGGGGGGCCGCCGGCGCGGCGACGCGGACCCAGTGGGGGTCACCGGTGCGTCCCGTGGAGCTCACCAAGCAGACGCCTCGCGCCGCGATCACGGGCCGAGGGGTTCTCCGGATGAACCTCAACTGGTCGGTCACGTCGGAGGCGGACCTCGACCTGGGGTGCCTGGTGCTGACCCGTGACGGACTGGGCACCGCGGTGCAACCTCTCGGCGCACAGTTCGGTGACCTCGACGCCTGGCCCTACGTCAGTCTCGACCAGGACGACCGGACCGGCGAGAGCTCGGACGGCGAAACCCTCCGCATCAGCCTCGAGCACCGGCACCAGTTCGCCAAGCTGCTCGCCTACGTGTACCTCTATGAGGGCGCGGCCGACTTCCGCACGCTGGGAGGCGTCGTCACCGTCGGCGCGCCGGAGGGCACCTGGCGCATCCACCTGGACGATTCCCCTGCCGGATCCACGTCCTGCGCCATCGCCCTGGTCACACCGGGGCGGGGCGGGAACGCCTTGGACCTGCGGCGTGAAGTCCGCTGGTTCACCGCCGAGCCGTACCTGTCGAATCAGCAACTCATCGACCACGCGTACGGCTTCGGCTTCGACTGGGTCCCGGGCGCCAAGCCGCCCTTGTAGGCGGCACCGTCAGGACTAGGCCCAGCGCCAGGCGTTCGACCGGTACGTGCACGTGATCCGAGCGCCGCCCGCGGTCGTGGTCGTGGCTCCGTGGTCACTGTTCCGGCAGTACTGCCCCGCCTGGTAGCAGTTGCCCGCGTTGGAGACGATGGAGCAGGTGCCGGAGTCGCTGTCGCTGCTGCTGCCGACACTGTCACCGGTGCCGGCGGCCCGGGCGGTCTTGGTGACGGTGACGGTCGGGCCAGGGGTCGTGACCTTCTTCGTCTTGGTGACCGTAGGGGCGGGCTTCGGTTCGGGGGTGGCGGTCACGGTGGCCGTCGCGGTGGTCGTGACGGTCGGCACGGGCTTGGCGGCCAATGCCTGAGCGGCGTCCACCTCGTCCTGTGCGGACTGGGTGCCGCCGATCGCCCCCAGCGCGAAAAGGGCGGCGCCGACGGCCCACAGTCTCTTGCGCTTGCGCAGCGGTCGTATGCCGGGTGCGGTGTACGGCTGGTTCTGCGGAGCCACGGTCTCTCCCGGGGGTAATCGATGGTGATGGGGGCGTTGCCGCCGGCAGGTTTCAAGCGGTCGGACGGACCAGCAGAGCTCGGTTCCCCCGTTACCAGTGAAAGCATGACGGTTGCGTGTTAGCACTGTCAACAGCCGGAGCCTCGGATTGTCCCTGCCTCTGTGCGCCCCGCCGAACCGCCGGACCGGACAGCGACGCTCACACCACAAGGCCACACAGTTCTGAGCGGCCGGATTGCCCCTGTGGCCGCGTCATTCCTCTTTCAGAGCTGCGTATTTGCGAGGGCCACTCGCATGTCACGGGAACTCGCCCCCACCCGTGTGAGATCGGATGAAGCCGGGCGATCACTCCTGCGGGTCGTGAACAGCACGAGCCACACGGTGGCGCCATGAGTGCAGGAACTGGTCAAGGCCGCTCCGCTCGTCGCGGCCGGCCTGTACGTGAGGTGCGGCGGCAGCGGGGACTGACCGACTTCGTCGTCCTGGCACCGTGGACAGGTGCACGGACCGCGGGTGAGTACGCCTTCTGTCGACGGCTCACCCGAGTTGCCCGAGAGACCTCAACGGAGCGCCGGTACGTGCGTGGGGTGGACAGGTGCACGGACCGCGGGTGAGTACGCCTTCTGTCGACGGCTCACCCGAGTTGCCCGAGAGACCTCAACGGAGCGCCGGTACGTGCGTGGGGATGAAGTGCCGGACTCAGGACATTCACTTCGGGCCGCTCCGCACGACGCGTGGCTCCGCAGGGCGCGGCGACGCGTCGCACGCCGGCCGGTGAGACACCTCGGCCCACACGGTTTTCCCGCTCGGCGGATACGGCTGCGTGCCCCAGCGGTCGGCCAGGGCGGTGACGAGAAGGAGACCCCGGCCCGACTCCGACTCCGCCTCCGGTGGCGTGGTGAAGTCCGTCAAGGGGAAGGGGGGGTGGCCCCCGCCCGCGTCGGTCACCTCGATCCGGAGGAGGCCGGATGCCGGCTCGGAGCGGAGCTCCAGGCGGAAGTCCCGGCCCCGGACCCGGCCGTGCAACGCCGCGTTGGCGGCCAGCTCGGCCACGATGTGTTCCGCGCGCTCGGCTACGTACGGTGATACTTCCCAGGCGCGGAACTCCGCCGCCGCCAACAGGCGGGCGAGCCGCGCGCCTCGACGTGTGGACGACAGCTGCTGGGCGAACGTCCTGGCGGCGGTGGGAATGTGGGGCGTGCTCACGTTCATGAGACCAGCGTGACGGCGTGTGAGGGGCTTGCGCCAGGAGTGCGGTTCGTACGTCGAGTCACCGTACGGACGTTCACTGTGCGTGGTACGGGAGTCCGATGTTCAGTCCGAGAACGGAAGGTTACCCAGACGTCGACCGACCAGGCGCAGGCGTTCGTGAGGCCCGTGCCGATGCGGCGTACGCCTTCGGAGCGCGCGTTCCCCGCCCGGCAGTGCAGGGTCGCTCTGCCGTTCAGGCACTCCCGTGATCCGGCGGGTGGGCGTAGGCCGCGAAGGCGCGGGCCTGCTCCGTCTTCCGTACCTGGCCGAGCTCGATGGGCCGCAGGCCGCTCGGGCGGCCGAGGCGGCCGAGGATCTCGTCGAAGTACGGGACGGGGGCGTTGCGCGAGGAGACCACGAGTGAGGAGAGCAGTACGCCCTCGGGGCCGGCTGCATGGTCGACGGCCACCAGGATCGAGGTGCGTGCCAGGTCGGAGAGGTCGTCCGGCTTGAGTCCCGCGGCCTCGCCGAGTGTGTGCCAGCCGACGCAGACCTGGCGGCGCGCAGCCGAGACCAAGGCGCCACGCACGGCCTTCACCACGTCGTGCTTGGTGATCCCGGGAGCGGCCCACGGAAAGGCCTTGCCCGACCGTACCGGCGGCTTGCCGGAGGCCGCCTGCGCACTCTGCTCGGCCAGGGTGCGCTGTCTGACCTTCTGCCAGTACCTCCGCCGTTGTGACCTGTTCAGCTTCGAGAATTCCTGGGGTGTTAGATGGCCGTACTCGCCGCCCACCCTGGTCGTCCCGGCGGTGAACCCCCGGGAGTCACGCCGGCCTTCCGGGGCGGGGTTCGGAACGGGGGCGGGGCGCAGGCCCGGCCAGCGGGAGTCCGTCGGCGTGGGAAGCGAGGTGAAGCCGTCGGCCCGGATGAGCCAGGCACCTTCGGCCGGGACACCGGGAGGATGGAGACGCGGCGTGCCGTCCAGGACGTGAAGCCGGTGGGCTTGGGGCGGCGCGACCGAGCGGGGGAGGGAGACCCGGGCGCGGACCACGGCCGCGCCGGTGGGCTGGATGTCGGCCTGGTACAGAAGGCGGGTGGGACCGTCCGAAGTGGTCTCCTCGTCCGTGACGGTGAAGGCGACACTGCCGGGAGCGAGGGGGAAGACGACCGTGGCCGCGCTGCCGACGGGGCGGGGCACGGCGATCCCCTCGTCCGTCAGCCGGCACCGGTCCAAAGTGGTCCACTCGATGGTGCGGTCCGTGTCCTGCGTCCCGACGTACACCACACGGTTCCCGCCTTCGGTGCGGCAGGTGAAGCGGACGGCCTGTCCAGCGGCTTGCGCCTCACCGTGCCCGAGGCCGCTGTGCGGTCCGTAGGCCCACTGGACGTTCTGATGCGTGCCGGAGAGTTCTGCGCGGGCCGCCTCCCACGCGGCGATGGGCAGGTGGGACAGCTGCACGCGGATGAGACGCCGCCCCGCCCCGAACCGCACTACGACGGCGCCACCGGGGCCCGAACCGAGGTCCGGGTACGTGATGTCCGTGTCCCGTTGTCCCTCCCGCGCCAGCCACCGCCCGAGTGCCTGACCGATGTAGAGGTGGTCGGCGCTGGCCTCGTCGGTCCGCGTACGACGGCAGTGCACCGGCGGACGGTGGGCGAAGTGGCACTTCTTGTCCGTGTACCGCTTGGCGGTCAGCTGCTTGCCGCAACCGCCGAGCAGCGTGCCGCAGTAGAAGTCCTCACGCGTGCGGGTCCGCATGAAGTCGTCGAAGTCGTCGTGGTCGTACGGCAGGAACACGGGCCGGTCCGAGTCGGCCCCGTCGAGGACCGCCGTCTGGACCTTACGGGTGTCGTCGGCCGCGTAGGGCATGAGGGGTCTGCTCCGTGAGTGGTCGAGTGCCGCGTGTCCTTCGCCGGGGCCGGGGCGGTCAGGCGGTTACTCGGCCGCCGGTTCGACGTAGGTGTTGTCGAACCAGTCGATGAACTCGCGCACGGTGCCGATCTTGGCGACCCGGGAGTGCAGCGCCTTCTGGTCGTGGCCGATGAGGAACCAGCCGGTGGAGACGGACTCTCCGCAGCCGCACTGGCACATGCGGGCGTCGTGCGGGGACGCGAAGTAGGCGATGGGGTTGCGGTGGGTTGTGACGGGGGGCTCGCCTTTGACGTAGGCGTCGTAGACCTCGTGGCCCGGCTCGAGGAACCGGCCCTCCATGGCCTTGCGTCCCCCGGCCACCGGCACCAGCTTGTCGATCTCGATGGCCATGCGGACCTCGCCGTCGGCGGAGAGCAGGGCGTACTGCTCCTTCTCGGCGCGCTCACCGAGGACCCAGCAGCCCCGGTTGGCCCGGAACAGCGCCTCGTCGTCCATGGCCGGGTCCCAGCCGACGTGGTCCCGCCCGAGCTGGTCCTCCTTCGGGTTGACGTAGCGGATGGGCCCGAGTGCGATGTGGATCACGAGTTCCCCCAATAGGCTGCGCGCAGGGCAACTTGCCCAGCGATCGCCGACCATCCTGGCAGGATGCCGGGATACCTTCAACCCCTAGGGGCCTAGCTTTCCGTCGCCGGTGGAGGCCTTGCGTGCTCCTGTGTTCTCGTGGCACCCCTGTGCGGCGTGCGGGGCTCCTTGCCTCGCGGTGCACGGCCCCGCTGCCCTCCGGCCTTTCCTGTGGTCCGGCCGCGGAACCGGGGGGCGTCACCGGCTGACGGGGTCGCGCATGGGAGTGGTGCCGGAGCGGACGGGGCGGAATATCCGGCGGGCGGCGGCCGGAAGATCGCCGCCGAGGTTGCGGGCATCACCGTTTAGAGGAGCGCCAGCGGTTGCGGCCTCCTGCGCCGGGGCCGCACACCATCGGGGTTCTCGCCTTGGTCGCGCCAGTGGCTCCAGGGCGGTCGCAGAAGTAATGGGAGATCTCTGGCCTACTCCGAAGGCCGGGAGAGCGGATTGATCGCTGATCAAAGCAGGCTGCCGTCCTGCACCGGAGGTATGCGACACTCCGCGCACAGGCCCTCACCCCTCACGACTCCGTGGGCCTGCTGGAGCGGATCAGAGGAGAGCTATGAGCGGCACGCAACTGGCCTGGTTCAAGTCCAGCTACAGCGGCACGGCCGGTGACAACTGCGTTGAGGTCTCCGTCACTGAACAGACCGTCCACGTATGGGACTCCAAGGAAGTGATGCGTCGGCCATTCACTGTGGGCCGGAACGGCTGGTCGCAGTTCGTCGCGTTCCTCGGGGCCAACTGATATGGCCAGGACCACGCAGCTGCGTACGTACACCGTCCGCGAGGGGCTGCTCGACGAGTGGGTGGAGCGGTGGCGCAACGACATCGTGCCGCTGCGGCTGAAGCTGGGCTTCGAGATCGGCGGGGCCTGGGTCGACCGGGAGCGCAACCAGTTCGTCTGGCTGATCTCCTATGAGGGCCCGGAGACCTTCGCTGAGCGCAACGCGTTGTACTGGGCGTCGCCCGAGCGCGAGGCGATGGGCCTCGACCCGGACGACTACCTCCTGCACACCGACGACCGCACGGTCGAGCAGCGTTACTGACCGTCCGCCGGATCCGGCGGCAGCAGGTGCTGCCGCCGTTCCTCCGCGTCCAGCGTGCGGAACACCCGCCCGCGCGCCCGCGCCTCCAGCTGGTCGTGATCCGGGTCCGCCGGCCACACCCGCGCGGTGCCGTCGGCGGACGCGGTGAGCAGCCGCGTACCGTCCCCGGACCACGCCACCGACAACACCTTGTCCCGGTGGACGCCGACGACGGCGAGTTCCTCGAAGGTGGTGGCGGACCAGAGCCGCACCGTCCGGTCGTCCGAACCGGTCGCGACACGGCGGCCGTCCGGCGACCAGGCGACGGCCCGGACCCGCCCCTCATGGCCCTTCAGCACGTCGATGCGCCGACCGGTCACCGCGTCCCACACGGCGGCCGTCCAGTCGCCGGAGGCCGTGGCCACCCGCGCCTCGTCCGGGGACCAGGCCGCGTCCTCCACGTAGTTGCCGTGTCCGCGCAGAACGGTCAGCTGGGTGCCGTCGGCGGTGTCCCACAGGCGGCAGGTGCGGTCGTCGGAGCAACTGGCCAGTTTCCGCCCGCTCGGCGACCAGGCCACGCGTCCCACCCAGTCCTGGTGCCCGGTCAGTTTCCGCAGTTCGGTGCCGTCGACGGCGGACACGAGGCGTACGGTGCCGTCGTGCCCGCCGGTCGCGATGCGCCGGGCGTCCGAGGACCAGGAGCAGCCTTCGACGGGCTCACCGCGCAGGTCGAACACCGTGCCGCCGGAGCCGTCCACCACACGCACCAGTCCGTCTGCGGTGCTGAGGGCCAGACGGTCGCCGTGCGGCGCCCACGCCACACTCCACACCCGCTCGCCCGGCGCCGTCACCGGCCCGGCGGGTGCGCCGGAGTCCGCGCTCCAGATCCGTGCCGTCCCGTCGTCCGAGGCGGTGGCGAGGCGGGTTCCGTCACCGGACCACACCGCCTGGTTCACCGGCCCGTCGTGCCCCTGGACCAGAACGGACTCGGCTCCCCGCGGCCGGAGGTCCCACACCCGGCCGCTGCCGTCCGTCGACGCGGTGGCGAGCTGGGTGCCCGACGGCGACCATGCGACGGACCACACCGTGTCGGTGTGGCCGCGCAGCACCGCGACCTCCTTCGCGTCCTCGGTGCTGACGACGCGCACCGTCCGGTCGGACGACGGGGAGGCGAGCAGCCGGCCGTCCGGTGAGAAGGCCGGGTTCCACACGTAGTCCGCGTGGCCGCGCAGCAGCAGCCGCAGGGCGCCCGTGCGGGCGTCCCAGATCCGGGCGGTGTGATCGCCGGACCCGGTGGCCAGCGACTCTCCGTCCGGCGACCACGCGACGCCCTCGACGAACTCGGTGTGCCCGGTCAGGGTCGTCGCAGCCGCTCCCGTCACCGCATCCCAGACGATCACCGTCCGGTCGTGCGACGCGGTGGCCAGACGCGAGCCGTCCGGCGCCCAGGCCACGCCCCAGACATCGCCCGTGTGGCCGTGCAGTTCGTGCACGAGTCGGCCGCTGTCGGCCTCCCACACCCGGGCCACCTGGTCCTTGAACGTGGCGGCGATCCGCGCCCCGTCCGGCGACCACGCCACCCGCCGGCCGATGTCACCGGCACCGGCGAGCTGCCGGACCGGTTCACCGGACACGGCGTCCCAGACGCGTACGACCTGGTCGCGCCCGGCGGTGGCCAGCCGTGTCGCGTCGGGGGAGAAGGACACCGACTCGACCATGGCGCCGTCACACGGCAGTACTCGCAGCGAACGTCCCGACTCCGCGTCGTACACGCGGGCCGTGCCGTCCCTGGAGGCGGTCGCCAGCAGTCGTCCGTCGGCGGACCAGGCGACATCCCGGACGGTGTCCGTGTGACCGTCCAGCCGGGTCCGCAGGTGACTCGCGGCCAGCGCCGTCATCAGTCCCCGCTGCGCGGCCGGGGTCGGCGCGCACTCGCCGAGCGCGGCCAGGGAGAGCAGCAGTGCCCGCTCCGGTTCGGTCTCCGCACTGGCGAGCACCTGCCGGCCGATGCTCTCCGAGACACGGCTGAGGAAGGCAAGGTCCCGGCGCTGCGAGGCGTCGACGAGCGCACGGGCGGGAGCCGACGCCTGCCCGGCCTCCTCCAACGCGGCCAGCCACCGCTGGGCGACGGTGAGGCGCTCACCGGTGAGGAGGTAGTCCGCACTGCGCCCGGACCGTTCCCAGTCGGCGGCCCACCGCTCCAACTCGGCCCGCTCCCGCAGCCGCTCCGCCCGCGCCTCCGCCTCCTGGCGCAGGGGCGCCCACTGCCGGAACAGCGCCTCGTGCGTCACCTCCGCGCACGCGTCCCGGTGGCCGTCCGCGTTTCCCGTGGTTCCCTCAGCGGCGTAAGAACGGATCAGGCGCGCCTCGATGAAGGCGTCCACCACGTACCGCTCGCGGTCGGTCAGCTCGGACAGCCGCACCGGACGGCGGGCGAGGTCCCGTTCCTCGACGGTGACGAACTTCAGCAGCACCCGCAGCGCGAAGTCGATACCGCCCGGAGTGCCGAGGGCGGCGACCGTGTTGTCGGCCTGCCGGGCCAGCGCCCCCGCTACGCCTCCGAGTTGCCGGTACGTCTCCTCGGTGACCGTGCCGCCCGGACCGCAGGCGAAGTACAGCTCCTGGAGGAGATAGGCGAGCAGGGGCAGCGCATCATCCGTACCGGTGTCGTCCACGATGGTCTCGACGAGACCGGGCTCGAACGAGATGCCCACCAGTGCGCCCGGTCGCTCCACCACCTGGGCGAGCTGCGCCCGGCTCAACGTGCCAATGGCGACCGGGTGTTGCAGGAACGGCGCGTGACCGGTCCCGAGCAGCCGCCCCAGCAGGTCCACCCGGCACGTGGTGAGGACCCGGACGGAGGACTCTTGCCGCAGACACGCGTGCAGCGCTTCCAGGAACTGGGCTTGTTCCCGCTCACCCGCGAGGGTGACCAGCTCCTCGAACTGGTCGATGACGAGCAGCACCCGCTGGAACTGCCCGGCCCGCAACCGCGACAACTCGGCCGCCAGGGTTTCCGGCCCCTGCCGCAGCCGCCGCAGCACCGCGTCGGGTGTCTCCCTGCCGCCACCGGCCACGGCCAGGGACGCGGCCAGCGCGTGCAGGGGGTTCGGCCCCGGTGAGAACGTCGGCACGATCGTCCACCGGCGCCGGCGCAGCCGGGGCATGACCCCGGCCCGGACGAGCGAGGACTTGCCGCTGCCGGACGCACCCGTCAGCATCAGGAACCGGTCGGCGGGGCGGGTCGCGGAGGCGTGCAGCCGACGCGTCAGCTCGGCGGCCTGCGCCTCCCGGCCGAAGTAGATGGCCGCCTCGTCCTCGCCGAAGGCGTCCAGCCCCGGGTACGGAATCCGGTCACGGGGCCACTCCGAGGGTGCGGGCGCCGGGTTCTCCAGCCGGTACACGACGACCTGCCCGACCACCATGGCGACGACCAGCAGCCCGATGGCCGGAACGGACCATTGCTGGATCATCTCCAGCGCCCAGGGCGCGTCGTCCTTGCTGGTGGCGTAGTTGGTGACGATGCCGAGAAGGCAGGCGACCAGCGCCAGCAGAATCTGCAACACGACTTGGAGGCGCTGCCTCATACGACACCGGCCCCCTGCCGACCGGCTCGATACCTGCGCGGCACTGTCACGCCCCCGTTCCGTTCAGCAGTCAGTGCTCCTTCGTGCACCGGGGCGGTGCCCTGCCTGCGTATCGGTCGGTGCACGAGGAAGCGTGAGCATCATCTGCGGATGCAGGGGTGGTTTCAAGAACACCTGCGGTTATCAGCCATGCCCCCTCCGTCAGGGACACCTGGGCGGAGCGGGGCACGGGCGGAGGCTACGGCCCTTCCGCAGATCAGAAGCCCGGAGTGTCGGGCGACTGCTGCTGTGGGGTCTGTGGGGAGTAGGAGATCACCTTCGGCCTCTTCTTCGCGGTGCGCTGACGGACGCGTACGGACCGGTCACGCGGCGTCTCCTCGCTAGTCTCGACCCCCAGTACGACGCTGTATCCCTCGCGGGCGCGCTCCAGACTGAAGTCCCGCAACTGTTCGATGCTCGTTCCCACAGTCCCGACCAGGCCGAGCTTTACCAACTCCGCGAACTCTGAGGCGACGAGATAACGGCCGACCCTTTCGTAGCTGAAGAGGCGCCCACCCCTACTCCCGAGCGTGCAGTCGTTGTCCAGAAGGACGCGGGCATAGGAGAGGGGGATGTACATGCCGCGCGCCAACTCGGAGGTGGGGACTGCTCCGTCCCGCCAGTGTGCGAACTTCAGGAAGCACGCGTCCTGTGAGAGGCGCCACTCGTGGGGACGCACAGGCTTCGAGCTGAGTTCTGCAACCCGCTCCAAACGGTCCATCTGGTCGAGGAGTTGCTTGTTCACCCGGTACTCCTTGTCCCGAGAGCCCAGGCGTTTGTACTGGACGAGGACGAAGCTGTGGGTGGGGTGATGGTAGTAGATCATGTCCGTGCCCAGTCGGCTCTCGACCGGAGTGGCATTGACGTTGACGACCTCGAGGCGGCGTCCGGCGGTGTCCTCCAGCACGTGGATGTCACATCGCACGTTATCGAGTCCTGGCCAGTCATCGAAGTAAAGAGGGGCCCCGCTACCCAGGCCGGCGCGCACATCGTGGTCGATCAGGCTGTTCTCCACCGGGTCCGGGACGAGGCCCGCGAGGTACGGCGCATCCCGTGAGTCGGGGCGTCTCCAGGCAGACAGCGCGGAGTGAGGGAAGTCGGTCACCCGAGTCAGGGACTGGGCGGCATCCCGCTGCTCCTGCCATGCCCGGTCCGCTGCGTCGTCTACGTCGAAGATGACCGGGTTCAGATTGGCGAGCAGCCACTCGATGTACCGGGCCAGCTCGGGGTGGCTCCGAAGGAGGGCTTCCTGGAGCGCCTGCCAGGTTCTTACGCCGATGTGTCCTGCGCTTCCGGTGAGGGCCTGCTCCACGTGTGCTCGGTACGGCGAAGAAAGGGAGGCGAGGATTCCGCCGGGGCCGTCCAAAGCCACCGGCTTCGGGCATCTGCGCATGGGTTCGATGGTGATGCTGCTGTCGACCGGCCCCACGGTGTTGAAGCGCTGTACGGATCCGATCCAGGTGATGAAGCGGCCGTGCTCGGAGAACTCCCTGCGGCTGTTGTGGGAGGCATGCGTCCTGTTGTCGCACACCAGCAAAGCTAACCGGGTGCCGGTGTCGGACGTGTCGAGCCCTGTGGGCAGCCCTTTTGTGAAGCGCTCAGTGATGAGCCAGTCGCCTTCGTTCTCGGCCATTTGAAGTGAGGTGAGGGTCACTATGTACGTCACAGGCTGACCTTATCGGCGCCGCCGACGCGCGCAGGGGGTTCGGCCTCGGTGAGAACGGCGGCACAACCGTCCCCCGACGCCACGTAGCCGGGGCGTCATCTCAAGCCAGCGGCCCGTACGCTGCGTCAGCGTACGGGCACGTTCGGTGGAACGTACGAATGTCTTCCGGCCACTCTGGGCGTTCTCAGGGAGAGGGACCTGGAGTGCGAGCACCTGGAGGTGGGCCTCGGATGACGACCGATCACGTGGAGCCGGCGGTGTCGGGTGGGGAGTGCGAGCGGGAGCCGGATCCGTCGGACAGTCTGCGGACGTTCGGGGCCGTCGTGCAGGCGCTGCGCGAGCATGCGGGGCTGAGCCGGGTGCAGTTCGGGGAGCTGGTCCGGTACTCCAAGCACACGGTGGAGTCGGTGGAGCTGGGTCGGCGAATGCCGGACGCGTCCTTCGTGGAGCGGGCGGAGGAGGCACTGGGGAACACGGGGGCGCTGCGGCACTCGGCGCGGTTCCTGACAAGGGGGGACGCGGGGCTGGCGGCTTGGTTCAGGCAGTGGGCTCGGCTGGAGCGGGTGGCAGTGAGCCTCTGCACGTATGAGTGTCGGCTGGTTCCCGGGCTGTTGCAATCGGAGGGCTACATGCGGGCTCTTTGCGAAAACGACATCCCGCCCATGGCCGACGATGACTTGGAGGCTACGGTGCAGGCGCGCTTGGAGCGCCAACGTCTGCTCAAGGAGCGGCCCAACACGGCGTTCGACTTCATCGTGGAAGAGTCCGTGTTCATGCGTCGTCTCGGTGGTGCCGAGGTGACGCGTGAGCTGATCGACTACGTGCTGGAACTCGTCGCGCCCAGGAACGTCACGCTTCAGGTCATGCCGGCGGACAGCGAGTATCACGCATGCATGGCTGGACCGATCCAACTGTTGGAGACTCCGGACGCCAGCTGGCGCGCCTACGCGGAAGGACAGGAGAACGGCCGCCTGATCGCTGACCCGAAACAGGTCAGCAAGCTCCACATGCGCTATGCGAGACTGCGCTCGCAGGCCCTTACCCCGAAGGACTCCAGGGGCCTGCTGGAGCGGATGCGAGGAGCGCTATGAGCACGCCTGAACTCGACTGGTACAAGTCCAGCTACAGCAGTGCACAAGGTGACAGCTGCATCGAGGTCGCCATCACCGAGCAGACCGTCCACGTAAGGGACTCCAAGGACGTGGCACGACGGCCGTTCGCTGTGGGGCGTGAGGGTTGGGCATACTTCGTGGGCTTCGCGGCGGCGCGGGACTGACGGAGGTCGGCCGTGGGGCGGGCGGTTGACGGCTCGCCCCACGGTGGGGGCGGTCGGTGCTCGCTCAGCCTTCCTCGTCGCGTTCTTTTCCGTCCCCGCGTAGGCGGCGCGCTCGCTCTGCGATCTCGCTCGATAGCTTTACCTTGACCGAGCTGGCCCGGTCGAGGGTCTCGTTGCCGAGGTTTCTGGCGGCACTGACGCCCTTCGCTCCTGTCTCAAGCGCCTTGTTCTTCACCTCCGTTGCCGCTTCCACCCATCGTCTCGCGTCTGATGACTGGCGACCGGACTCGATCCCGAGCCGCGTGTGGAAGTCATGGACGCCGGTCACCACATGGTTGCTCGACTGGACCACAGCCGGGGACTTGGTCGGGTACAGCAGCACCTTCGCGTTGGCCGCGTCAGCAGCCGAGTTCATCCGGGCCACCAGACGCTCGGTACTCCGTGAGATGAGATTCAGCCGGTTCTGTCGGGCAACCCGAAGCCCGAGGCGATGCTGGTCCAGCTGATCCGGATTCGCGTCCAGCACTCGGTCGAGTTCGAGCACCGCGATCGCGTCCTGCAGTTGGAAGCAGCGAGCCAGAACAGCGAGCCACTCCCGAACCTTGGGCTCGACTTCCTTGACCGTCGTGGCGAGATCACCGATCTTGGGCTTACTTTCCAACTTCTCTGTGAGGGCGTCGAGTTGACGCAATGCGTACGCCTGGGTCTCCGCGATCGTCGTCGGTGCGGTCTGCACCTTCGACCACGTGACCTCGGAGACTCGGCCCACCTGCTCTCGGATGGTCATGGTCTCCTCGATCACGAGATCCATTCCGATCATGCGGGACAACACTGCGTCCTTCTGGGCGCGGAGTATGTCGTCGACCTTCTCGTCAATCGTGGCGAGGTAGTCGGTGATCTCGTCCATGGTCTGCTGCATTGAGGCCTGCGCCATGACCCCCGCGACACCAGCCAGACGTGCAGGGTTGGTCAGGAGCGAGCCGGCCCCCTTCTCGATCTGGAGCCAATTCTTGATCGAGCCGGGTTTCCCCACCATTGCATGGCTGACGCCTGGCGTCTTGCTTTCCATCAGCCCGAACTTCTTGACACGCTCCGCAGATTCCTTGGTCAGCTTCACCCAGCGACCGGAGTTGGCGGCAATATCCGAACCCGCCTGCGCGACCGCAGCCCCGGCACCGAAAACGGACTTGAGCCGTCGCGCTCCGAGATCCTCTGACGGCAGTCCCTCCGAGGCGAGGAAGCGTTCGACGTCTGTCGCGTTCCCGATGACCGCCAGTCCGTCGCCGTCACTGATCAGCTGGATCTCGTTGTCCATCGCCTGCTCCTAAAGTGGCTTATCGCAGTGGAAAGTAGTCGGGGTGCGCGCGGCGATCGCCGTTTGAGCCTTGCGGGTGCCTTCGTTGAAACGAGACATCGGCACCCCGGGATACGAGATCGGTCAGGCGAGGTGACGAGGGCCGTGGCCCGGAGGCGGGGTGAGGGTGGAAGTGTAGTTCTCGCCGTCGACGAGCGGATTCTCCAGGGTGAGGCCAGCGGCGGCCATGCGGTCGTACTCGATGAGGATCAGTTCCTTGGTGCGGTAGGTGCCGTACTTTGCTTCGTCCTTGCGGCGAACGATGGGGAAGGTGTCGAGGATGTAGTCCACGTCCTTGCGGGAGACTCCGTAGAGGTGGAAGAAGAGGGCGTCGAGTTCGATCCGGATGTGTCGACGGCGGTCCTCGTCCCATTGAAAGGGTGCCTTGGTGTCACCTAGGTCGGCGGCAAGCGGCTGCAGTTCATGGTTTGTATACGAAAGTTCTACGACGCGATTCTGAATGAACCTTGAGTGCGTCATGAGGACCTCGGGTGAAGGTACAGGGATCTGCTCAGACGTACTCTGCGGAATACTCGGCTGACTAAAGCTATTGCGCAGAGTGAAGTCATATGCGAACGAGTTGAGAGTTGCCTCCAGCAGGACGAGGTGCCTCGCGTCCGGCCCTGCGGAGATGATCCATCCATACGATGCGGCGCCCCACGGGATGAGGGTCGCGATGCTCGTCCGGTCGTCGTTGTTGCGTGCCACTCGGCGATGACCGAGCAATGCACTGGTGCAGCCGAAGTGTCGCCGAGCCAGTCGTGCGGCGGTGTCTTCGTCCGAGACCCAGTACTGCGGCTGGACGACGAAGTCCGCAGATGCGAGGTCGGCGGCGGTGAACTCACGGGAACTAACGGAGTCGGCGAAACGGTGGGAGTACTGGTGGCCCATCCGCCCTTCATGAAGAGGGAGCATCTTCTTCTCTCCCTTGGTGAAGACGTTGCCTTCAAGGAGCCATCCGTCCGATTCAAGCTCCGCGCGTGAATGGAGTAGATGGGAGTCATGGGACATGTCGAACATGCGCATGAGGGACACCCCCCAAGGGTTACTTCTGGTGGCGTGGCGGTTGATTAGGACTGGGTGCCGCCGATAGACGCCGAGCGTGATCTCGGCATCTCGGCGCGACCTGAACACCGGAAGTGTCCCGGTGTTCGGGTTGAGTAGAGCGATCTCCTCGGGCGTCAGCGCAAACGTCTTGTCCGGATCATCCAGTTCTGCTGGGTCGTGCAGGAAGAACGCGAATCTAGCCGCCGGCTCACGCAGCGAATTGCCGACCATGGAAAGAATGCTGAATTTCATGCGAGAATCCACGGCAGGGAAGAGGCCACTGCGGTTCTCGAAGTCGTATAGTGCCGCAATCGACCCACGCCGGACCAGATCGCCAGAAAAGTGCTGCGTTCGTGCGTCCGTGGCGATTCCCGTCGGGACGATCACCCCCGCCCGTCCCTTCGGCCCGAGCAGTATGCGATCCGTCTCTGTGAAGACGGCGTACGTGTTGAGGTTTCCCTGCCCCGTCAGAGGCACCCGGCCCGACCTCCGCAGAAAGTGACTCTCGGCGTAGACCTTCCGCTTGCCCGCTTCGAACTCCTCGTACAGAGGAAGCGTGTCAGGGGAGTCCTTGAGCGCTTCGATCATCTTCTTCCGTACGGCTGTCCTCGACGCTCCCGCGACCTCGGGTGCCCGCTGCGCGAAGAACTCCTGCTCTTTGAACTCCACGCTGTCCCACGGCGGGTTCCCCACGACACAGTCGAAGCCTCCCGCCCAGCCAGTGTCCGGAAACACACCTCGGCCGTCCTCCGGCACGGAGAATACCTCGGGGAACTCTAGGTGCCAGTGGAAGAACGCGAACTGCTCGCGCAGCCTGTCGATCTCGGCCTTGGTCTCCGCTGCCACCCCCTGACTGCTGGAGTCCTCCAGGGCCTTGAACACCGCGTACGTCACTGGCCGAGGCGCCTCGGGAGTCTTCAACCACACGAAAGCAGCGCACCAGGCGTCGGCCACGCGCAGAGCACGCTGGTACTCGGACGAGCCGGTCCACTTCTCGTAGGCGTCTTCCTGCCGACGTACGTCGGTCAACTCCTCCGCATCGACGAGCGTGATGGACCGCAGGCGCTTGGCGAACGCCGTGTTGGTTACCTTGACTGACTCGCTACCCAAGTCGAACAGGCTGCCTTGGCCGACCCGTTCCTGCTGGTTGATTTTCTCCAGGGCCTTCGCGTGCTTCTTGTCGTCGCCCTCCGTCGCGATGAACGCCTCGTCGGGGATACCGCCCTGGAGGAGCTTGGGCGTGGCGCCGATCAAGCCGTTGCCCTGCTTCACGTGGGCGTCCAGGAAGCTCAGCGGCCTACCGGGCTCCAGAGCCTCCAGCCACAGTGAGACCTTCGCCAGGTCCACGGCCATCGGGTTGAGGTCCACGCCGTAGATGCAGCGGGCCACGACCTCGTGCAGTGCATGGCGGACTGCGTTCAACGTCGGCTCGGGGTTGCGCTCCCGTACCGCCGCGACCCGCTTGGCGATACGGCGGGCCGCCGCCACGAGGAAGTGCCCGGAACCACAGGCAGGGTCGCAGACCGTCAACGACAGCAGCTCGTTCACGATCGCGTCCGACGGGTCGGCCGCACCCGACTGCGCGGCTGCTTCCTCGCCGCGCTTCATGGCGTCCTCTATCACCGGGTCCAGGCTGGAGTTCAGCAAGCACTCGATGAGCGACGACGGCGTGTAGTAGCTGCCTGTCGTCTTCCGGGTGTTGCCCGCCACCTCGATCAGCGTGAACGTCCGCTCGGCCGCGCTGTACTTCGGCTCAAGTTCCAGCAGTGACTCGTACACCGATCCCAGCTCCTCGGCGTCGAGGTGCCGGTAGTCAACCGCCCGCCAGCGGCCCGAGCTGCTGTCTCGTACCTGAGACAGGTGGCGTACGGCCGTCAGCAGTGCCTCGTTGGAGAGCTTCAGGCCGCGCAGAGGGGCGTCCGTGTCCGTGTCGTTGAACAGGCCGCCGAGGCCGGGGAGACCCAGTTCGGGACGACCCTTCTCCTCGCCGAGAGCCGTCAGGACAATGCGCAGGGCCTCGTACAGGTCACCGTGGGAGGTTCCACGCCGCTTCCGGGCGTGGGCGCGCAGGCGGGCCGACGAGAAGTACGTCTCGTACCGCTCGCGCGCGATTCCGTCTGCGCCCGGCGACAGCAGCGCGTCGCGGTCCTCCGCCACGAAGACGAACAGGAGCCGGTACACCAGGCGCAGCAGCGCCTTCTGCAAGGGCTTCGGGCGGACGTCCTCGCGCAGTGAGCCGTTCTCCGGGTGCCGCAGGAAACCCGTGCCCAGCGCCGTGATGGCCTCCTGGACGCCCTTCCGCAGCTGGTCCAGCGCCCGCGTGCCGCTGGCAATGGCCTCGGTCCGCCACTTCTCCAGCCAGCACGAAGACGGCGCCGCCCCCTCCGCCACCTCGACCCGCGACACGTGCAGCAGCCGGTACAGCAGCACGAACTCGCTGAACAGCTCCCCGTCGAAGATCGCCTCCAGGTCGAACTCGACGTACGACGCCGTGGCCAGCGCGCTGGAGTCGCGCAGCAGGCGCACCTGGCGCCCGTTCGTCAGGACGCCCCACAGGTGGGCCTCCGTCCGGTTCAGGCACTCCTGGAGCATCGACTGGGGCGGGACCGTGCCCGCGCCGGCCGGGCGCTTGTCCAGCTCGGCGTTCCAGGCGGTCTGGTGGATCAGGGCGTGGTCCCAGCGGTGGGAGACCGGGAACTTCTTCTCCGCGTCCGAGTCGGCCGCGATGCCCGCCGGGCCGACCGGCGTCAGCCGGCCGAAGCCCAGCTCCCGCCAGAGCGGTGCCAGCCAGTCGGTGTCGGCGCGGCCGGTCGGGTCGCCGGCCGGAACGCCCGTCTCCGTGTCCTCGGGGAGGTGCTTGCGCAGGTCGCGCCAGAGCGGCTTCAGGTACTCCCAGCTGCGCTCGGCCTCGTCCCGTACCGACCGCGAGGACGGCAGGCCGTAGTCGGCGGGCTTGGAGCCGGGGACGTCCCTGCCCTCGGAGATGCGGACCAGCATGTCGGCCGGCAGCAGGCCGCCGACGGTGTGGACGGCGGTGAACACCTGGTTGCGGGTGGTGGCGGACATCAGGCGGACACTCCAGCGGGAACAGAGGCGGTCGCGGGCAGGTAGACGTAGGCGCCGAGGACGTCGGCGGGCTTCTGGGCGGTGACGGACAGACCCCGGACGATCTCGCCCGACGCGGCGCGCACCCGGCGGTGGGAGGCGTCCAGCTCGGCGGCCAGCTCGTCGCCGTACGACTCCAGGTACGGCGTCACCTCGCCCAGTTGGTCCAGGATGCGGGTCATCGTGCGCTCGCCGGACGCCGCGGCCGTGTTCTCCGTCGCCCGCGCCTCCAGCAGTTCCACCGCCCGCTCCTGCGGCAGCCACACCGCGTTCCTCGGGGCGCCCTCGAAGGCCAGCAGGCGGGCGTCCTCCGCCACCACCTGCTTCTCGCCGTTCCGGGACGGCAGGGTCAGGTGGAAGCGGTAGCGGACCAGCAGCAGCGTCGTCCGCGTCGTCACCGCGTCCGTCGTCACCACGCCGCACCGGCGGGCCGGACGGGCGCCGTCCGCCTGCGTGTCCAGGGCCGCGTTCAGCACGTGCGACGCCAGCGCGCCCACCACCGGATCCGTGCGGACCAGCGCCGCCTCGCCCCGTGCCACCGCCGGGGTCGACCGGAACGGGATCGGACGGTCCCGTTCGACCGTCTCCGCCCCCACCACCGGCGCCAGCGCGTCCCGCAGGCCCACCGGCGTGCCGCCGACCTGTGCCGTGAAGTCCGCGCCGGAGTCGCCGGAGTCCCGCAGCACCGCGCCCAGCGCGTTCAGCGACTCCCGTACGAACGTGTCGATCTCGCCCGCACCGCCCAGCGCCTCCCGAACGGCGGCGACCTCGCGGGCCACCTCCTCCGGGTGGATGGAGCGCTGCGCGAACCGCGACCGGGACGCCTTCTCGCGGTCGGCCGCCGAGTTCCAGTCCTGCTCCAGGTCCGCGAAGCTCTGCTGGAAGGAGTCTGACTCGAACAGTGCCGCCTGCTCGCCCTGCCGGCCGCGCAGCAGCAGCCACTCCACGATCGCGTCCGTGACACCCGTCGACATCTCGTCCGGCACCGACACCGAGATGCCCAGGTCCTTCTTGATCTGGCGGTGCTTCTTGATCAGCACCTCCAGGACCTTGCCGTCGATGCCGTTGTCGTCGCCGTACAGCGTGATGACGCGGACCTCGTCACGCTTCTGCCCGTACCGGTCGACGCGGCCCTCGCGCTGGTCGTGGCGGGTCGGGTTCCACGCCAGGTCGTAGTGGAGGACGGCGTCGAAGTGGTGCTGGAGGTTCACGCCCTCCGACAGGCAGTCGGTGGCGATCAGGACGCGGCGCGCGGCAGCGTCCTCGCCGGCCTCCGCCGCCAGCTCCTCGATGCGGTCGATGCGCTGCTGCGGGGAGAGCGTGCCGGTGACCGCCTTGACGACCGTCTTCGCGCCGAGCGGGCTGCGCTTCTTCGTCTCCGGGTCGTTGCCGAGCTGCTCCGCCAGGTACTCGGCGGTCGGGATGTAGCGGCAGAAGACGATCGGGTTGTAGCCGTCGGCCAGCAGGGCCTTGAGGTGCTTGATGAGCGCCTTCAGCTTCAGGTCCTGCGCCGGGCCCTCCAACCCCTGCGCCCGCTTCGCGAGTTCGGCGAGGCGCGAGCCCGCGTTCTCCTCCGTCTCCGCGCCCGGGGCCACGTCCATGCCCTCCAGCGCGTCGCTGTCCGCCGAGTCGCTGGTCAGCGGGGCGCCGAGCCGGTCCGCCTCCTCCGCCGACGCGGCCACCGCCGCCGCGGACCGGGTGCGCAGGGTCTGCGCCGCCGCCCTCGGCGACGACACCAGGGAGCGCAGCAGCGCGATCGCCGACCACCAGGCGATGCGAGCCTCGCGCCGGCCCTGGCCGTCCGCCTCCTCCACGCGCTCGCTCGCGTACGCGATCGCGTCGTCGAGCAGCGCCCGGTACTCGGGGGACAGCTTGTACGTCTCGTCCTTGAAGTAGCGGTCGGACGGGAACGCCGTGCGCTCGGCGAGCGAGTCGTCCGCCAGACCGTCCTCCTTCGTCAGGTACTGGCGTACGTCCGCCCGCTTGCGGGCCACGAAGTGCTGGGCGAGGAGCTTGCGGCCCTTTTCCGAGTCCAGGTCCACGTGCGCCAGCTCCGGCCTGACCAGGCCCAGCAGGTTGCGGAACGCGGACTCCTTGCCGCTGTGCGGGGTCGCCGTCACCAGCAGCAGGTGCCGTTCGGCGTCCTCCGCGACACGGCGCAGCAGCTCGTAACGCAGCTGGTTCTGCGTGCTCACCTTCGAGTCGTCGGAGGTCACGCAGGTGTGCGCCTCGTCGACGATCACCAGGTCGGGGCAGTGCCGTACGAAGTCGTCACGGTGGCGGGTGGACTTGATGAAGTCCGTGGAGACGATCACGTGCGGGTACTTGTCGAACAGCGACTGGCCCAGGTCCAGGCCCCGTTCCAGACGGGAGACCGTCGACGACAGCACCAGTTCCGCGTCGATGCCGAACTTCGACCGCAGTTCCTGCTGCCACTGCTCCGCCAGCGCGGGCGAGCACAGCACCGCCAGGCCCGTCGCCTCGCCCTGCGCCAGCAACTCGCCCGCGATCAGGCCCGCCTCCACCGTCTTGCCGATGCCGACGTCGTCGGAGATCAGCATGCGGACCGTCTTCTGGCGCAACGCCATCAGCAGCGGGACGAGCTGGTATGCGCGCGGCTCCACCGCGATCCCGGCCAGCGAGCGGAACGGGCCCGCGCCCGAGCGGAAGCCGACGCGCAGCGCCGTGCGCAGCAGACCGGCCGCCCGCTGGTCACCGAGATCGCCGGGGACCGGCGGGGCGAACTCGGCGCCCTTCACCGTCTCGAAGGCCGGGAACACCGCCGCGATGTCGTCGTCCGAGCCGCCCAGCGGGCGCAGCACCAGCAGGTCGGGCTCGCTCTCGGGGAGTACGACCCACTCCCGGCCGCGTGCGGTGACCAGGGAGCCTGCGGAGTACGTGAGTGCCATGTCAGTCGTCAGATCCTCGGAACGGAGAGGTGCGGCGGTCAGTTGGTGGTCGGGTTGCCGAAGCAGTCGGCGTAGCGGCCGGCGAGCGCGTCCCAGTCGTCGCCGGGGCGGAAGCGGACGGCCTCCCAGCCGGCATCGAAGAGGCGTTCCTCGGCGTCCTCGTCGCGCAGGGCGGTCTGCTCCGTGTCCGGCAGGTCGACGAAGACGGCCAGGCGGGTGCCGGGCTGCCGGTAGACGTAGTCGGGCATGGCGTTGGCCTCGGTGAGGAGGGCGCTGGTCTCCGTCGGCAGGTTGAGGCCCTTGGCCTTCACCCAGCCCAGGAAGTCACCCTGCTCCACCAGCTCCGCGGCCGCGGCGGCCTCCACTACCGTGGGCTCGGCCGGGGCCGGGACGGAGGTCCCGGCGACCAGCCGCCGGTACTGCTCCGACCGCGACTCCCCGCGCACCTCCCGCGTGGCCGTCGCCGACGCGAAGCGCACGAGCAGCGCCGCCACCGTGTGGCGGTTGATCCGCGCGTGGTCGAGCTGGTTGCCGTACGTCAGCAGGCACTCGTAGCAGCCGAGCGCGCAGGCGCGGTCGCCGCGGTGGGCCTTGCCGCCCTCGTCCGTGCCGTCGGCGGCGAAGTGGCAGATCTCCAGGGCGCGGCGGGCCGCCTTCGCCATGGCGTCGTCCTCCGCCTGCAAGCGGCGCAGGACGCCCGCGCCGCCCTCCGCGGCCTCCATGAACAGGATGCGGCGGCGCGGACCGTCGTCCGGCGGCAGCAGCTCGGCCGTCAGCTCGGCGTCCTCCAGCTCGAAGGCCGCCTCGATGCCCCGCTCCAGCGCGTACATCAGCGTCAGCGCGACCGGCTCGGGCAGCGCCTCGTCGAGGGTGACGACGAGGATGTTCCGGCGGTCCTCCACGAACGGGATGACCCGCTTCTTGCGGCGCCGCTCGTTGCCGTCGGCGTCGATCACCGGGAGTTCGCTGGAGTCGCCGGACGCCTCGGACGCGTCCTTGTCGTTCATCCAGCGGCCGTCCGCCAGGTCGAGCCAGTAGCCGGGCGGCTCGTCCTTCTTGGCCCGCACCCGGCCCGTGTTGGTGATGCGGATGGTCGCGGAGTCCCCGTAGGCGATCTCGGCGAGCTGCCCGCCTGCCGCGTCGGCGACCGTCGCGTTCAGGCGGCCCCGGCGGGCGCCGTGGTCGTGGAAGCGGTACGACGTCTCCAGCCGGAAGCCGGCCCGGCGCCGCTCCTCCTCGTCCGAGGAGATCCGCTCGCGGCGCGTGGTGTACACGGTGTGCAGGTGCAGCAGGCCGTACGTCGCTGAGCTCAGCGGCTCGGCGCAGAAGCCGCAGCGGTCCTCGCGGTCCTTCGGGTCGTGGTGGTAGCCGCAGTACGCGCAGCGGCGGGCCTCGCCCGTGGTCAGCTCGCCGGAGGAGTCCGGGGGGAGCTGGATGCGGGTCACCTGGTAGCGGGCGCCCTCGTGGTAGATGAGTGAGCCGGGGCCGAACTCGCGGATGGCGAGGAAACGCGGCCGCTGGAGGTAGTCACCGTCCCCGCGACGGCGCCCGATCGTCGGGATGTACGCGGCCAGCGGCAGGCGCGGGAAGCTGTAGCCGGGCAGGAAGCCCTCGGAGGCCAGGTAGCGGTACGGGTTGAAGTCCGAGAGGACCGACTTGCTGTCGACGCTCTCGTTCATCAGCAGGTTGAGCTGTGTCTCCGCCTCGCGGCGGCGGGCGTTGGCGCGGTTGCGGTCGGTCTCCGTGAGGCTGTAGTCGAGACGGCGCTTGTTCTGCACATACTGGTCGTCCAGCGCGGCGCGGAACAGGCTGCGCCAGCGGTCGAAGGCGCGGTCGAAGCGCTCCGGGACCGTGCGCACCTTGTCCTGGATCCAGTCGTCGTGCCACCAGGTGGTGTCGGCGAACTCCTTCAGCAGCGGGCCCAGGACGGCCAGGGCCGCGTCCACCGTGCGGCGCTGCGCGCCGTCGTCGTGCGAGGCGTCCAGGATGTCGGGCAGCAGCTCCAGGGCCGGGTCGGGGCGGTCGCCGGTGTCCGGGTGGGACACGTCCAGCACGTCCGGGATGGAGCGGCCCAGACGCAGGCCCGCCTCGGCGATCCAGATGCCCTGGAGGTGGGAGAGGACCAGGTCCTCGTTGGCGAGGTCCAGGCGGGGCGGGGCGACCGCGCCCGCGACCATGCGCTCGGAGCGGCGGAAGTAGTACTGGTCGTGGCTGTTGCCCGTCGCGCAGTACGTCGTCACCAGCGCGGGCTGGCCGCTGCGGCCCGCACGGCCGGACCGCTGGGCGTAGTTCGCGGGCGTGGGCGGCACGTTGCGCATCATCACCGCGTTCAGCGAGGAGATGTCGACGCCCAGTTCCATCGTGGGGGAGCAGTACAGCAGCTTCAACTCCGCCTTGCGGAACGCCTCCTCGCGCTTCTCCCGGTCCTCCGGCGCCACCTGCGCGGTGTGTTCGCGGGCGAACAGGCCCGCGAGCGCGTCGGCGGTCTCCCGGTACAGCTTGAGGAAGAAGGTGTTGATGCGCGGGCCGTCGCCGCTCTGGTAGGTGCGGGTGAGCGGGTCGTGCGCGCCCGACTCGCCCTTGCCCGCCCGCCAGACCAGCGACTGGGCGGCGACCCGGTAGCCGGTCGTCGTCGGTCCTGACGGGCGGCGGAAGCGGCCGGGGCGCTGCGGGGCGGTCTCGACCTCCTTCACCAGGCCCGCCTTCGCGAGCACCGTCAGCAGCTGGGTGATGATCAGCTGGAGGTCGTCCTGGTCCAGCCCGGCGAAGGAAGTGTCCGTTCGCCTCAGGTACTTGCCGTACTTGCCGCGCGCCGACAGGAACAGGCTGGCTCGGTCGGCGCCCGGACGCGACGGGTGCGGGTACGCCGTGCCGACCTTCGGCTTGTCACCGGCCGACAACACCCACGGGTCCACCAGCCGTTCCTCGGTGGCCCGTTGCAACGACTCGAAGGTGTCGTCGCGGAAGTAGGACACGTCGATCGCCAGCGAGCGGCGCATCTCGTCGAGGAGCGCCTTGACGATCTCCGCGCGCAGTGCCGGGTCGGCGTCCCGCAGGGCGGGGTGCGTGGTCTCCCAGCGGTCCTGCTTGCCGGCCACCCAGTGCAGGTCCTCGTAGTCGATCTCCAGCAGGCCCGTCTGCTCCAGGTTGGGCATGGTGATGCGCCAGCCGCGCTCCAGGTCGAGGTAGAGCCGGAAGGCGACCATGTCGCGCAGCGTGCGGGCCGCGTTGCGGGCCAGGCCGGGGGAGAGGTCCGTGTCGCCGGTGTAGTCGCCGGGGGCGAGGGCGAGGGCGTTGGTGACGGCCGAGGCCAGCTCCTCGTGGTGCAGGCCGCCCTCGCCCGCGTCCAGCGCCGCACGGTACAGGGCCCCGCGCAACTGGGTGATCTGCACGAAGTCGTTGAAGTGACCCGCCTGGAGGGAGGCGTCCTGCCGGTTGTCGACGAAGGTGAGGAGCTTGCGCGCCTCCTTGTCCAGGGCCTCCTCCGGCACCGACTTCAGCGACCGCACGATGGACGCCGAGACGAGTGACGTCGCCGACGAACGGCCCTCCTGGTCCAGCGTGGCCAGCTTGGCGAAGTCACGGCCGCGCGTCTGCTCGTACGCCACCCCACAGTGCAGGCAGAAGAGGAACGGGGACGGGATGAAGGCGGCCTTCAGCTCGCCCTGGCCCTCCTGGCCGTACGGGTCGACGGTGACCGCGCGCGGTACCCGGTCGCGGTAGGTGCGCTTGACGACCTCCTGGCCCCGGTCGTCCACCTCCAGCCAGGACTCCGGCAGCCGGCGGTCGTCGACGGCGTACTGCACGTTCGACGGCCACTCCCGCTCGTGGTCGACGTACAGGTAGCCGTCGCCCTGCCGGCCGCCGGTCGCCGAGGTGTCGCGGCGGGCCTCGTAGCGGACCTCACCGTCCTTCTCGGTGCGCCACACCGTCAGGTACTCCTGGCCGCACTCCCGGCAGAACGCCAGCGGCATCAGCAACTTGCCGCCGCTGCCCGGCTGTTCGAGCTGGTAGGAGCGGGTGAGGTGGCGGGAGAGCTTGTCCTCCAGGGTGACGTACACGGTGTCGCCCTTGGAGAGGAACTGGTGCAGCCGAAACGCGAACAGGGGGCGCTCGGTGAGCGGGTGGCGGGCCTGTGAACCCGCCTCCAGGGTGGCGCGGATGGCGGCTACGCAGTCCTTCTCGGGCACGCCGGACTGCTCGCTGAGCTCCTTCGCGGCGATCTCGATCTTCGCCGGCTGCTGGCGGACCAGGCGTCCCGACTCCGCGTCCTCGACCAGGCCGAAGCGGCTCTCGATCCAGCGGGCCAGCGGGTCGCGGACGAGGTCGTCGTAGGCGCGCGGGGCGGCGGGGGAGGTGAGGCGCTCGGCCGGGACGGTGTCGGGTGCCTCCCGGGTCGCGCGGACCAGGGTCTCGCCGATGACGTGCTCGGACCGCACCTTCGTACCGAACAGGGTGCTCGCGACCTGGGCGACCACACGGCGCTGGTCCTCCCAGGTACCCTCCGTCGACATGGTCGCCGAGGTGCCGATGCACTGAAGCTCCTCGGCCTGGCAGGCCTCGCGGACACGGCGGATGAGCAGGGCCACGTCGGCGCCCTGACGGCCCCGGTAGGTGTGCAGTTCGTCGAAGACCAGGAACTCCAGGCCCCGCGCCATCCGGATCAGGCTCGCCCGGTCGGCGGGGCGGGTGAGCATCAGCTCCAGCATCACGTAGTTGGTGAGGAGGATGTCCGGCGGATTGTCGCGGATCTCCTTGCGCTTCTCGTCGTCCTCCTGGCCCGTGTAACGGGCGAAGGTGACCGGCTCCTTCCCGGTGCCGTATCCGTCGCGCAGGTACTTCTCCAGCTCGCGCAGCTGGCTGTTGGCGAGCGCGTTCATCGGGTAGACGATGATCGCGCGCACGCGCTTGGGGGCGTTCGGGCCTTCCTCGTCCCGCTGGTGCAGCACC
The DNA here is from genome assembly GCF_000527195.1 of Streptomyces sp. CNH189. NCBI lineage: Bacteria > Bacillati > Actinomycetota > Actinomycetes > Kitasatosporales > Streptomycetaceae > Streptomyces > Streptomyces sp. CNH189. The sequence continues at coordinate 44,013 of NZ_AZUS01000029.1, forward strand.
TTGTTGACGATCGGCACGATGTAGGCGAGGGACTTGCCGGACCCCGTGCCGGTTGTCAGCACGTACGAGGCGCCGGAGGCGGCGGCGTCGATGGCGTCGCGCTGGTGGCGGTGGAGGGTGAGCGGGCGGCCGTCGCAGACGGTGCCGCCCTCCGTCTTCTTCGCCTGGAAGATACGGGCGCACTCGGCGTGCAGCACCTTCTGCTGGGCGAGTTCGACGACGGTGCCGCCGCCCTGGAAGAACGGGTTCAGCGACAGCCAGGGGTCCGGCCACTGTGACTTGTCGTCGAGGTCCTGCTCGACGAAGCCGGCGATGCGGTCGTCACGGATGACGGTGCCGCCCTCGGTGAAGGAGCGGTAGTCCTTGATGAGGGCCCGGTGGACGCCGAAGACGTCCATGCCGGCTCCGGCGGCCGGGGCCTGCGCGGCGGTGGGCTCCTCGCCTTCGTCGTCGGCGGCCGTAGCAGGGGCGGAGGCCGGGGCGGGCGCCGCCTCGCGCACGGGCACGGTCGGGTCGAGCGCAGCCCAGTGCGGCAGCAGTGACGCCCCGGCGTCGGGCACGGCGAGCGGCAGCAGCGCCTCCCGGACGGTCACCGCGTCTGCGGGACGGTCCGCCGGATCCTTGGCCAGCAGACGCTCCACCAGTCGGGCCAGCTCCACCGGGACCTCGCGGCGGATCGCGCGTACCGGGGCCGGCTGCTGGTTCACATGGCGGTCGGCGAGTTCGAATGCGGACTCGCTGGTGAACGGGGGAACGCCGACCAGCATCTCGTACAGCACGCAGCCCAGCGCGTAGAGGTCGGCGGCCTGGGTCACCTGCTTGGCCTGGCACTGCTCCGGGGCCATGTAGCGGGCGGTGCCCACGCTGACGCCGGTGCTGGTCAGCCGGGTCTGGTCCGGGTCGTCGGCGATGCTGCCCATGCCGAAGTCCAGCACCTTGACCGTGCCGCCCTGCGTGAGCATCACGTTCGCCGGCTTCAGGTCGCGGTGCACGACACCGGCGGTGTGGGCGGCGGCGAGGCCGGCCGCTATCTGCGCGCCGATCGCGGCGGCCCAGGAGACGGGCAGCTGGGACTCCTCCTCGATCAGGTCGCGCAGGGTCTCGCCGTCCAGGAACTCCATGGCCAGGTAGGGCAGGCCGCCCGCCTGCTCGTCGATGCCGCCCGCCACCAGACGGGTCAGGTTGGGATGGCGCAGCCTCCGGGTGATGCGCACCTCGCGGGAGAAGCGCTGCACGGCCTTGGTGTCGCCACCGGTGTCGATCTGCGAGCCGGTGCGGCGGCGCAGGATCGTCTTGACGGCCACGGCGCGCTCGGGAGTGCCCTCCGGGGCGTGCAGGTCCTCCGCCCGGTGAACCTCCCCCATGTTGCCCCTGCCGACGACCTGTCCGATGCGGAACCTGCCGTCGACCAGCTCCTTGCTCACTGCCCCTCGCTCCTTCGTCCCTCGTGCACGTTCCCGCGTCCTGCCCTGCCCGGGCCGACGGGAACCCCCCTCACGTGTCGCTGCGCCCACTCATCGTGACAGAGGGCAAGCGGCAGTAGGCGTTACCGTACACGAAGGAGGGGTGAAGGTGTAGCCGTTGTATCTGTTGACATCATCAACGCATCACCCCTAGCGTGGCTGTGGAATCGGCGGGAGGGGACTCATGGCGCGGTTGGCTGCGGACGACAGTGGCTCGTCCGCTCTGCGCGCGGCGCTCGGTGCGCTGCTGACGCAGTTGCGGAGTGCGGCCGTGGAGGGTGTCGTACCGGAACGCGTCTTCGCCGAGAGCGTGCGGAACCTCGCCCTGGGGGACGCAGAGCGGGAGCGACTGCGGCACGAGCTGGCCCGGCTGGGACTGCCCGTGGGGGAATTGCACGTGCACACAGAAGGCGACCGTCGAGACGGTGGAAAGGTTGCACAGAACTGTGGGGAAAGTGTGTTCCCACGGTTGTCTCCGGTGCGACACCTGCTCACCCGGTACGCGGACGCCGACGGTTACGTCACCTCGCGGGTCATCGACGGTGTGGTGCGGCTCGCCGGACTCAGTGCGCGTGAGGCCGCTCAGCTGCGGACCGAGACGTTGGTGCGGGCGCCAGAAGGGGAGCAGGGCACCGGGGACGGAGAGGGAACCGGTGAGACGGCAACGTCGTCGGCAGCGGCAGGAGAAGACACCGGTGATTCGGAGGGCTCGGCAGCCGGTGATCCGGAGGATGCCGGAGTCGACGGGGTGGACCTGGAGGAGCCGCCTGCCGGACCGGTGGTGCAGGGGGACCTCGCGGAGTCGGTAGCCGCGGCGCACGCCGTTCTGGACACCGACCGACGCGTGCGGAACCCCGGCGGCCGGTTGCTGAGCGCGCAGGCCGAGGTGGGTCTGGCCGTGCTGGTGCGGGGCGGGCCGGACCGTATCGCCGAGGAACCGACCGACGACGAGCTGACGGCCCTCCCGCCGGACGACCTCAGAATCCGGGCACGGGACTGCCTCGTCCTGCACAACCAGCGACTCGTGCACGCGCTGGTGCGGCCCCATCTGGAGCAAGGGCTCGACTACGAGGACCTCCTCCAGCACGGCTTCCTCGGCCTGCTCAGGGCCGTCCGGAAATTCGATCCCGCCAAGGGCTTCAAGTTCTCCACCTATGCCACCTGGTGGATCCGCCAGGCCATCACCCGGGCCATCGCCGACGAGGGCGCGCTGATCCGGGTCCCGGTGCACATGCACGAACAGATGCGGAAAGTCGCCAGGGCCGAACGGGCCCTCGCCGCCGAGGGGCGGCGCGCGGGCGACGCCGATGTCGCGGTGCGGTGCGACATGACCCTGCAGAAGGTGCAGGAGATCCGACGCCTGACCCACCGCACCGACTCCCTGGACCGTGTCATCGGCGACGGGGCGACACTGGCGGACTTCGTGGAGGAGACCTGCACCCTGCCGCCGGTGGAGACGCACGTGGTCGGTGCTCTGTATGTGGACGACGTGCTGGCCGTGGTGGACACCTTCACCGAACGGGAGGCGCGCATCCTCGTGCGGCGGCTCGGGCTCGACGGGGACGAGCCCTCGACGCTGGACGAACTTGGCCGCGAGTTCGGGGTGACGAGGGAGCGCATCCGGCAGATCGAGGGCAAGGCGCGACCGGCGTTGCGCGTCCGGCTGCGCGAGGCGGGCCTTGTCGGCATCGAGGCCGCGTGCGAGAAGGCCGAGCGTGAGGCGGAACGCGACGCCGAGGCCAAGAGGGCGGCACGGGTCGCCCGTTCCGCTCAGGCGGCCCGGTCCCTCCGCATACGGCTCGCCCTGCGCAGGATGAGGGCGGAGCGCCTTGCCCGGCTGGCCGCACAACAGGCCGAGGATGCCGACGCCGTTCCGGTCGTCGAGGCGGAGCCCGGACACACGGTGACGACGGACGCCCATGACGACGCCGGCGCCGCTGCGGCTGTCGATGCCGAGGACGCGGTCGATCCCCGTGCGGCTGCTCAGACGCAGGAGGCCGTCGACGCCTGTGCGGCGCTGGCCACAGAGGAGGCTGTCGACGCGGGTGCGGCGCCGGCTGTCGTCACCACTGACGCGGTGCCGGACGTCGTCGCAGCCAACTGGGAGCGTGCGTGCCAGATGGCCGAGGCACCCGTCGACCAGCTCTGGTGGCTCGTCGACTACGTGCGGGCGGCGCTCGGCCACGATGGTCTTGCGGCACTGCTGGGCCGGTCGGCCGCCGACAAGACGGTGAGGGATGCCCGTGAAGGCGAACGCCTGTCGCGTGAGGTACTGACTGCGCTGGAAGTGCTGCGCCGCGTCTTCGACGCACTGGTGGCTGCCGGGCGAACGCCGGAGGACTTCCTCGACCGTCCCACCAAGGCGCTCGTCGGAGCGACGCCCCGCGACTATCTCGAACGTAGGCCCCTGGTGAACCGCGAGTCCCGACTGGCCGTGCGGGACGCCCTGCGCGAATTCCTCGCCACCGTGCCAACCAGGAACCGGGACGCCGACGCGCGGGAGCGGACGCGAGTAGTGGAGGCGGACGCTTCCAAGGCGCTGCGGCCCGAGGCGGCAGCGGAGACGGTCATGGACACGGCAGGACAGGCTTCTGACGTCGTCGCTACCGACACCCCGGTCGCGTCCCCGCAGATCACCGCCGACTGGGACAAGGCCCTGGCTCTGCCGGAACCGCCGCTGGGCGGGGGAGTGTCCTGGCTTGCCGAGTACGCGCTGCTGGCCCTGGGGCATCTCCAGTTGTCCGTGCTCCTCGGCTCACCGGCCGCCGATGCCGTGGTGCGGGCGGCACGCCAACGGGGCATGCTCGATCGCCCTGTCATCCAGGCCCTGGAAACGCTCGTGGACGTCGTCTCCGCGGTCAAGCAGAGAGGGCTGCGACCTGAGCACTTCTTCGAGTCGCCCGCCGACGTGCTGGCCGGGGTGACTCCCCGCGCCTACCTCGCCACGAAGCCCCTGGTCCGCGCCGCGTCGCGCGTCGCCGTCCGTGATGCGCTCCGGAGGTTCATGGCGGCATCGCCGGAGTCGGTCGGTCCCACGGCGGAAGAAGGCAGCGACGACCTCGGTACCCCCAGGACTCCGCTGGGTGGCGCGAGGGACGGGAATCAGGCGTCGGAACCTTCGGATTCGGCGCGGGAGGCACAGCTGCCGGCAGGGCCCGAGCGGCTGCCGGCCGAGAACCAGGCCCTGGATGAGGACCGGTTCGCCTCACTGATGCGGGAACACGAGCGTCTGCTGAACGAGGAGCGGCGCGCCGCGGAAGAGCGCGTCGCGGCCGTCCGGGTGGAGTCCGAACGTGAACTCGACGCGTGGGAGGAGGTGCTGTTCGCGCGCATGGACGCCCTCCTGCTCCGGCGTGAGCGGCGCGTCCGTGCCGAGGCCGAGGTACGCGTCGCACAGCTCAAGGAACAGCACCACGCGGCGTACCGGTCGGTGCTGGACAGGGCGCAGAAGGCCGAGGAGGCCGCCCGGTCGGCGCACGAGCAGCGGGACCGGACCGGCGTCCTGGAACTGCGTCTGCGTCAGTACCGCGAGGGTGCCGAGGCGCGGATCGCGGACCTTGAGTCGCGGCTGAGTGAAGCCGAGACGGCTGCCGCCGAGCGTGAACGCGCCGCCGGCGCGTGGATCGCCGAACTGGAGACCCGAGTACAGAGGGCCGAGGCGGCCGTCGCCGAACGGGAGCGTGCCGCCGCGTCGGCACGGGAGGAGTACCGCCGGGGTGCTCACCTGCGCATCGCCGAACTGGAGGCCCGACTGCGGGACGCCGAGGAGGCCCTCGTGCAACGGGTGGCGTTCGCCGAGTCGGCCCGTTGGCGCGCCGAGGAGGCCGAGCAACAGGCGGCACAGCGCATCGCACAGAGTGAGCACGACGCCTGGCTGCGCATCACGGCCCTGCAGACACAGCTCGACCAGGCCCAGGCGCAACTGGCCGCAGCGCAGGAAGCGGAACGCGGCCGCGGATTCCTCCGGGACCGGTGGCGCAGGTCCTGAGCCCGCCGACCCTCCCCTCGTCCCTTCACCCCTTCAAGAAGACCAGGAATGCCATGGACCCCAGACAGGAACTCGTCTCCTACCTGCGGCGGCAACTCGTCGGTCCCGTCGACGGCGACGACGAGACGCTCGACGCACCGCCCGACCGGCAGTACCTGATGGGCACCCTCTATCCGCAGGAAGCCGATCTGCAGGGTCAGCTCGACCTCTCCAGGGAGGAGTTCGAGGGTGCCGGCACCGAGCGGGGAGCCGAGGACACCGCACCGGCGGGCGACCCCGTACCGGAGTCGAACTCCTGGCTGCCGTCCTCGCTCGGATTCAGCTTCTACACCGACGCCGAGACCCTCGAGGTCGAGTGCTCCGCCGCCCGCTACCTGACCCGGTCGCGCAGCGGTCAGCGCGGCCGCACCTGGCAACGGGTCGCGATCCCCGCAGAGACACACCTCCTCGGTTCCGACCGCCATCACGTCTCCGTACTGGACGGGCGAGCCGAACTTCGTATCACGCGCAGGAACTTCGGTTCCGGGAAGCTCGTCACCGTCGCCCTCGTCAACGCGGCCCAGTACGACCCCGCCACTGGGAAGACCGCCCACTGGGACGGGATGCTGTTCCAGGTGGAACTGCGGGCACGGCCCGTCGACGGTCAAGTGCTCCAGTACCCGAGCGTGCGCCTCGCCAGCCGCGACCTGGAGGAGCAGGAACTGCGCCTCCAGTACCGCCACGTGCGCACCCACGCCGTGGGCCACGGGTGCGCCGTCGAGGAACTGCGCGACGACAGCGGGCAGGCGGTGACCGGACTCCGGGCGGCCGTGATGCCCGAGGCGGAGGTCACGGGCGTACGAGCCGCCGGACTGACCGACACACCGGTGCTCAACCTCGCCCACCTCGCCGACCCGGCCGTCTCCGTCGACCAACTCCGCGAGGAAATAGCCGAGTTCGCCTCCGCCTACCGCGCCTGGTACGTCGGTCAGCTCAGCACGGAGGTGCCCGAGTGGGGACGCGAGGCCGCCCAGCGCGTGCTCGCACGGATCGGCACTGCCGTATCTCGCATCGAGTCCGGCGTACGCACCCTCTGCGACCCCCGGCGCCCTGAACTGCTGCACGCGTTCCGGGCCGCCAACCACGCCATGGCGCTGCAGATGCGCCACTCCGCCGCCGACCTCGCCGGCACCCGGCGCTCCCGCCGCGACAACGGCGTACCGCCGAACCCGGAGCCGTTCCCGGACGCCACCTGGCGCCCCTTCCAGCTCGCGTTCTTCCTGCTCGCCGTCGACGGCGCCGCCGACCCCCGGCACCCGGACCGCGCCGTCACGGACCTCATCTGGTTCCCCACCGGTGGCGGCAAGACCGAGGCGTACCTGCTGCTGGCCGCGTTCGTGATGGTGCTGCGACGGGGCGGGCAGGACGGCGGAGGCACCGCCGTACTCAGCCGCTACACCCTCAGCCTGCTGACGACGCAGCAGTTCCAGCGTGCCGCCACGACCGTGTGCGCCCTCGAGTCCATGCGCCGCGCCGACCCGGCCACCTACGGTGAGGAGCCGTTCTCCATCGGGCTGTGGGTCGGTGAGACCACCACTGCTAACAGCTACGACAAGGCGCGCCGCGACTTCGAGACCGCGCGGGCCGCCGCCACCCCGGACGACGTGTTCATCCTCGACCGCTGCCCGTGGTGCGGCACACGCATCCTGCCCGCCCACAAGTCGCCGGACATCGGCGACTACGGGGTGCGCGCCGCCGCCGACTCCTTCGTCTTCTTCTGCCCGAGGGACGCGTGCCTCTTCCACGACGAGCTGCCCATCGCCGTCGTGGACGAACACCTGTACGACCGTCCGCCCACCTTCGTCCTCGGCACCGTCGACAAGTTCGCCAGGCTCGCCTGGGAACCCCGAGCCGGGCGGCTCTTCGGGTCCGGCACCGGGAACCGTCCTCCGTCCCTTGTCATCCAGGACGAACTTCACCTGCTCACCGGCCCGCTGGGCACCACGGTCGGGCTCTACGAGGCCGCCGTCCTCGGGCTGTGCACCGCACCGGACGGAACCCGCCCGAAGGTCGTGGCGTCCACGGCCACCATCCGCCGCTCGGGAGAACAGGTGCGCGCCCTCTACGGGGGAGACGTCCAGCTCTTCCCGCCCGCCGGGCTCGACGCCCGCCACTCCTACTTCGCCGAGCCCGACACCTCCCGGCCGGGCCGCCGCTACGTCGGTGTCATGGCCCAGGGACACACGGCCGGCCGCGCGTCCGTCGCCACCGCCGCCGCCCTGCTCCAGGGAGCCTGGGAACTGCCCGAGGAACACCGGGACGCCTACTGGACCCTCGTCGCCTACCACCACAGCCTGCGCGAACTGGGCCGCACGGTCACCGCCGCCGCCGACGACATCCCCTCCCAGCTCGCCGGACTCGACTGCGGCAACGGCGTACGCCCCCTGCCGGACCAGCAGGTCGAGGAACTCACCAGCAACCTGCCCCGCTCCGAGCAGCCCGTGCTGCTGGACCGGTTGGAGAAGAGCTGGGACGACACCAAGTCCGTGTCGTTCCTGCCCTGCACCAACATGCTGTCCGTGGGTGTCGACGTGAAGCGGCTCGCGCTGATGCTGATGCAGGGCCAGCCCAAGACGACCGCCGAGTACATCCAGGCCACCAGCCGCGTGGGCCGGCACTCCGTACCCGGACTGGTCGTCACGTTTTTCAACGCCACCCGTCCCAGGGACCGTTCGCACTACGAGACCTTCGACGTCTACCACCGGGCGCTCTACCGGCACGTCGAACCCACCAGCGTCACCCCCTGGTCCGTTCCCTCCCGACGTCGCGCCCTGCACGCCGTGCTCATCGTCCTCGTACGGCACCGGCTCGGACTCGCGGCCGAGAACCAGGCGGGAGCCGTCCTCGACCGGACACCGGAAGCCGAGATGCTGATCGAGGAGTTGGCCGCCCGCGCCGAGACCGCGGAGCCGGACGCGGGTGACGCGGTGCGCAAGGAACTCGCCGGGCTGCTATCCGAGTGGGAGGACCTCGCGCGCCAGGCCCGTAAGGACGGCCGCGAGCTGTACTACCGCAGCCAGGGCAAGGGCCAGTCCAACCTCATCAAGAGCTTCGAGCAGGTCCACGGCCTGTGGGAGACACCGAACTCCATGCGCAGCGTCGACCGGGAATGCCAGGTGACAGTGAAGGGAGCCGACCTGTGAGCCGCACACTCCGGGTACGTCAGTCGCAGACCGTGGTGCCCTTCGGCGTCGGGGCCGTCTTCGACATCCAGGGCGAGTCGTTCGTCGCCACCGGCATCGGCGACTGGCCGTCACGCGGCAGGCAGCCGATCGAGTCGGCTCGGCTCGCGGGCCGCCTGGGCGTCTCCGGCTTCTTCGCCGCACCCGCCACCGCCAACGACCGCTTCGACATCGCCGACGCGCCCGGAGCGCCCTACATCCGCTTCCCCTCCTGGCTGTTTTGCGGGGCGTGCCGACGCATGAAGCGATGGCGGATCGCCGATGAGAAACACGGACAGGCACCACGCTGCCCGTCCTGCTCCCCGGCGCGGACGCTCGCACCCATGCGGTTCGTGCAGATCTGCCAGGCCGGTCATCTCAGCGACGTCGACTGGTGGTTCTGGGCGCACTCACGGCGGGACGGGGGCGAGCGGCGGCAGTGCGGGGAGCGCGAGAAACTGAAGTTCCTCGTCTCGGAACGGGCCTCCGGCCTCGAAGCGCTGTCCGTCGCCTGTACAGCGAAGGACTGCGGGGCCGTCCGGGACCTGCTCGACGTGCTCGGCACGCACGGCATGCGCTGCTCGGGCCGCAACCCGTGGCAGCGCGCGAGTGAGGCCGTACCGTGCACGAGGCCCGTGCAGATCGTGCAACGCACCGCCGGCAACCTGTACTACCCGATCGTGCACTCGGCGCTCGACATCCCTGAGACCGACGTACCCGCCCACGCCGACGACGCGCTCGCGGACCAGGTGCGCGAACACCACCTGTGGGTGTCACTGTGCCGGGACACGGCATCACCGCGCGCCGTGCTCTTCCGGCAGATGATCCAGGAGGACACGGGGGCCGATGACGCCTTGCTGGACGCTCTCCTCGCCGAGGAGACGGGAGCCATGGGTCCGACCGCCACCGCTGCCGCGTCCGAAGGCCTCGCCAAGCCGGACCTGAGCAGGGAGGAATGGGCCGCGTTCACGGCACCGGTCCCGCCGGCCACCCGAGACTTCGCGCTGCGCGAGACGACGCTCGGACTGGCGGGGGAGACCGCTGAACCCTGGGCCGGTCTCGCTGCCCGCTTCGGCCGCATCGTCCTCGCCGACCGGCTCCGCGAGGTCCGCGCCCTGTCGGGTTTCACGCGGGTCTCCCCGGAGGCCGGCGTCGTCCCTGCCAACACCTCCCGCCGGTTGAAGTGGCTGCCCGCCGTCGAGGTCTTCGGCGAAGGCATCTTCCTCACCCTTGACCGCGCCGCGCTGAAGGACTGGGAGGACGATCCGGACGTACGAAGGCGCGTCCAGGGCATGCGTGCCGACCTCGACCGCTCCTTCCAGAGAGACCGACTGGAGAGCGTGACCGGACCGGAACTGTCACCCCGCTTCGTCCTCCTGCACACCCTGGCCCACCTGCTCATCCGGCAGCTGTCCTTCGAGTCCGGCTACACGACGGCGAGCCTGCGCGAGCGGATCTACGCCCGACCCGAGCAGGACCAGTACGGCGTCCTCGTGTACACGGCCGCCGGTGACGCCGAGGGCACCCTGGGCGGACTCGTCCGCCAGGGCGAACCACCCCGGCTGGCCGAAACGCTGCTGCGCATGACCGAGTCGGCCGCCTGGTGCTCCGCCGACCCGCTGTGCGCCGAACACACGGGCCAGGGGTTCGGCAACCTCAACCGGGCTGCCTGCCACGCCTGCGCTCTGCTGCCGGAGACCAGTTGCGAGGCCGGGAACAGCCTCCTGGACCGGGCCCTCGTCATCGGCGGCGAGCGGGTCCCCGGCTACCTGCAACCCATCGTCAGCGCGGCCCGCGCCGCCGCGGCCGACGCCCTGGAGCAGCCATGACCATCACCTACCTCGACCTCGCCCCCGACCAGCGCGCGGAACTCGACGGCCTGCCCTTCGACGGCAACCATCTGGTCAGCGGGCCACCGGGCAGCGGCAAGAGCATCCTGGCCGCGCAGCGCGCCATCATGCTCGCCCTCACTGGCACACCCGTGGCCCTGCTGACCTATTCGAACCTACTGCGCCAGTCGCTCGCGGGGACCGTGCACGCGCTGGGGGCGGCGGACCGGTCGGTCCGCGTCATGACGGCACACCGCTGGCTCGCCGAGTGGTACGGCGCGACACCGCCCCGCACCGAAGACGGATGGTACGACTGGGACGCGCTCCACAACCGGGCCGCCGATCCCGCGTCCACCGCGCCCACCCTGGTCGTCGACGAAGGCCAGGACCTGCCGCCCGAGTTCTACCTGCTCTGCCGCATGCTCCATGCTCGTACGACCGTCTTCGCGGATGAGTGCCAGCGGCTCACGGACACCAACTCGACCCTCGACGAGATCGTCCGCAACCTCGGCCGGTGCACGCGGCACGACCTCGACGGCAACCACCGCAACGCTGAGCAGATCGCGGAACTCGCCGCTCACTTCCACACGGGGAAGGGCTCGCCGGTCCTCCCGGGACGGCAGGGACCGGTCCCACGCCTCCACCGTTTCCATGAGCGGGGCGCAGCGGACCTGCTCATCCTGCTGGCCCAGACACAGCCGAGCAAGAGCATCGGAGTCGTCGCGGCCACCAAGCACATGCAGTTCTCACTGCTCGGCAGCGTCCAAAACCGTGCCCCACGGCTCAAACCTCAGCTGTACACCTCGGAGTCCAAGGGGAACCTCTACCGGAATCTGGACCTGGCCCGTCCCGGCATCGTGATCGTGCATCGCGCCAGCGCGAAAGGACTCAGCTTCGACACCGTGGTCATCCCCGACACGCACCACGACGCGGCGACGGACCCCACCTCCGCGGGGATACGGATGTCCTACTACGTCATGGCCACCCGGGCCCGGCAGGAACTGCACCTTGGCTACGAGGGGGACGTGGAGCCGCCTTTGCTGGCTCAGGTGAACCCACGGGTGCTGCACCGGGGATAGGACGAGCGGCTGCGTGACTTCCGACCAGCCCTCGTCAACTGAGCAGCAGCGTGCGGTCGGCGAAGTCCAACACGTCGTCGAGGCTCATGCCACGCCTCTCACCTGCCGCTCCGGCAAGCACCCACTCTCCGTCCCACGCGACCCGCCACACCTCGTCGGCCCGGTTCTCCCACTCCACGTATCCACCGGGTACCCCCTCCAGCTGAGGGATCTCCTGGCGCAGTATCCGGGGGTACGTCAGCGCGCGCCCGGGGTTCATGCTGCCGCCGCCGGTTCGGGGATTGCCGAAGCGCATCTTCAGGAAGGGCATGGCATCCCGGCCGATGTCCGCCGGACTGAGCATCTTCTGGTACCGAGCCTGCGCTTCTTCCAGTGACTCGCGTCCGGAGACCTCTGTCACGTACGCCGGGAACACGATGTGGGTGACGGCGGTGAGGTCAGGGTTCTGCGCCTTGTGGTGGCCGTGCACCTCGGGAGCCGCGGCGGTCACCGCGTCGAAGACGTAACCGGCTGCGGAGAAGCCGCGTACCGCCGCGATGGGGCGGTCTTCCACGATCAGCCCCACCTCATGCTGCCGCGCGAAAGCGAGTACAGCTCGCGCGAGGTCCTCGTCATGCGCGCCGCGCTGATTCGTCTGCCACAGCCGGCTCCCGTCCGCTGTCACCGCGCCCGCGAAGTGCAGGACCGGGCCGAGTGACCACGTCCATGCCTGGTCGAGGCCGGCGAGCGGGGCGGCGTTCGGGAAGCCGGCGAGTGTGGTGAGTACGTCCATGTTTCCTGCTACCGGGAAGGGTTTCTGACCGTGGGCGTGACCCTATCCCGACCCCACGCCCGGCTCGGTGGGGACCGGCCCCCGCAGGCCCGGCCCCCACCACCGCTCACAGCGACTCAGCTGTACGGAATCACCACCACGGACTTGTCCGTGCCCGTCTGCAGCTTCGACGTGCCGTTGCCGATGGCGCTCCACACCTCGAGGCGCACCGTGCCGCCCCTGAGGTCGCTCAGGGTGCCTGTGGCGGACTTGAGGCCGCGGGCCTGGGTGTACTCCTCCCAGCCCGTCACCGGGTCGGTAGCGAAGTACTGGTATGTCTCCGTCCGGTCGAAGCTGCCGTCACCGGTGAAGTCGTAGCTCACCCGCGCCTGTTGGCCGAGACCGACCGTCGTGCCCGCGTCGATCTGGAGGCGGAAGGAGGTCTGGGCGCCCGAGGCCAGGGTGCCGTTGACGCCCCGCACCTCGTAGACCAAGGGCTGGTACGGGGTGCCGTCGCGGTTGGCGCCGTTGGCGGAGGCGATCGTGTCGCTGCCCGCCGTACCGCCGGTCGCCGTGGTCAGGACACCACCGGCGCGCAGCTGGAAGGTGTTGCCGGTCGGCGGCTCCGGGTCCGGATCCGGGTCGGGGTCCGTGGAGCCGGTCCCCGTGCTGGTCGCCGTCGAACGAGCCGGCACCGACAGCGTCTTGCCGTCGGAGAAGGTCACGGTGCGGGCGGTCGAACCGTGGTTGTGGGCCGCGTAGGTCCGGGTCGTGCCCTTGGTGAACACGGCGGAGGTGGGGATGTCACCCGTCACCGTCGCGTCCGGTGCACCGAGAGTGGCGAGGCTGTTGATCCAGTGGTAGGTGTGCGCCTTCGACTCTCCCTCTTCCGGGGTGTAGCCGCCGTTGCCCGCGTCCCACTTCGCCTTCGCCGAGGCCGGGTCGGCGAACGACTCGAACTCCCAGAGGAGGTCGCGCCACTCGACGGCGGGACCGCCGTTCTCCCGTTCCATCTCGGCGAGGTTGCGCCGGATCGCGGCCTTCTCACCGCCCAGGTGCAGCGAACCGCCGGTGACCGGAAGGACGTTGATGCCGTGGATCTCCTCGGGGTTCGCGGTCCACCAGGTCGAGTAGGCGGCGCCGCTGCCCCACACCATGCCGGCCGTGTCGTGCCCGAACGAGGACGGGAAGACCTGTTCGTCGGCGTCGAACCAGTACTGGGCGATCGACTCCGACTCCGTGGTCAGCAGGAAGGTGCCGAGGTCGCGCAGCGAGGTGTCACCGGTCGCGGAGCCCCACAGGATGAGGGCTGCGCTCAGGTTGGTCGACTCCGAGGACGACTCCTGGTTGTTGCCCGCGGCGAAACCCTGGTGACCGGAGGCCCAGCCGTGGCCCGCGTACACGTCGAAGCCGCGCAGGAAGGGGAACGCGGAGTCGGTGCGGTTCGGGTTGACGGTGTCCCGTACGAGGGTCTTCACCATGCCGCCCCAGGCGGAGTCGGCGGCCCACGACGGGTCGTACTGGGCGACGATCGCCGCCGCGTAGACGTAGTACCCGTAGTGGAAGTGGTGGTCGTTCAGCTCGGTGTCACTGCCGTAGGACGCCGGGTAGCCGGTGAGCGTCTTCCAGTCCTTGTCGTAGCTGAACTCGTTCGCGCCGCCGGCCGTGAACCACTCCTGGAGCCTGCCCTTCATCAGGTTCAGCATCCGGTCGCGGATGCCGGTCTCACCGATCTGCTCGGCCACGGGCACCAGTTGGGCGAGGCGGCCCAGCGCCTTGCCGGTCCAGTAGGTGTCGACGGCCCCGGAGAAGGGGTCGGAGGCGTTCACCACGTCGTTCAGATAGCCGCGCAGCCGGGCGGCGTCCACGCCGTTCGACTTCGGCAGCGCGGGCAGTACCGCCGCCGCCTTCTGGGTGGTGGTGAAGGAGGCCGCCTCGCGCACCTTCATGGTGCCGCGCGGCGAGACGTACGTGTACGAGGTGAGCGGGTCCGTGGTGTGCAGCCACTGGTGCCGGTAGAGGGCCTGGAGCGTGCCGCGCTCGGTGCCCTCCTTCGCCTCGGTGGTGAGCGTGTACGTCGCCCTGACGGTGCCCCCGGAGTAGTTCCAGGTCGCCTTGGAGTCGGTGACGAAGCTGTACGCGTACTTCTTGAACGTCGCCAGCGCGCCCGTGGACGGCAGTACGGCGACGGAGAAGTAGTCCTTGCCGCCCAGACCGGCGGTGACGGTGGAGCCGGACACGTTCCAGTCGCTGCCGGTGGGCGCGAAGAGGGCGTAGTGGTGTCCGGCGACGGTGATGCCGAGGACGTTGCCCTGGTCGGCGAAGACGCTGGGCGCGCCGGCGGTGGTGATCTGCGCGTTGCCGCCGGTTCCCTTGGCGTACACGAACGGGGAGCCGTGTCCGATGGTGGTGCGCAGGGTGCGGGAGCCGTCGGACCAGTAGGGGGTGACCGTCCAGTCCGACCAGGCGTCGGCCTTGGTGTCGGGTGAGTTGAGGCCGGTCAGCCCGATGGTGAGGTCGCGCTTGTGGGCGTACTCGTACTGGCGGCCGTCGCCGGTGATCGTGGGCGACGTCGGGTAACCGACGTCCAGTCCGCCGGCGGTGGCCTGGTAGGTGAGGGGGTGCCCGTACATGGGGGTCGAGTACGGGTTGTCGCCGTAGCGCTGGAAGGCGAGGGAGGACCACCAGTCGTTGGTCGGCACGGGCCGGTTCCTGGCGGCGGCGGTCACCTTCGGCGTGACCGGCGTTCCCGTGTTGGTCGTGGGGCCGGACGTGCCGGCCGGCCGGGTGTCGGAGTAACTGCCGGAGCCTACGGGGATGGTGGCGGCGGCCGCGGGGGCGGCGGCCGGGCCGGCCAGGCCGACGGCGGCGAGGGCCGAGGCCAGCAGCAGAACGGTGGCCGGTCTGGTGCGTGGGGATGGCATGCGTCACCTCAAGTCGTGACAGGGGGAGGCTCTGAGAGCGCTCTCAGATGGCCGGAACGTAAAGCCCATGTAATTCACGTGTCAATAGTTTGAACACGGCTGGCCGGTAAGGGACTTGTTGGCGTCAGGTCTTCGAGGCGTGCGCCTGGGTCCCGTTCGTCGCGTTGTCGCGGGTGGGCCGGCGCCATTTCGGCACCGTTGTCCGTTCGCACGGCTCGCCTTTGCGATCGATGTGGCGTGTGGTGCTCGTCCACGGCGGTGCGGGCAGGCGATGTCCCGCCCTCAGCTGTCCAGTTCCGCACTGAGGGCGGCCAGCTTGTCGGCTGCCGCCTCGGGGTCACGGAGGCGGGGGCCTCAGCGGCATCCAGTCGGCGTCGGCGGCAGCAAGGAAACGGTCGCGGAGGAGAGCGGGGCGGAACCTCAATCCAGCAGGGGACAGGTGAGGGGGAGGACACGTTCGGTCAGCCGACCGGTGAGGAGAGTGTCGGTGAGGACGGCGTCGTCGAGCCAGTCTGCCGCGGTCAATCGGTCGACCAGTTCACGCAGTTCGCCGGTGTCCACCGGAACCCGGGCGGCGAGGGCGTTCAGGTCGATGCCCTGGCCGCCGGGTCCGAGGCGTCCCACGTGGTCCGTCCACGCGGCCAGCGTCACGGCGAGCAACCGGGTGGCGGCGGGTGCCTTCTTCTTGCGGAGCTTCTTGTCCGAGACGACTCTCTGGGCCCAGCCGGAGAGCTTGGGCCGCATCTTCCTGCCGAACGTGAAAGGGCCTGTCCCGCTCTCGTCGGGCACCAGGGAAGGGACGGTGATCGGGGTGGAGCTCTCGGGCCGGGAGGCGAGCAGGTCGCCGACGGTGCCGGGGATGTCCAGCCAGCCGCAGCCGGTGAGCTTTTCCAGAAGGTCCGCCGGGTCGGTCAGGCCCAGACCGGTGACGTCCTGGCCGACCAGGTTGCCCGTGCCGGAGTGCGCGGTGCGCAGGGTCAGCATCAGCACCAGCAGCCGTGCTTCCGCTCCGGGCAGCGGCGCGTGGTCGGCCACGTGTGCGAGGACCGTACGCGTGTACTCCCACTGCGTCGACACGGTCAGCAGGCGCGCCACGCCCGGTTCCTCGCCGTCCGGGACGCAGCCGGTGCGGTGCTGGTGCTGGCGCCGGATCACGGAGGCGGCCTGCTCGGCGCGCCGGGCCTCCAGCCGCAGGACGACGTCGCAGCTGACATCGGACCAGGTGAGGAAGGCCCGGGCCTTGCGTTCCTGGAGATCGGCCAGCATCGCCAGGTCGGGTTCCGTGCGCTTCTGATAGGCGCGGAAGAGGTCACCGAGTTCGACGAGTTCGTCCCGCAGGGACGTGGGCCGCAGGTCGCGTGGGATGACACGCCGACCGACCCTCTCCTCCGGCGGGCGGCGCCGCCGTGCGGGTACGGCGCGGGGCGCCGGAACCGCCGTCCCGGCGGTGGCCTGCCGGTCGGAGAACCGCGGCGCGGCCGTGTCTGTGCGTTGTGCCGCGGGCGTCGGACGGCCGAGGGCCGGGGGTGCGGAGGGCCTGGAGGTGGCCGCGATCTGCGCGCCGGGCGTGTCGGCGGCACACCTCGAACAGCACTCCAGGGCCCGCCACCAGCGTCCTGCCCGGTCGGTGATCACGGCCAGGACGACCGGCCCACCGCACCGCCAAGGTGCGGTACGCGCCTGCCGGCCGGTGTCGGCGACGTGGGTCCGGCAGCCGTCGGCCCGGCAGACGCAGTAGGCGTCGGCTCTGGGGGCGGGAGTGGCACGCAGATGGGCCTTGAGGTGGGCGACCGCGACGGCACGGCCTGCCGCCGCGGAGGGCAGACGCTGCTCGGCGCAAGCGGGTCGGTCGCACGAGACGCGCACCTCGGTGCTGCCCCGGCCGACAGGGTCCAGACGCACCGTCCACCGGTGCCCCGACAAGCGTTCGTCCGGCGGGCTCCCCGCGTCGGCCTGCGTCATGCCGTTCTTCCTCCGTCTCCCGTGTCCTGCGTGTCGCCGCCGCATCCCCCTGTGCGGGGGAGCACGCGGCGGCGCGAGTCACGCTATGCGGGGACCTGGCGAAGGAACCTGAAATCGCACAGACTTAAGGCTTTCGGGTTACACGGCCGCCCGTTGCCGTGAACTGGGGGCACGTCAGCAGTTCGGGATGACAGCGCCGCTGTTGTCCCGCGCCTCGTCGTTCCCCCAGCGGGACAAGTAGTACGCCGAGACGTACGCCCCGCGGCCGTTCTTGCCCGCGTACGTGACGTCGAGGTCCGTGCGCAGCCACCAGTGGTTGTATGTGCCGTTCGCGCCGCGGATCTCCTGGCCCCACACCTTGCAGTACACGTAGTTGGTGCCCGCGTTCAGCACGCCCTGCGCGTCGGCGGTGTTCGGCTGCGCGTAGCCCGTGGCGTTGGCGAAGGTGTCGACCCAGTGGCGACCGCCCGCGCCGCAGCCGTTGTCGCTGGTCAGGTGGTAACCGCCGTACGAGCCGGGGTAGGCGAGGGCGGCTCCGTTGATGGTGATCCTCTGGCCGACGCCGTTGAGGAGCTGTTCGTAGTGGATGTGGGCGCCGGAGCTGTTGCCGGTGCTGCCGGTGGTGCCGATCTGCTGTCCCTGGCCGACGTGGGCGCCACTGGCGACGGAGAAGGCGTTCAGGTGGAAGTAGTAGGTCTTCCAGCCGCCGCCGTGGTCGATCACGATGTAGTTGCCGGCGCCGTTCGCCTCGTAGTGCCGGGTGGCGGTGCCGGCCGCCGACGCGAGCACCGGCGCGCCGCCGGTCGCGCCGCCGTCACTGCGGACGAAGTCGAGCGCCTGCCGGACCTCGGCCGAGTGGTGGCCGTAGGTCCACTTCTGGCCGCACGCGAAGGGCGCCTTGAACAGGGGCGCCGCCTGCGCGGGTGTCGCCACGAGCAGGCTGCCCATGAGCGCGACGAGGCCGACGAGGGCGATGCGTACCGATCGCAATGCTGTCTCCGAACTGCGACGTGCGTCGCTCGGCGATGTCAACGGACATGGACGACGACCAGGATGCCGTAGTTGATGCGTTCACGACAGGGGTCCTGTTCGCAGGGGGAGGCCGGGGCGCCCTCACGGCTCGGTGTCGGCGATCTTCTCCGCGATGCGGCCGAGCGTCGCCAGTTCCTCGGGGGTGAGTCGGTCGATGACGTGCCGTCGCACGGAGTCGAGGTGAGTCGGTGCGGCCTCGCGGAGGGTGTCCCAACCCGTCTCGGTGAGAACGAGGAGGCAGCCCCTGCCGTCGGTGGGGTCCGGTGCGCGCCGGATGAGGTCGCGCGCCTCCATGCGCGTGGCGTGCCGGGACAGTCGGCTGCGTGACCAGCCCATCTTGGCGGCCTGCTCGTGCAACGTGCTGGTCCCGTCGGCGCGTTCGGACAAGGTGCTGAGCACCTCGTAGTCCGGCTCGGAGAGGCCGTGTGCGGCGAGGTCCTGCACGGTGCGCGACTGCACGGCGATCACCATGCGGCGGTACGCCCGCCACGCGCGTTCCTCCTCGGCCCTGAGCCAGCGGACCTCGGGCTCCTTCTTGTTCATTGACATGTAATCAATCTAGCGGCTAATTTCGTTTCCATGACAACGAAGCGCCTTCGCATCCTCGTCCTGACGTGCAGCACCCGGCCTGGCGCGCTCGGCCCCGCCGTCGGCGGATGGCTGACCGAGGCCCTCACCCCGGTCACCAAGGGGCTCGACGTGGACCTCGTGCCCGTGGCCATCGGCGACCTGGACCTGCCCTTCCTGGACGAGGAGGACCACCCGTCGACCGGCGTCCACCACCACGAGCACACCCGCCGGTGGAGCCGCATCGTCGACGACGCGGACGGCTTCGTCTTCGTGACGCCGGAGTACAACTACGGTATGCCGGCCACCCTGAAGAACGCGCTCGACTACCTCGGCCCGGAATGGGCCTGGAAGCCGGCCGGCTTCGTCAGCTACGGCCACACCTCGGCCGGCACCCGGGCCGTTCAGCACGCCAAGCAGGTCGTGACCACCTTGCGCCTGGTCCCGCTCGGCTCGACCGTCGCGATACGGATCGCGGACGCGATGCGGGAGGACCGCTTCCTCCCTGAGGCCCGCCACGCCGACGCGGCCGAAGGGCTGCTGGCGGAACTGGTACGGGTCGCGCATGCCCTGACCCCCCTGCGTGAGCGCGAACGCGCCGACGCCGTGGAGGGCCCGCTCCCCGGTTCGTACGCACGGCCTCTCGGCCCGGACGACGCCGCCGAGGTGACCGTGCTGCAGCGCTGCTGCTGGACGGAGGAGGCACTGGCCAACGACACCCTCGACATCCCCGCGCTGCACGAGACCCCGGAGGACGTGCGCACCTGGCTGGCGGACTGGGACACGACGGGACTGTGGCGAGACGGACGGCTGCTCGGGATGGTCCGCACCCGTCGTGCGGGCGATGACCTGCACATCGGGCGACTCGCCGTCGCACCCGACCTGCGGGGACTCGGCGTGGGCCGGTGGCTGCTGCGCCGGGCGGAGTCGGCGGCGAAGGGGTGCCGGCGCGTCGTCCTGTTCACCGGCGCCGCCAGCCACCGCAACATCGCCCTTTACCAGCAGCAGGGCTACGTCGCGCTTCCCGACGCGCAGGAGGACGGGGTGGTGAGCCTGGCCAAGGCTGTCGTCCCCGTCTGAGCGCGGGCGCCCGCGGGCACAGGGCGGGGCCGGGAGGGGGCCTGCGGATGACCGGGCGGGGGCTCGGTCCGGGTGGGTGCCATGGGGTGAGGCGCGGCGGATCTCAGTCGTTCAGTTCGGCGCAGAAACTGCTCACCTTCTTGCCAGCGGCCTCACCTTCGGCGCCGTGAGGGCGGGCACGGTGACGCGGACCGGCTGCGACTCAGCCGGTCCGCACTGTGCTGCAACGGACCGGCCGGTCCTCCACGTTCACCAGCAGGCCCTCGCTCGCGAGGTCGCGGAGGATCTGCCGGGGGTGCTTGTCCCGCGGGTAGTGTCCGGCGTCGCGCAGTGCGCGCAGGCCGCGTTCGGTGTCCCAGCAGCCGCCGTACGTGCGCACGGACTTCTCGAGGTCGGCGCGTTGGCTGGAGTCCGGCCCGGTCAACGCCCTGCTTCCTGGGCCTCCTGTGCCTGCTCGCCGACGGCGGCGGCGTGCGCCTTCCTGGTGTGGTTGGCGATGCTCGCCGGCGCGCCGACGTAGTCGCAGGCCGGGCACTTCCGCCAGACGCCCTCGGACACGGCACGCGCGCTCACCGAGTGTCCGGGGCCGTATCCGTGTCCGTGCAGCAACTGGGCGACGGAGGAACCGTATTCGACCGCGAGCAGCGCCGCCTCCGCCACCTTGTCGTGGCCGGGGGCGAAGAACGATCCGGCGCCGACCTTCTTGGCGCAGCCGCACCAACAGGTGCCGGTCGAGGTGAGGTGGGGAAGGGACTTCGTCGTCATGCGGGCACAGTAGAACAACGGACGTGACAGTTAGGGGTCTTTGCCGTGTCCGGCGTCCTTCCCGGGCGGCCCGGGGTGAAGGGAACCGGCGCCGGGACTCGTAGCCTTTCGATCATGGCCGACATCTACGAACTCCAGCTCACGCTCGACCTGCCGGGCTCGCTTCCGCCGCAGGACCTCGCCCTGCTCCGCTGGCACCTGGGGGAGGAGGGAGGCCGGCAGGGCGACGGCTACGCGTACCCCCTCTGGGGAGACCGGGGGCCGGCGCTGCGGATCGGAGGCGCGCTGGTCGGCGAACTGTGCTCCGACGGGCCGCAGTGGGCGCTGACCGTGCGGCAGGAGGCGCATCCCGACGAGTTCGACGACCTGCGCAGGATGGTGCTGTGGCTCGGCGCGCGCACGACGACCGTGGGTACCGTCGGGTACCTGCGCTTCTACGAGTCCCATGTGCCCGATGTACTGGTCGCGGAGGCGGGAGCCGTCCGCAGCGCGGTCCTGCGGGTGGAGAAGGTCCTCGAGTCGGCGACCGAGGTCATCCCCGACCCTTACGCGTGAACCGGCAGGCCGTCGCCCGCCGGACCGCGCCGGCCTACTCCGGGGGCGTGGGGGTCTCGGGGGTCCGGTACATCGCCTGGACGTCCAGCTCCAGTTGCACGGTCGGGCCGACGACCGCGATGCCGCGGGCCAGCATCGAGCGCCAGTTGAGGGTGAAGTCCTCGCGGTGCAGCTCCGTCTTCGCCAGCGCCGCGCAGCGCAGCTCCTGTTCGTAACCACCGTTCACCGTGCCGAGGTACGTCGTGTCCAGCCCCACGGAGCGGCTGGTGCCGTGCATGGTGAGCGTGCCGTTCAGCGTCCACCTGGAGCCGCCCCGGTAGACGAACCGGGTGCTGGTGAAGTCGATGTAGGGATAGTGCTCGACGTCGAGGAAGTCGGCGGAACGCAGGTGGTTGTCACGGGTCCTGTTGCCCGTGGTGAGGCTGGCGGCGTCGATGCGCACCGAGACCTGGGAGTCGCGCATGTCCGGCGTGACGCGGATACCGCCGGTGAAGCGGGTGAAGCGTCCGTGGACGTGGGCCATGCCCACGTGCTTGGCGATGAAGCGGATCGCTGTGTGCGGCGGGTCGAACAGCCAGGTGCCGGGCGGCGGCAGTTCCAGTTGGCGTGCGGGCAGCAGCGCGACGTGCGCCGGGGGGAGGACGGCACCGGCGACTATGTCGATGTCGCTGCGGGCCGGGGTGAGGCCCTCGCCCGCGACCATCACGCTGTAGGAGCCGGGCGGGAGTGCCGCCATGAACAGGCCGTACGGATCGGTGGTGCCGCGGGCGGCGACCCGGTGGCTGTCCAGGGCGGTCACCGTGACCTCGGCGCCGCCCAAGGGCTGTCCCATGGGATCGACGACCTCGCAGCTGTATGCGCCGGCACCGGTCGGCAGGGGCAGCGGGACGCCCGCTGCGGCCTCGGGACCGCCGCGGGAACGTCGACGCCGGAGCAGTCCGAGAGCCATGCGGTTCACCTTTCTTCCTTTGTGTCACCGCGGCGGGACTCGCACCGACGGATGCGTCAGCGGTCACCGGCAACCACCAGGGAGTAGTTGCAAGCGCGATGAAGTCAACAATTAAACGATCATAGAGCAGGTGTAGTGGTGTGATTCGTTTTCGGGGAGGCGCGCGACATGGCTGGTCCATGTGCCGGACTGGCGTGAACCACCGTCATCCCGGCCGTCCAACGGGGCGTGCCGCGTTCCTCGACTGGGGTGCTTTGCTCCGGTGCTGTGGTGAACGCCACCCGGAACCGTGAAGGATTCACACGTGGCGCGCGGTCCCGCCACGCGGCTCACACATCGCACGGGCCGTGCCGCCGCGCCGGTCGGCCCCATCCGTCCGGCGCGCATCCCGTCGGCCTCCTCTCGCCGACGCGTGCGTCGCCGTCTGATGCCCTCGGGGACGCTCCCTCCCGTCATCCCGTCGGGGACGCCCCCTCCCGTGTTGTCCCCAGGGACGCCCGTCCCGGCCGATCGCTAGCCCGACCGAGTCACCGGACCACCCGGTCGCGGTGGTGGCCGTGCACGCCGTGGCCGTCGACCGCACGATGAGCGGTGTTGCCGGCCGGCGAACCGATCGGTACCGGTCGGATGTGAAGGAGGCGCCCGCCATGGGTGAGCTGTACATCGACGGGGAGTGGACGAACGCCGCCGGCGGAGGGCGGCGGGACGTGATCAATCCGTACGACGCCTCCGTCATCACCACCGTCGACGAGGCGGACGCCTCCGACGTGGACCGGGCGGTGCGGGCCGCCCGGCGCGCCTTCGACGAGGAGGACTGGGCGAACGCCCCCACCCGCCGCCGTGTGGACCTGCTGATGCGGGTGCACGACCTGCTGCTGCGCGACATCGACGAGATCGCCCGCACCGAGACCCTGGACACCGGCAAGACGCTGGCCGAGGGCCGCTTCGACGTGGAGGACGTGGCGAACGCCTTCCGCTACTTCGCGGAGCTCGCCGGCAAGGACGGCGGGCGGGTCGTGGACGTCGGCCCCGACGTCCTCAGCCGCGTCGTCTACCAGCCCGTCGGCGTGTGCGCGCTCATCGCCCCCTGGAACTACCCGCTGCTCCAGGCGTCCTGGAAGGTGGCGCCCGCGCTGGCGGCCGGCAACACCATCGTCCTCAAGCCCAGCGAGACCACCCCGCTCACCACCATCGCCCTGTTCCGGCTGATCGAGGAGGCCGGCGCCCCGCGCGGTGTCGCCAACCTGGTGCTCGGCTCCGGCGCGACCGTCGGCGCGGCCATGACCGCCCACCCAGAGGTCGACCTGGTCTCCTTCACCGGCGGACTGTCCACCGGGCGCGCCATCATGGCGGCCGCCGCCGAGGGGCCGAAGAACATCGCTCTGGAACTCGGCGGCAAGAACCCCAACATCGTCTTCGCGGACGCCGACTTCGACGCCGCCGTCGACTACGCCCTGGACGCCTCCTTCCTGCACGCCGGGCAGGTCTGTTCCGCCGGGTCCCGTCTGCTGGTCGAGGATTCGCTGCACGACCGCTTCGTCGAGGCCTTCGCCGCGCGCGCCCGCCAGATCCGGCTCGGCAACGGCATGGAGGAGGGCACCGAGAGCGGGCCTCTCAGCTCCGCCGAGCACCGGGAGAAGGTCGAGGGCTACATCGCTCTCGGCAAGGAGGAGGGCGCCCGGCTCGTCACCGGCGGCACCCGCCCCGACGACCCCGCGCTGAGCAGCGGCTACTTCCTGCTGCCGACCATCTTCGCCGACTGCGACCGGTCCATGCGCATCGTGCAGGAGGAGGTGTTCGGACCCGTGGTCACCGTCGAGCGGTTCCGCACCGAGGACGAGGCCGTGGAACTCGCCAACGACACCCGTTACGGCCTGGCCGGCGGTGTCTGGACCTCCGAGGCCAGCCGCGCGCAGCGCGTCGCACAGCGGCTGCGGCACGGCACCGTGTGGATCAACGACTTCCACCCCTACGTCCCGCAGGCCGAATGGGGCGGCTTCGGCCGCTCCGGTGTCGGGCGCGAGCTCGGGCCCACGGGTCTGCGCGAGTACCAGGAGGCCAAGCACATCTACCAGAACCTGAACCCGGGGCCCTCCGGCTGGTTCAAGGGCGAGAGCGGCGGCAGCTGAGCGGTACCAACGGCTCCTCGACCCACCCGATCCGCAGCGCGCCGCTCCCTCCCCTCACCCGACGGTCCCGAAGAAAGGCAGCTCATGGCCTCCACCACCCCTCACGGCGCGGAGTCGGACTACGACTACGTCATCGTCGGCGGCGGCACCGCCGGATGCGTGCTCGCCGCCCGCCTCAGCGAGGACCCCGACTGCCGCGTCTGCGTCATCGAGGGCGGACCCACCGACGTGGGTGACGACCGCATCCTGCGGCTGCGCAACTGGATCAACCTGCTCGGCTCGGAGTTCGACTACGGCTACACCACCGTCGAGCAGCCGCGCGGCAACTCCCACATCCTGCACTCGCGCGCCCGCGTCCTCGGCGGCTGCTCCTCCCACAACACCCTGATCAGCTTCCTGCCGCTGCCGCAGGACCTCGACGACTGGGTGGCCGCCGGCTGCACCGGCTGGGACCCGGGGACGATCCTGCCGTACCGCGACCGGCTCCAGACCCACATCGTGCCGGTGGCGGAGGCCGACCGGAACCCCATCGCCAAGGACTTCGTCACCGCCGCCGCCCGCGCCACCGGCGTCCCCGTCGTCGACGACTTCAACGCCGAACCGTTCGCCGACGGCACCGGCTTCTTCTCCCTCGCCTACGAGCCGGAGGGCAACCTGCGTTCCTCCGCGTCCGTCGCCTACCTGCACCCCGTCCTGGACCGCCCCAACCTCACGCTGCTGCTGGAGACCTGGGCGCACCGGCTGCTCACCGACGAGGCGGGACGGCTCACCCGGGTCGCGGTGCGCGGCGCCGACGGAGAGCCCGCCACCGTACGGGCCAACCGTGAACTGCTGCTGTGCGCCGGGGCGATCGACACCCCGCGCCTGCTGATGCTGTCCGGCATCGGTCCCGCCGACGATCTGCGCCGGCTCGGTATCGACGTCACCGTCGACCTGCCGGGCGTGGGGGAGAACCTGCTGGACCACCCCGAGTCGGTGATCGTCTGGGAGACCCGCGGCCCGCTGCCGCCCAACTCCGCGATGGACTCCGACGCCGGTCTGTTCCTGCGCATGGACAAGGGGCAGCCGCGCCCCGACCTGATGTTCCACTTCTACCAGGTGCCGTTCACCGTCAACACCGAACGGCTCGGCTACCCGGTGCCCGAGCACGGGGTGTGCATGACGCCGAACGTGCCGCGGGCCCGCTCCACCGGCCGCATGTACCTGCGCAGTTCGAACCCGACCGAGCATCCCGCTCTGGACTTCCGCTACTTCACCGACCCCGAGGGCCACGACGAGCGCACCGTCGTGGAGGGGCTCAAGCTGGCGCGGGAGGTCGCGGCGACCGATCCGCTGAAGGACTGGCTCGTCCGCGAGGTCGCGCCCGGACCGTCCGTCACCTCCGACGCCGACCTGTCGGAGTACGGGCGTCGCGTGGCCCACACCGTCTACCACCCGGCGGGCACCTGCCGGATGGGCGCGGCGGACGACCCCCTCGCGGTCTGCGACCCGGAGATGCGGCTGCGCGGCGCCGAGGGCGTACGCATCGTGGACGCGTCGGTCTTCCCGACGATGCCCACCATCAACCCCATGGTGACGGTGCTGCTCGCCGCCGAACGCGCCGCCGACCTCATCACCGGCCGCCCGGGACCGGGCGACGGGGCGGCGACGCGGTGACCGCGATGACTCCGGGCCTTCCGGGTATACGCGCGTCGGCGACCGGGCGCGTTCCGGGCACCCACGCCGTGGACCGGACAGCCGGAGCGGCGGACGGCAGCCGAGGCCGAGGAGGAAAGTGACGTGTCGACGGTTGGTGAGAAGGGTCCCGGAACGCCGGACGAGGTGCCGGCGGAGGACGAGCCCGCGGGCCCGGTGCGGGTCAAGCCCGTGGTCTTCTTCGGGGCGGCCCTCTTCGTCCTGGCGATCTCCCTGTGGGCGATCATCACCCCGACGGGCGCGGAGGACGCCATCGGTGTGGTGGTCGGCAAGATCTCGCACTGGTTCGGCTGGTACTACTTCCTCGCCGCGACCCTCTACCTGCTGTTCGTCATCTTCATCGCCGCGTCCAAGTACGGCACCATCAAGCTGGGCCCCAAGCACTCCAAGCCCGACTACGGCCTCTTCACCTGGGGTTCGATGCTGTTCGCCGCGGGCATCGGCATCGACCTGATGTTCTTCTCGGTCTCCGGTCCCGTCAGTCACTACCTCGCGCCGCCGGAGGGCGACCCGGAGACGCTGGCGGCAGCCCGGCAGGCGGTCGTGTGGACGCTCTTCCACTACGGCATCACCGGCTGGGGCATGTACGCGCTGATGGGCATGGCCCTCGGCTACTTCTCGTTCCGCTACCGGCTGCCGCTCGCCATCCGCTCCGCCCTCTACCCGATCATCGGCCGCCGCATCCACGGGCGGATCGGTGACACCGTCGACCTCGCCGCCATCATCGGCACCGTGTTCGGCATCGGCGTGACGCTCGGCATCGGCGTGGTGCAGCTCAACTACGGCCTGAAGGCGCTGTTCGGCATCCCTGAAGGGCTCACCGCGCAGATCGCCCTCATCGTCATCGCGGTGGGCATGGCCACCGTGTCCGCGGTGTCCGGCGTGGACAAGGGCATCCGCCGGCTGTCGCAGCTCAACATCCTGCTCGCCGCCCTGCTGATGTTCTACATCCTCGTCGTGGGCCACCCGTTCCGACTGCTCAACGCCATCGTCCAGAACGTCGGTGACTACGTCAGCGGCTTCCCGTCGATGACCCTGAACACCTTCGCCTACGACCAGCCCACCGAGTGGCTCGACGCGTGGACGCTGTTCTTCTGGGCGTGGTGGGTCGCCTGGGCGCCGTTCGTCGGCCTGTTCCTGGCGCGTATCTCCCGAGGTCGCACCCTGCGCGAGTTCGTGGCCGCGACGCTGGTCATCCCCTTCCTCTTCACCGGGCTCTTCCTGGCGATCTTCGGGAACAGCGCCCTGTTCCTGGTGCGCGACGGCAACAAGGAGTTCGGCGAGACCGCGATGAACGTCCCCGAGCAGGGTTTCTACAACCTGCTGGAGCAGTTCCCCGGCTTCATGTTCAGCGCCGGACTCGCCACGTTCGTCGGCCTGCTGCTGTACGTCACCTCCGCCGACTCCGGCGCCCTGGTGATGGGCAACCTCAGCGCGGACCTGCCCACTCCGATGACCGACGCGCCCACGTACCTGCGCATCTTCTGGGCGGTGGCGACCGGTCTGCTCACGCTGGCGATGCTCATCGTGGGCGGTGTGCAGGCCCTCACCAACGCCACCATCATCATGGGCCTGCCCTTCTCCTTCGTCATGTTCTTGATCATGGCGGGGCTCTATCTCGCCCTGAGGACCGAACGGATGAAGGTCGAGGCCCGTGTCACCACGCTGCCCGGATCGCTCTCCGGGCGCACGGCGCAGCACGGTCTGCCGGGGGCGCCGAACTGGCGGCACCGGCTGGCGCGGGCGATGTCGTTCCCGGGCCGGCGGGCGGCCGTGCGCTTCGTCGACCAGGTGTGCCGCCCCGCGTTCCAGGAGGTGGCGCACGAGCTGCAGCAGCAGGGAGCGGAGGCGGAGGTGCTGGAAGGGACCGTCGAGGAGAACGGCCTCACCCACGTCGGCCTGCGCGTCCCGGTCGGCGAGGGCGACGAGTTCGTCTACGAGGTCTGGCCCGTCGAGATGCCCACCCCCGCGTTCGCGACGCGTTCGGTCGGCGGGGCCGACACCTATGTACGGTTCGAGGTCCGGCTCGCCGAGGGCAACCAGGACTACGACGTGATGGGCTACACCAAGGAGCAGCTCATCGCCGACAGCCTCGACCAGTACGAGCGGTACCTGGAGTTCCTGCGGGTACGGCACGAGGCGTCCACCCGCTCCAACCTCCCCGACCACCGGCCGGACGCGCCGGACGCCCACCTGCCGGAGGAGTGAGCGGCGGGCGGTTCGAACTCTCGCGCTTCGGTCACCTACGGGCGGCCGGACCGTCCGCCGCTGTCACGCGGGCGGCACCTCCGCGCAGGGCGTCAGGCGGGCGAGGTCCGGATCGCCGAACTCCGCGCGCAGGGCCTCGAACGCGGTCACCTTGTCCTCGCCGAAGCGACGGACGTGGGCGGCGTAGGCGTCGGCGGAGAGGAACCGCGACGGCCGCGACTTGGAGTGGAACTTGTCCGCGTACATCACCAGGCGCTCCTCCGCCGTCTCCGCCAGGTAGTCGGCGGGCGGGACGGGGAGGCCCTGGCTCTCGACGTCGTGCCGGGTGAGTCCGACCCCGGTGTGGTGCGAGCAGAAGCGGCACAGGGTCTCCGGGAAGCCCTCGCCCTCGAGGATCTCCTGGCCGAGCAGGCCGTGCCGGATGTAGTTCTTGTGGTCCAGCCGGCCGTCCTCGCCGTAGAGACGGTAGACGCCGATGTCGTGCAGGAGGCAGCCCGCCCGGACGAGTTCGGCGTCGACGTGGGCGAGGTGCGGCGAGGTCAGCAGCTGCTCGGCGACGCTCCAGACGACCTCGCAGTGGCGGTGGACGGAGGCGAACGCCTCGGCCGTCGGCGCGTGCTTCTCGTGCAGCGCGCGGATCTCTTCGGGTCCCGGAATCCTCACCCGCGGAGCCTAACAACCGCAGGTGGGAGCCCGCGGAAGAGTTCCCGCCGCTGCCTGTTTCACGCGATCAGGTGATAACGGGCGAAGCGGGCACGCGGCGGTCGTGCGGGCCGTTCGAGCTGGTGACGGGGACGGCGGTCGTCCCCGGCCGAGAGGGAGGACGAGGGCCACGGCCCGCGCCTCCCACCAGCGACGAGGGAGCACCTCATGGGACTGCACTTCCACCGCAACGCCGACGGCACGACCACCGGGCGCAACGACGCCAACGGCTTCACCGTGACCCACGCCGAAGAGGAGGAGGTGAAACGGCAGCTGTACGAGGACGCCGGGTGGGAGTACACGCCTGCGCCGCCCCCGGTCACGCCGGGACACCATCGCTTCTGTCTGGTGCACGAGGAGGACCTGGGCTGCGGTGTCGAGGAGGAGCCGTACGCGGGGCTGAGGGAGCGGCCGCCCGAGGGGTGCGTGCCAGCGGACCACGGGCACTTCGCCCTGGAGTGCGAGCGGCCGGGGAAGACGCTGCTTGACGCCGTCGCCGGCACCGTCGCGGAGGTCCGCCGCGACCACGGGGTGGTGATGAACAGCCTGGGGGTAGAGAAACCCGGCGAGTGGTTCGACGCCGGCACCAAGAACGGCTACGCGGCCGAGGTGGTGGCGCATCTGGTGCTGATGGCCGCGCACCGGTCGAGACTGCTCGGGTACGGACGCAAGGACCTGGTGCGGCTGCTCGACGCCACGGGGATCGAGTAGGGGCTGGGGCGCTGTGGTACGAACGCCACTCGCCCTTGGCGCACGCCGGTTCGGTGACTCCGGCGGGGCGGTGCCCCTTCGGAGACGTCAGCTCGTCACGAGCTCCGGTCGCGGCGCGCGCCCTGCCGACGGGACCCTCCGCGTGCGGGAGGTCCGGTACAGCCACAGCACGTCACGGCCGAACGACCACACCAGCAGACCGAGGGCCAGCACCACGATCCCCACGTTGGCCGCGTGCGGGAGCAGGGCGGAGGCCGCGACCAGCAGCAGCACACCCTGCAGCGCGGCCACCGTCTTGCGGGCCGTGCTCGGCGGGAGCTGGGCGGTCAGCCAGGGCCACACGCGGGCGGCGGCGACGAACAGGTAGCGCATCGCGCCGATCAGCAGCACCCATGGGCCCATCGCCATCGACACGTACACACTCAGCACCAGGATCAGGAAGGCGTCCACCTCCATGTCGAAGCGGGCGCCCAGCGCGGTCGAGGTGCCGGTCCTGCGGGCGACCTTGCCGTCGACACCGTCGAGGATCAGGGCCACGGCGGTCAGGCCGACGAACAGGGAGACGGGGGGTGAGTCCTGGAACGAGTCGGCGACCAGCGCGGTCACCCCGCCGACGAGGGTGGCCCGGCCGAGGGTGACCCGGTTCGCCGCCCCGAAGGAGCGCGACCCGGCCCGGTACAGGGCCCGGGACAGCACCGCCCAGGTGGCGATCGCGAACGCGAGGCCCGTGAGCCAGCCCGCGGGGCCCATGCCGATCGCGGTACCGATCAGGGCCAGCAACAGGATCTGCACGCCCGCCCCCAGGGCGGTCTCCTGCTGTACGAGCCTCGCGTCGTAAGTGTTGTTCAGGGCCACCGAACACCCTCCGGCCGTGTGACAGAGTCGATCAACGCCGCTACCTTGTGCGCGGCCTGTGCACCACTCGGTACGCGCGCAGGATCCCGATCGTTCAGGAGGACTTCGATGAACCGCACCGCACGTGCGTTCTGGCTCGGCTCACCTGGCCGGGGGGAGATCCGCGAGGTGCAGCTGCCGGAACCCGGCGCGGACGAAGTGGTGGTACGCGCCCTCTACTCGGGAGTGAGCCGGGGCACCGAGACACTCGTGTTCCGCGGAGGCGTGCCGGAGAGTCAGCACACCGCGATGCGGGCACCGTTCCAGGAGGGCGACTTCCCGGGACCCGTGAAGTACGGCTACCTCAGCGTCGGCGTGGTGGAGGAGGGGCCCGAGGCGCTCACCGGCCGGACGGTGTTCTGCCTCTACCCGCACCAGACGCGGTACGTCGTGCCGGCGGCGGCCGTGACCCCCGTGCCCGAGGGGGTGCCCGCCGGGCGGGCGGTGCTCGCCGGCACCGTGGAGACCGCTGTCAACGCCCTCTGGGACGCGGCACCCCTGCTCGGTGACCGGATCGCAGTCGTCGGCGGCGGGATGGTCGGCAGCTCGGTGGCCGCCCTGCTCGCCCGCTTCCCCGGCGTGCGGGTCCAGCTGGTCGACGCCGACCCCGCGCGGGCGAAGACCGCCGAGGCCCTCGGCGTGGACTTCGCCCTGCCCGCCGACGCGGACGGTGAGTGCGACCTGGTGGTGCACGCCAGCGCCACCGAACAGGGACTCGGCCGGGCCCTGGAACTGCTCCGCCCCGAAGGCACCGTCGTCGAACTCAGCTGGTACGGCGACCGGAAGGTGAGCGTCCCGCTCGGCGAGGCGTTCCACTCCCGGCGGCTGACCGTCCGGGGCAGCCAGGTCGGCACGGTCTCCCCGGCCCGCGCCCACCGCGGTTACGGGGACCGGCTCGCCCTCGCCCTCGACCTGCTCACCGACCCCGCCCTCGACGCCCTCGTCACCGGCGAGTCGCCCTTCGAGGAACTGCCCGATGTGATGCCCCGCCTCGCCTCCGGCGACATCCCCGCGCTGTGCCACCGGGTGCGCTACGACGACCCGGACCACGGCGTACACGCCTGACCTGAGAAAAGACGCGACCGACGGTGAACACGGGAAGGAAGCCAGCCGTACTACTCGACATCCCCGCCTCCCAGACCGGCGGGGAACAGACGCGCCGCACCTGGAGGGTCGTCCGTTGTTCAGCATCACCGTCCGCGATCACATCATGATCGCCCACAGCTTCCACGGCGAGGTCTTCGGACCGGCCCAGCGCCTGCACGGGGCCACGTTCCTCGTGGACGCCACCTTCCGGCGCGAACAGCTGGACGAGGACAACATCGTCGTCGACATCGGCCTGGCCACACAGGAACTCGGGGCCGTCGTCGGCGAACTGAACTACCGCAACCTGGACAACGAACCCGACTTCGCCGGGGTCAACACGTCCACGGAGTACCTGGCCAAGGTCATCGCCGACCGGCTCGCCGAGCGCATCCACAAGGGAGCGCTGGGCGAAGGCGCCAAGGGCATCGCGGGGATCGCCGTCACGCTGCACGAGTCGCACATCGCCTGGGCGAGTTACGAGCGTGCGCTGTGACCGACACGACCATCGACACGACCGAGACGACGACCGACAGGACGCGCGACACGCCCCCCAGGACGGCGGGCCGCGGCGGCACCGGCCGCCTGGACTACGTGCCCGTGCAGGCGTCCTTCCGGAGGAACGGCGGGATCATCCCCATGTCCCTGCGCTCCGTGCACTTCGTGATGCCGGGCGGGGTCGACGACCCGTCCGCCCCGAGCGGCGGCAACGCCTACGACCGGCGCGTGTGCCTGGACCTGCCCGGCTTCGGCTGGCAGGCGCACCGGCACCCCGTGGCCGGCGACTGGCCCCGCCCGGACGCCACCGCCCGCGCGGAACTCGCCCGCACCCTGCGGGAACTGCCCGACGGCGCGGTCGTCCTGCTCGACGGGCTGGTCGCCTGCGGGGTACCCGAGATCATCGTCCCCGAGGCGGAGGAGGGACGACTGCACATGGCCGTGCTCGTCCACCTGCCGCTCGGTGACGAGACCGGCCTGGACCCGGCCGTCGCCGCCGGACTCGACGCCCGGGAACGCGCGGTGCTGCGGGCCGTGCCCGCCGTGATCGCCACCAGCGACTGGGCGGTGCGCCGGCTCGTGGCCCACCACGGACTGGCCCCCGAGCGGGTCCACGTCGCCGCACCCGGCGCCGACATCGCGCCCCTCGCGCCCGGCACCGACGGCATGTCGCACCTGGTGTGCGTCGCCGCGGTGACTCCACGCAAGGGCCAGCACCGGCTGGTGGAGGCGCTGGCGACGGTGACCGACCTGCCGTGGACGTGCTCCCTGGTCGGCGGCCTCGGGCACGACCCCGAGTACGTCGCCCACCTGCGCGGCCTCATCCGCGAACACGGCCTCGAGGACCGGCTGGAACTGACCGGGCCGCAGTCCGGAGCCGCACTCGACGCCAGCTACGCCGCCGCCGACCTGATGGTCCTCACCTCCTACGCCGAGACCTACGGCATGGCCGTCACCGAGGCCCTGGCCCGGGGCATCCCGGTGCTGGCGACCGACGTCGGAGGACTGCCCGAGGCCGTCGGCCGCGCCCCCGACGGCGGGGTGCCCGGCATTCTCGTCCCGCCGGAGAACCCCGCCGCGATCGCCGCCGAACTGCGCGGCTGGTTCGAGGAGGCGGACGTACGGCGCCGGCTGAGGGCGGCCGCCCGCGGCCGGCGGGCCGCGCTCGGCGGCTGGGCGAGCACCGCGCAGAGCCTGGCGGGAGTCCTGCGCCGGCTCCCCACCGCATCCGGGAGGGCGGCATGACGAAGCCGGCGACCACCACCCAGCCCGCCGCGGCGATCCCCGCCCAGCCCGGACCCCGGGACGTCAGCGACGCGGCGCCCGGACCAGCGAGGGACGACATGGCACCCGAGAGCGGCACGGACGGCTCCACGGTCATCCCCGGCGCCGGACCCGCCGCGCCCCGCCCCGGTGAGCGGGCCACCGTACGGCTGCGGGACACCGGCGAGGACGAGCCGCCCCGCTACGCCCCCGAATGGCTCCAGTTGCGTGAACCGGCCGACGCCGACGCCCGCTCCTACGAGCTGCTCGACCCGCTGCGCATCCGGCTCGCCAACCTCCCCGGGCGGGCCGGCGGCGGCCTCGTCGTCCACGACATCGGCTGCGGCACCGGCTCCATGGGCCGCTGGCTCGCGCCCCGCCTCGACGGCACCCAGCACTGGGTGCTGCACGACCGGGACCCCTACCTGCTGCACTTCGCCGCCGTCGCCTCCCCGCGCTCCGCCGCCGACGGCAGCCATGTCACCGTCGAGACCCGGCGCGGCGACGTCGCCCGGCTCACCTCGGACGCGCTGGCCGGCGCCTCCCTGGTGACGGCCTCCGCGCTGCTCGACGTCCTCACCCACGAGGAGGTCGGCGCCCTGGCCGCGGCCTGCGCGGGAGCCGGCTGCCCGGCCCTGCTGACCCTGTCGGTGGCCGGACGCGTGGAACTGACCGCGCCGCACCCGATGGACGAGGAGATCACCGAGGCGTTCAACGCCCATCAGCGCCGGGGCGGACTGCTCGGGCCGGACGCCGTGACCGTCGCCGCGGAGGCATTCTCCGAGCACGGCGCGACCGTACGGCTGAACCCCAGCCCGTGGCGACTCGGCCCGGAGCGGGTCGCGCTGACCGAGCAGTGGCTGCGGGGCTGGGTCGGGGCGGCGGTGGAGGAGCGGCCGGACCTGGCTCGGCGCGCCGACGCCTACCTGGCCGAACGGCTCGCCGCCTGCGCGGCGGGGGAGCTGCGGGTGGTCGTCCACCACACCGACCTGCTCGCCCTCAGCCGCCCGGTGGACGGCTCCGCATGAGCACGGACACGGCGGAGGCGGCCGAGACGGACACGGAGGTGTCCTCCCCGGCGGATGGGGTGTCCTCCCCGGCGGACGAGGGCGGCGCCCGCCGCCCGCTCCGACGGCTCGGCGGCCCCGCCGTGCGCACCCGGCTGTGCACCCTCGCCGGGGTGGTCATCCTCGGCGTGTTGTTCTGGCGGCTCGGCACCGGCGCCTTCCTGGACGGGCTGCGGCGCATCGACGGGCCGACGCTGGCCGCCGCCCTCGGCATCGGGTTGGTGACCACGGCGTTCAGTGCCTGGCGCTGGGCGCTGGTGGCGCGCGGGATCGGCATCCGGCTGCCGCTCGGCGCGGCCGTCGCGGACTACTACCGGGCGCTGTTCCTCAACGCTGCGCTGCCCGGCGGTGTCCTGGGCGACGTCCACCGGGCGGTGCGGCACGGCAAGGACGCCGGCGACCTCGGACGGGGCGTACGGGCGGTGGTGCTGGAGCGCACCGCCGGACAGGTCGCGCTGTTCGCCGCCGGGGGAGTGATCCTGATGACCATGCCCTCCCCGGTCCGCGACCAGGTACGGCACGCGGCCCCACTGGCCGGCCTCGGGCTGTTGGGGGCCTGCGCGGTGGTGCTGGCCCTGCGCATGAACCGGGCGCCGTCCGGGCGGAGACCGACGGCCGTGCGCGGGATGCTCGCCGAGGCGCGGCAGGGGCTGTTGTCCCGGGCCGCCGGGCCGGGTGTCCTGGTCTCGTCGGTGGTCGTCCTCGCCGGTTACGTCGCCATGTTCGTCCTCGCCGCCGACGTCACCGGAGTGGGAGCGTCGGTGGCGAAGCTGCTGCCGCTCGCCCTGCTGGCGCTGCTGGCGATGAGTGTGCCGCTGAACGTGGGCGGTTGGGGCCCGCGGGAGGGCGTGGCCGCGTGGGCGTTCGGGGCGGCGGGGCTGGGTGCGGGGCGGGGGCTGACGGTCGCCGTGGTGTACGGGGTGCTCAGTCTGGTGGCGAGCCTGCCGGGGGCGGTGGTGCTGGTGGCCCGGTGGTACGTCGGGAGCCGGGACCGTGCGCGGGACTCCGCGCCCGTCGCACCGGAAGCTCCGGCCGGCACGCGGTCCCGCCCGCGCACGACGGACCTTCCGGCCGGCACGCGCACGACGTACGGGCCGGGGCCGGTCCTCCGGATACCCCGTCAGCT
Source organism: Streptomyces sp. CNH189 (assembly GCF_000527195.1). Classification (NCBI taxonomy): domain Bacteria; kingdom Bacillati; phylum Actinomycetota; class Actinomycetes; order Kitasatosporales; family Streptomycetaceae; genus Streptomyces; species Streptomyces sp. CNH189. The sequence goes on from NZ_AZUS01000029.1 coordinate 79,533, forward strand.
GCCGGAGGTCAGGAGCGAGAAATACGCGTCGAAGGAATCCGCGAGACTCGCCAGGAGTTCCCTGCCCTTTTCCGTCGTTCCCAGCGAAGGCCGTCCGATGACACCGGAATCCGTATAGGCGGACATTCCGGTGGTGAGCAGATGACGCCGGTCGTCCGAAACATGGTCCGACGTCTCGTGTCCGGGCCGGAGAACCTCGGGAGAAGTGTGGAGAAGAATGGACGTCTCGATTTCGCCCGCGTGCATGTCGGTCAGCAGCGACGTGACGACACCGGCCCGCTCCCTCGCCGTTTCCCAGTCCTCGGGCGCCGGGAACAGCGCCATCCGCTCACCGCGCGCGGAGGACTCCTGGACGACGTTGCTCAGCACGTAGTTGCCGCCGTGCCCGTTGACCAGGACCAGGGTGTCGACGCCGGAGCGGCGCAGCGAGTCGGCGATGTCCCGGACCACCGCGTGCAGCGTCACGGAGGAGATGGACACGGTGCCCGGCCAGGCCGCGTGCTCGTGCGAGCAGGAAATCGTCACCGGGGGAAGGAGGTGCACGGGGTAGGCGTCCGCGACGGCGCGCGCGATCGCGCAGGCGACCAGTGTGTCCGTCGCCAACGGCAGGAAGGGACCGTGCTGTTCGAAACTGCCGACCGGAAGTACCGCGATCTGACGTGAGACATCGGCTCCCCGCGTCCGTACATCCTCTGTAGTGTCCGCCGGCAACAGACCGTGCACCGGGCCGTATGCCGCCGACCGCTCGCGTGAACCACCCATATCCGTCACGGCCTTTCGTCTCTGCTTAGGAACTCGAGAATCATGACAGAAAAAGTAGGCGTACTCGGCAAGCAGCCTCAGCGGCGGACCGGTGTGGAACGCGTCGTGAATGCGCCGCTGCCCACCGTGTACGGGAAGTTCCAGGCGATCGGTTACCTGGACCACGACCGCGGTGACGAACAAGTCGCCCTGGTGTACGGCGACCTCGGCGCGGACCGGGTGCTCACCCGGCTGCACTCGGAGTGCCTCACCGGCGACGCCTTCGGGTCCCAGCACTGCGAGTGCGGCGACCAGCTGGCGGCGGCGCTGCGCGCGGTCGTCGCCGAAGGGGCGGGCGTGGTCGTCTACTTGAGGGGTCATGAGGGACGCGGTATCGGTCTGCTCGCCAAACTGCGCGCGATGGCGCTGCAGGCGGAGGGGCTGGACACGGTCGAGGCGAACCTGGCGCTCGGGCTGCCCGTCGACGCCCGCGACTACGCCGTCGCCGCCGGGATGCTGAAGGACCTGGGCGTGCGGTCGGTGCGGCTGATGTCCAACAATCCGCGCAAGCGTGAGGCGCTCGTCCGGCACGGCGTGGAGGTCGACGAGCAGGTTCCGCTGCTGATCCAGCCGTGCGAGAGCAACATTACCTACCTGCGCACCAAGCGGGAGCGCCTCGACCACCACCTGCCGCACCTGGACGCGGTCGCGCACCTGTCCTGACGCCCGGCCGGGAGGCGGGACGTCGCCGCGGGAGGTCAGTCGGTGAGTGCCTCGTGCACCAGCCGTTTGAGGTCGCGGTAGACGGTGTGGGAGGACCTGGGCCGCACCTGCGTGTAGAACTGCACGGTCAGGTCGCGGCCGGGGTCGACCCAGAAGGTGGTGGTGGCCACCCCGCTCCAGCCGTAGCTGCCCAGGCCGGACGGCTCCCGGGTGCGGGAGGGGTCGACGACGACGGAGACGCCGAGGCCGAACCCGACGCCCTCGTTGCCGGGGTCGTCGTGCGGCGGGACGCCGGCGGAGCGCAGATCGGCGCCGCCCGGGAGGTGGTTGCGGGTCATCAGGCGCACCGTCTCGGGGCGGAGCAGCCGTGTGCCGTCGAGTTCGCCGTGCCGGCGCAGCATTTCCATGAAGCGGTGCATGTCGTGGGCGGAGGCCACCATGCCGCCGCTGCCGGACAGGAAGCGGGGGCGGCCCCGCAGGGGCGTTCCGGGGACCGGCTCGATGCCCCCGTCGTCCGTCTCGCCGTACAGCTCCGCGAGCCGCTGCGCCTGGGTGTCGGTCACCTCGAACCCGGCGTCCGTCATCCCGAGCGGCCGGAACACGCGCTCGGCGAGGAAGACGTCGAGGGGGCTGCCGGAGACGACCTCGACGATGCGGCCGAGGACGTTGGTGGCGACCGAGTAGTTCCACCGCGTGCCCGGGTCGAACAACAGCGGCAGGCCCGCGTACACGTCCGTCGTGCCCGCGAGGTCCGTGCCCGGCGCCACCGACGACTCGAGACCGGCCGCGCGGTAGAGGGCGTCGACCGGATGGGCGTGGTAGAAGGCGAACGTCAGCCCGGCGGTGTGCGTCATCAGGTGCCGCACGAGCAGCGGGCCGGACGCCGGCCGCGTCCGTACCCGGTCACCCGAGCCGTCCACGTACACGCGCGGCTCCGCGAACGCCGGGAGGTGGCGGCCCACCTCGTCGTCCAGGGACAGCAGCCCGTCCTCCACCAGCATCAGCGCGCCGACGGTGGTGACCGGCTTGGTCATGGAGTAGATCCGCCACAGCGTGTCGGGCTCCACCGGCAGACCGGCCGCCAGGTCCCGTGCCCCGTACGTCGTCAGGTGCGCGACACGCCCCGCGCGGGCGACGGCCACCAGGAACCCGGGAAGTTCCCCCGCGTCGGCCCGGCGGGCGAGCTCCCGGTCCAGCCGCTCCAGGGCCTTCGCGTCCAGCCCCGCCTCGCCGGGGTCGGCCTCCTGCCGCAACACCGCCATCGCACACCTCCGGGGAACGCCGGCCCGGTGCGGGCCGTTGATCGAAGCATGACCCAGGACGCAGAACAGAACGCACTGCTCGCCCTGCTCTCCGAGGCCCACGGCGGAGTGCTCGTCACGCTGAAACGCGACGGACGGCCCCAGCTGTCCAACGTCATGCACGCCTACTACCCCGACGAGCGGGTCATCCGCGTCTCCCTCACCGAGGACCGGGCCAAGACCCGCAACCTGCGGCGCGACCCGCGGGCCTCGTACCACGTGACCACTGCCGACCGGTGGGCGTACACCGTGGCGGAGGGCACCGCGGACCTGACGCCGGTCGCCGGGCAGCCGTACGACGAGACGGTGGAGGAGCTGATCCGGCTCTACCGGGACATCAGCGGCGAGCACGGGGACTGGGAGGAGTACCGGGCGGCCATGGTCCGCGACCGCCGGCTGGTGCTGCGGCTACGCGTCGAACGGGCGTACGGCATCCCACGCCGCGCCGCCGAGGCCTAGCCGAGCACCCCGGTGCCGGGGCCCGCCGGGGTGACCCCGGCGCCGGTTCGTGACGGAGCGACCCCGGCGCCGGGGCCTGGCGAACACCCCGGCGCCGGCCCGGCGCCGTGCAGGGCGCCCTACGGGCGTCAGGCGCCGACGTACTGCGCCAGATGCTCACCGGTGAGTGTGGAGCGGGCGGCGACCAGGTCGGCCGGGGTGCCCTCGAAGACGATCCGTCCGCCGTCGTGGCCGGCGCCGGGGCCCAGGTCGATGATCCAGTCGGCGTGCGCCATGACCGCCTGGTGGTGCTCGATCACGATCACCGACTTGCCGGAGTCGACGAGGCGGTCCAGCAGCCCGAGCAGCTGCTGGACGTCGGCGAGGTGCAGACCGGTGGTCGGTTCGTCCAGCACGTAGACGCCGCCCTTGTCGCCCATGTGGGTGGCCAGCTTCAGGCGCTGCCGCTCACCGCCGGACAGGGTGGTGAGCGGCTGGCCGAGGGTGAGGTAGCCAAGACCGACGTCCGCCATCCGCTGCACGATCTTGTGCGCGGCCGGCAGCCGCGCCTCGCCCTCCCGGAGGAACTCCTCCGCCTCGGTCACCGACATCCCGAGCACCTCGCTGATGTCGCGGCCGCCGAAACGGTACTCGAGCACCGACGCGTCGAACCGCTTGCCGCCGCACTCCTCGCAGGTGGTCGAGACACCGGCCATCATGCCCAGGTCGGTGAAGACGACCCCGGCGCCGTTGCAGGTGGGGCAGGCGCCCTCGGAGTTGGCGCTGAACAGCGCCGGCTTCACGCCGTTGACCTTGGCGAACGCCTTCCGGATCGGTTCGAGCAGCCCCGTGTAGGTCGCCGGGTTGCTGCGCCGGGAGCCGCGGATCGGCGTCTGGTCGACCGCGACCACCCCCTGGTCGGAGGGGACCGACCCGTGCACCAGGGAGCTCTTGCCTGAGCCGGCCACGCCGGTGACGACGGTGAGGACACCGAGCGGGATGTCGACGTCGACGTCCCGCAGGTTGTTCGCCGTGGCGCCGCGGATCGGGAGGGTGCCGGTGGGGGTGCGGACCGTGTCCTTGACCGAGGCGCGGTCGTCGAGGTGGCGGCCGGTGATGGTGCCGCTGGCCCGAAGCCCTTCGACGGTGCCTTCGAAGCAGACGGTGCCGCCCTCGGTTCCGGCGCCGGGACCGAGGTCGACGACGTGGTCGGCGATGGCGATCGCCTCCGGCTTGTGCTCGACCACCAGCACCGTGTTGCCCTTGTCGCGCAGCCGCAGCAGCAGGTTGTTCATCCGCTGGATGTCGTGCGGGTGCAGGCCGATCGTGGGCTCGTCGAAGACGTACGTGACGTCGGTCAGCGAGGAGCCCAGGTGGCGGATCATCTTGACGCGCTGCGCCTCACCGCCCGACAGGGTGCCCGACGCCCGGTCGAGGGAGAGATAGCCGAGGCCGATCTCCACGAACGAGTCGAGGGTGTGCTGCAGCGCGGTCAGCAGCGGGGCCACGGACGGCTCGTCGACGCCACGGACCCACTCGGCGAGGTCCCTGATCTCCATGGAACAGGCGTCGGCGATGCTGATGCCCTGGATCTTCGAGGACCGGGCGCCCGCGGTGAGCCGGGTGCCGTCGCACTCGGGGCAGGTGGTGAAGGTGACCGCACGGTCCACGAAGGCCCGGATGTGCGGCTGCATCGCCTCGCGGTCCTTGCTCAGCATCGACTTCTGCAGCTTGGGGATCAGGCCCTCGTAAGTGAGGTTGGCCCCGCCGACCTTCACCTTGGTGGGTTCGCGGTACAGGAAGTCCTGGCGTTCCTTCTTGGTGTACTCGCGGATCGGCTTGTCCGGGTCGAAGAATCCGGACTCGGCGATGACCCGCACCACCCAGCCGCCGCCGGTGTAGGTGGGGATGGTGAACGGGTCCTGCGACAGCGACTTCGAGTCGTCGTAGAGCTGGGTGAGGTCGATGTCGGAGACCGTGCCGCGGCCCTCGCAGCGGGTGCACATGCCGCCGGTGCGGGAGAACGTCACCTTCTCGGTCTTGGTCTTCTCGGCGCCGCGGTCGACGGTGAATCCGCCGCTCGCCTGCACCGAGGCGACGTTGAAGGAGAACGCGCCGGGCGGGCCGAAGTAGGGCTTGCCCAGGCGGCTGAAGAGGATGCGCAGCATCGCGTTGGCGTCGGTGGCGGTGCCGACCGTTGACCGCGGGTCGGACCCCATCCGCTGCTGGTCGACGGTGATCGCGGTGGTCAGGCCCTCCAGCACGTCGACCTCGGGACGCGCCAGCGTCGGCATGAACCCCTGGAGGAAGGCGCTGTACGTCTCGTTGATCATCCGCTGCGACTCGGCGGCGATGGTGTCGAAGACCAGCGAGCTCTTGCCCGAGCCGGACACACCGGTGAACACGGTCAGGCGGCGCTTGGGCAGCTCGACGCTGACGTCCTTGAGGTTGTTCTCGCGCGCCCCGTGCACGCGGATCAGGTCGTGACTGTCGGCGATGTGTTGTCCGCCCTGCGGGCCCGTGCTCGTGACCATGGTCGTGGTTCTCCATCCGTCGGGCGGAACCGCCGTCGCGGGTCCCGCCGGCGTTCCCCGGCTCCGTCCGACCGGCCCTGCGGGTGCGTCCGGTCGGCTTGTGGCGGCGCGCTCACCGCTGCGGTCCACAGCCCGCCCGACCGGCATCCCCGCCCCGGGCGTCACGCGCCACCGACAGACTAGGCGGGCGACCCCCGCCCGTGCTTCTCGATTCCTGATCGGCGCCCGACGCTCCGTCGCAGCGGGGCGCGGGGAACAGGTGTCCGGACACGCGAAAGGCGCGTCACACCGGCCGTCCGTGGCCGGCGTGACGCGCCCGGGCAAGGGGATGGCACTCTCCGGTCACCCTTGCGGCACTCCCGCGTTCACCCCTGTGCCGGCTCCGGCGGCCGGGTGTTCCACTCCGCGACGACCGGGGAGCCGTGCTCCAGGGACAGCCGGCTCAGGGTGCCCGTCTCCAGGCGGAAGAGGCGCCCGTCGGCCGGGGGCAGGCCCAGGCGGCGGGCCGTGAGGACCCGCAGCAGATGGCCGTGGGCGACCAGCATCACGTCCCCCTCCTCCAGGGCGCCGGCCACCCGGGCCAGCACCCGGTCGGCGCGGGCACCGACCTGTTCCGGGGACTCGCCGGGGAACTCCCGGCCGGGCGGCACCCCGTCGGTCCACAGGTCCCAGCCGGGCCGGGTGGTGTGGATGTCCGCGGTGGTCACGCCCTCGTACCCGCCGTAGTCCCATTCGCGCAGGTCCGGCTCCGGCACGGCGCCGGTGAGGCCCGCCAGCTCGGCGGTGCGGCGGGCGCGGGCCAGCGGGCTGGTGAGGACCAGGGCGAAGGACCGGTCCGCGAGCAGCGGCGCCAGCGACCTGGCCTGGGCCTCACCGGCCGGAGTCAGCGGCAGGTCGGTGCCGCCGGTGTGGCGGCCCGACCTGCTCCACTCCGTCTCACCGTGCCGGGCGAGCAGCAGATCCCCCATGGGGCCTACGCCTTCTTCGTCGACTCGACGGCGTGGCCGCCGAACTGGTTGCGCAGCGCCGCGACCATCTTCATCTGCGGCGAGTCCTCCTGGCGGGAGGCGAACCGCGCGAACAGCGACGCGGTGATCGCGGGCAGCGGCACGGCGTTGTCGATGGCCGCCTCCACCGTCCAGCGGCCCTCGCCGGAGTCCTGCGCGTAGCCGCGCAGCCGCTGGAGGTGCTCGTCGTCGTCGAGGGCGTTGACCGCCAGGTCGAGCAGCCAGGAGCGGATGACGGTCCCGTCCTGCCAGGAGCGGAAGACCTCCCGGACGTTGTCCACCGACTGGACCTTCTCCAGCAGCTCCCAGCCCTCGGCGTAGGCCTGCATCATGGCGTACTCGATGCCGTTGTGGACCATCTTCGCGAAGTGCCCGGCGCCGACCTTGCCCGCGTGGACGTAGCCGTACGGGCCGTCCGGCTTGAGGGCCTCGAAGATCGGCTCGAGCCGCTCCACGTACTCCTTCTCGCCGCCCACCATGAGGGCGTAGCCGTGCTCCAGACCCCAGACGCCGCCGGAGACACCGGCGTCGACGAAGCCGATGCCCCGGGCGGCCAGCTCCTTGGCGTGCTTCTCGTCGTCGGTCCAGCGGGAGTTGCCGCCGTTCACCACGACGTCGTCGTGCTTGAGGAGGCTCGCCAGCCGGTCGATGACGTCCTGGGTGGGGCCGCCCGCGGGAACCATCACCCAGACCGCGCGCGGCCCTTCGAGCTGGTCCACCAGGTCGGACAGGTGGGGTACGTCGGACACGTCGGGGTTGGCGTCGAACCCGACGACGGTGTGGCCCGCGCGGCGCAGCCGCTCGCGCATGTTGCCGCCCATCTTGCCCAGACCAACAAGACCGATTTGCATGTCAGTTCACTTCCTGCGTTCGCGGTAGGCGGCCACCAGCGCGGCCGTGGACGGATCGAGGCCGGGGACGTCGGCGCCCTCGCTGAGGGCGGGTTCGACGCGCTTGGCGAGCACCTTGCCGAGTTCGACGCCCCATTGGTCGAAGGAGTCGATGTTCCACACGGCGCCCTGCACGAACACCTTGTGCTCGTACAGCGCGATCAGCTGGCCCAGCACCGAGGGGGTCAGCTCGGTCGCCAGGATCGTGGTGGTGGGGTGGTTGCCCCGGAAGGTGCGGTGCGGTACCTGCTCCTCGGGCACGCCCTCGGCCCGCACCTCCTCGGCGGTCTTGCCGAACGCGAGCGCCTGTCCCTGGGCGAACAGGTTGGCCATCAGCAGGTCGTGCTGTGCCTTGAGTCCGTCGCTGAGCTCGGCGACCGGACGGACGAAGCCGATCAGGTCGGCGGGGATCAGCTTGGTGCCCTGGTGGATCAACTGATAGTAGGCGTGCTGCCCGTTGGTGCCGGGCGTGCCCCACACCACCGGACCCGTCTGCCAGCCGACGGGCCGGCCCTGGCGGTCCACCGACTTGCCGTTGGACTCCATGTCGAGCTGCTGGAGGTAGGCGGTGAACTTCGACAGGTAGTGCGAGTACGGCAGCACCGCGTGCGACTGCGCGTCGTGGAAGTTGTTGTACCAGANCCCCAACAGNCCNANNANCAGNGGNNCGTTGNCCTCCGGNGGGGCGGTGCGGAAGTGNTCGTCGACGATCCGGAACCCGTCGAGCATCTCGCGGAACCGGTCCGGGCCGATCGCGATCATCAGCGACAGGCCGATCGCNGAGTCGTACGAGTAGCGNCCGCCGACCCAGTCCCAGAACTCGAACATGTTCGCCGTGTCGATGCCGAACCCGGCGACCTTCTCGGCGTTCGTCGACAGGGCGACGAAGTGCCGCGCCACCGCCTTCTCGTCACCGCCGAGNCCCNCCAGCAGCCAACTGCGGGCCGAGGTGGCGTTGGTGACCGTCTCGATCGTGGTGAACGTCTTCGACGCCACGATGAACAGCGTCTCCGCCGGGTCCAGGTCGCGGATCGCCTCGTGCAGATCCGCGCCGTCCACGTTGGAGACGAACCGGAACGTCAACTCC